>DATIYQ010000138.1:0-2852 GCA_035517515.1 Binatia bacterium
AAATATTGTTAATGATGGGATATTTGCGGCCGCGATCGAGCGTGGAGGGTTGAAACATCAGGCCGTACAAGTCGGTCGCGCCATCCCGCGCTTTCACGGTGACCGGAATCGGAGGCTTCCATCCGGCGGCGAGCAGGCGCGAGATATCCTCCTTGGAGAGCGTGTCCAGCAGCTTTCCGTTTTCATCGCGAAGAACCGAGACCGCCGGGACGTCGGGCTGGGAGTACGTGTCCGAGAAGTAGCGCCCGGAGGGCGACACCACCACTTCGTGATTGCCCTCTTCGGGAGTGAGCAAGGTGAGCTGGTTGCCGTCGAATCCGATGCGGTACAGGCGGCTGAAGTAAGGATTGCCCGGCTCGCGGCCCACGGCGAGAAAATAAATCGCACGGGTTTTCGCATCTACGCGCAGCACCTGGGTCACAGCCCACTCGCCGGAGGTAATCCGGTTTTTCAGCCGGCCGCTGGAGAGATCGTAGAGATAGAGGTGAGACCAGCCGTCGCGTTCAGAACACCAGATGACTTCGCCGGATTCCGGCAAGTACTGCCAGTTGACGCGGCCCTGACCGGATTCGAATTGCGTAGCCACGGTTTCTTCCAGCACGTCGCGCACCGCGCCGGTGGTGGCATCGGCGATGCGCAACTGCTCCCGCTTGTGATCCCGCGAGGTAGAGACGAAAGCCAGCTGCGCGCCATCCGGACTCCACTCCACATCCGCCCATTGCCCGCCGCGGCAAGCCACGTCATCGCAGAGAGTGGAGCGGTGCTGGTCCGGAGGGAGCTGCAAGCGAATCACCTTCGGACCCTCGAGGTCGATGATCACGCGCAGGATGGTGGTGACCACTTCGTCCCCTGGAAGCGGGTATTTCCAGGCCTCGAGCCGGGGATGGCCGACCCTGGTATCCACCAGGTACATTTCCCCTACCCCTCGCTGGTCTTGCTGAAAGGTGGCGATCTTCCTGGAATCGGGCGACCAGAGCACGATGGGGCGATTGCTGTGCGTCCAGCCGGCGTTGTCCGTAGCGTAGCCGAAATCCTTGGCGCCGTCGGTGGTGAGTTGCGTTTCCTTGCCGCTGGCGAGGTCTCGCGCCCAAAGGTTCCAGTCCCGGATAAAGACCGCGCGCTTCCTATCGGGGGACTTGATTTCGGGTGCCGGCCCCTCGCCACGAGCCGCCGGCTTGCCTTGGGCGGCGCAGTGATACGGCTGCAGCCCGCAATTCCAGTTTTGCCCCCGAATGGTGAAGGAAATGGACTGCCGTTCCGGTGAGAATTCGAAGGACATGAAGGGCAGGTGCATGGGATCGTGTTTGGCACCGGACGCGGCGGTGAGGGCCGCGGCCAACTGGACCTGATCAAACGCCGGCTGGCGGGTGCCGCGGACGGGGTCGAAGATGACGAATTCAATTCCTTCAGGAACCGGGTCGCGATACCACAAGAGTTCGTCAGACAGCCAGGCGGGCCGAATCTTGTGAAATACCAGCGGCGTGGTGTTGTAACCCACAAATTTCTCCGCGCGCTGGTAATCGGCGGCGGTGACGGGGAGCGTTGCACCGCCGCCCTGCTGCCCCAGCGCCGGCACGGCTGCTGCGGCAAGAATCCCCGCCGTCCATAGGATCCGAAAGAAAATCGATGGTGCCGTCGCGCGATATGACATCCAAATCCTCCAGAGTCCCGGCAAATGAAGCGGTAGCCGCAGGCAAACGGATGGACGCAGCGCAGGGGCTGCAGTCGTACGGCTGGAGTACCATCCCCCTGGCCGGCCCTCAAGTCTAGCAGCCAATCGCTGAGTTTCCCGAGCCCTCGAGCCCGGCACCAAGCGATTTTCTGGCGCGGCACGCATTTCGGCTGTTAGAATGCACCTCCGTGGGCAACTGGAAACAAGTCCAAGCGCGGATCCGCAAAGCGCGCACCGGGGCGGACGCTCCGGCAAAACTCGAACAGCTCTTCCAGAAAACGCGGGATGGAATGGTGGCCTTCGAGCTGGCCAAGGTTCATGAAGCCGGCCAGCGCATGGACGAAGCGCTGGAGTGGTACCGGACCGCGCACGTGCGCTTCCGGCGCGAGGAGTGGCGGACGAAAGCCGCGGAGGCGATTACCCGGCTCGGCGGCACCGTTCCAGAACCTTCCGCGACCCCGGCGGAGGGAGAAGTGCCGGAGCGCGCGGAGCGTTCCACAGGAGAAGCAACCGCGCCGCCCAAGGAGTGGGGCAGCGGATTACCGGATCGCTTGTATCACCAGACGGGCACGGACGAAGCGTCCGCCGAGGAAGCGGCAGCCGCCGGGGCGATCCCGGGGGGCGAGGCAGAACCGGTGAGCGAATCGGAGCAGCCCGGGCCAGCCGCCGCCGGAGCAATGGGACCGGCGGGTGAGAAGGGACCAGGCGGAGGACGGCGGCGGCGCGGGCGGCGAGGCGGGCGGCGGCATCGCAGAGGCGGGGCCGCGGAGCCAGCCAATGCGGCAGCCTCCCCTGCGCCGCGGGCAGGGCATGAGCCAGAAGCGGCCTCGGCCGAGGCGGAACTGCCGCGGCGGGTTGCCGCGCCGGCGCCGCGAACGGAATCAACGGCAGAGGCTGGATGGGTGGGGGCGCATGCGGAGGAGTTGCGGACGCGCGCGGGAGATCCGGGATTGGCCTCGCGCGTCGCCCGATTGGAGATGCAGGTGCGCCGTCTGCTGGCCTGTCCTCCCCAACGTGTGGGGGATTCCGACAAAGCGCCAGCCGGACCGGGAGTGCTGCTGCTTTCCGATTCCGACCTGACCACGCACTACTACATCAGCGCTTGCGATACGCTGCGCATCGAGATCAGCCGGCTGACGCGCTCGGACCGCGGAGGCCGAAGCCGTGGGCGCAACTGGGA
>DATIYQ010000139.1:0-10738 GCA_035517515.1 Binatia bacterium
GCCGGCTCGCCGGGAGTCTCGCTGAGCGCGAGATCCACCAGCGCCTCGTAAACCAGCAGGCGGTTCTTCACGAACGAAATTTTCAATTCTTCGGCCTGCAGCCGGCTGCGCACCGTTTCCAGTAGGCGCCGTGATTCCTGAAATTCGGCGCGCGCCGCGGCGCGCTCTGCCCGGCGCTCCGCCAGCAGCCCGCGCAGAAAATGCGCCTGGTAGGAGAGCATGGGGGCTTGCAGGTGTGCCACGCGAGCCAGGGCCGCATCCGCCTCCGTCTGGGCCTGGGGGAGATCCCCCACGTGCAGGGCGATGCGCGCCAGCAGCAGGTGCGCGAGCGCGGCCTTGCCGGAGAGCACACTCGCGTCGAAAAAGGCCGCCGCGTCCACCGCCAATCGCCGCGCCTCGAAGTAGCGTCCTTCGTTGAAGAGCAGCAGGGCCTGGTAAAGGTCCAGCAGCCAGGGCCAAACCAGGTTTTTCTCCCGCGCAAACCTCTGCCGGGCCTGGTGGAATTTCTCCATGGCCTCGCCGATCTTCCCCTGTTGTCCGCTGGCGATGGCCTGATTCGCCAGCGTTTTGGCGGCTTCGTAGCCCAGGCCCAGCTTTTCAAACCGCAGGAAGCCCTGGTGGGCGATTTCCCGGGCTTCCTCGCTCAGGTTCAGCTCCAGATAAACGTCGGAGAGGTCCAGATGACAGAGGGCAAAGTGGTAGGCGTCTCCCGTGGCTTCGCAAGCGCGCCGGGCGGCATAGAGCCTGTCGATGGCCTGGCTGTATTCCCCGCGCAGGTAATAAAGATAGGCGATGTTGTAATCGGCCTGGGCCACCAGCAGGGGCATGCCGCCCTTCTCGCACACCGCGCGGGCATTCTGATAGGTGGCCAGCGCACGCGGGAAATCATTCAGGCTGATCAGGCACACGGCCATGTTGCTGAGCACCACGGCCATGCCTTCCGTGTCTCCGCTGGGCAGCAGGCCCTCATAGGCGCGCTCGTAGTGCGCCTGGGCCTCTTCGAACCGGTCCTGGCGATGGAAGATGTTGCCGACGTTGATCTCGAGCCGCGCCAGGCGCAGCGGCTCGTGCAGCCGTTCGAAAATCCGCCGCGCCTTCTCGGAGGCTTGATAGGCGCGGTCATATTCCCCCAGCAGGATCAGGGGTTGCAGGGAACTGCTGAGCGTGCGCGCGGCTTCCTTCCAGTGTTTCAGCTCGGAGTAAAGTTGGAAGGCCTGCTCGTGATGCTCCACCGCGGCGCGATTCTCTCCCGAGGCGTAGAGCGCGTTGGCCTTGGCCCGCAGGCTGAGCGCGATGCTTTCTTTTTTGCGGAGGCGCCGGGCAATGGATTCCCCCGCTTCCGCCATGCGGAGCGCGGCGCGTGTATCCACGCGCACCTTTTCCACCACGGCGCGTGCGAGTTGTTCCACCACTTCGTGGCGCACCAGCGCGCGGTGCCGGGCGAGGAATTTTTGGCGGCTGGCGTCATCTTCCAGCCGGGTGAGGTCCGCCAGGCGGGCATCCAGGGAAGCACCGGCAGGGGCGGCGCGCTTCATACGAACCCCATCTTGTCGAGCCGGCGGCGGAGCCGTTCGAGGCATTTCTGGCGGATAAAGCCGATGGAGCCCACGGCCACACCCAACTCGGCGGCAATTTCGCTGTAGGGCCGCGCCGCCTCGGAATAGAAGAGCAGCTCCACCAGGCGGCGGCAGCGCGGGGCCAGTCCCTGGACCGCTTCCCGCAGCATTTGTTCTTCTTCGGTTTCGCGCACCAGGCTTTCCGCCACCGCGGGAGTCTGCGGTTCGACCGGATTTTCCTGCGCGTCCCGGCTCACCGTATGCTGCTGCTGGCGCTTCCACTGGCAGCACTGGTGCCAGGCCACCTGGATCAGCCATTTGGGCAGCGCGCGCGCGTCGCGCAGCTCCGGCAGGCGCACCAGAAGTTCCAGGCAGGTGGTTTGGAAAACGTCTGCGGCGTCCTGGGGGGGCAGGCCGAATTTTACCGGGACGGAATAGATCAGCGCTTTGTACTTCTCCACGAGCGCGGACCAGGCGGACTCGTTGCCCGCCAGGCACTGCCGCACCAGGGTCTCATCGCCGGGCGATTTCGCCGGCTCTTTCTCCACGGCAGTCCGCGCCGGGCTCATGGCGCGGGCTTCTCCCCCGTGGCGCGCAGGAACAATTCGTCCGCGTTCCAGAGGATGTACGGCTCCAGAACCGCCGGATGGAAATTTCCCACCGAGCGTTTTGCTCCCGCCAGGATGTGCGGGCTGGCCAGAAAGATCATGGGCTGGTATTCCGCGAGGATTTCCTGCACCCGGTCATACAGCCGCTTCCGCTCCTGGAAGCTGCGCGCGGCAAGCTGCTGCTCCATCAGGCGGTCAATCTCCGCCTCCCAGGGCGTTGCCGGCCGGGCCTGGCCGGGATTCCACAGGTGCTGCGCCCCGCTGGAAAGCAGCACGTTGATGTCCGTGTTGGGATCGGCGTCGAAGCTGGCCAGCCCCAGCACGCAGGCATCATATTCTTTGGTCTGAAACACCCGATCGAGCAGGGAGCGAAATTCGAGCGGAGCCAATTGCACGCGCATGCCGAGCTGTTTCAGGTCGTCCTGAATGAGCGTGGCCATCTTGGTGCGTTCCAGGCTCGAGGCGCTGGTGAGCAGGGAGAATTCCACGGGCGTGCCGTCCGCGTCCAACAGTTGTGACTCGCCGGTTGATCCGGTCTTCCAGGAGAATCCCGCGGCGCGCAGCAGCTCTCTGGCACGGTCCAGGGAGCGCGCGGGCCGGGGCAGGGTGGCGTCCAGCCAGCGAGGATTTCCCGGGGTGACCAGTCCCCACAGGGCCGCCCCGCGGCCTTGATAGACCAGGCGGACGATGGCTTCGCGGTCCACGGCCGCGGAAACAGCCTGGCGGAACTTTACTTCGCGGAACCACTTCTGCCGCCGCGCCTGCACCGCAGGCGTTTTTTCCCCCGGTTCATTGAGGTTGAAGAACACGAAGTTGTATTCCAACCCGGGACCGGCATCGGCCATCACCGCATCGGGCAGCGCGCGCGCCAGGGCGGAAAAATTCTCCGCGCTCAGCCGGGTGATCATGTCCGTTTCGCCCGCGCGGAAGCGCAGCACCTGGGCATCCGCGCTGGGCACGAAGAGGAAAACAACTTCATCCACATAGGGCAGGCGATTGCCGGCCGCGTCCGTCTTCCAGTAATACGGATTGCGCTCCAGCACCAGGCGTTCCCCAGCGGCGAATTCCTTGAAGCGAAACGGGCCCAGCCCGGCGATCTCCGCGGCCCGGACGGCCAGCGTCCAGCACTGCGCGAGTTTTCCCTCGCGGTAGGGGGTCTCCAGCAGGTGGCGTGGCAGGATGTTTAGCCCGTCAAACAGCCGCTCCTCTGCGCCGTACGGGCGCGCCAGTCGGAAGACCAGCGTGCGCGGCCCGCGTTTCTCGATGGCGATCGGTTTTCCGCCCACGATCAGCAGATCCCGCTGCGGGGAGTGCACCGATTCGTCCAGCAGCACCTGAAACGTGAACAGGATATCGTCCGCATCCACCGGGTGGCCGTCGGAAAACCGCAGGCCTTCCCGAAGTTCGAGGGTGTACTGGAGGCCGTCGGGAGAAACCTTCCAGGAAGAGGCCAGCGCGGGTTCGGTCAGCTGAGAGGCGCGGTTGATGTGAACCAGGTCCGCCTGCATCAGGCCGATCACTTCCCGCGAGGGGGCGTCTGCGGCAAACAGTGGATTCAGGGTTTTGGGCTCGGAGCGGAGCGCCGCCACCAACCGCCCGCCACGACGGCCGATTTCACTCTGATAGGGAGCCGCCGCTTCCCGCCCCGGGTCCTCGTGGCCGCCAGGCGGCGCGGTGGCCGGAGCGCGCCCGGCGCTCCAGAAGAAAATTCCCATCGCGCCCGCGAGCAAGCAAACGCGCGCAAGCTTGGTTCCGTTTCGCCTCACTCCGCGCTCCCAGACCCACCGCCTGCTATCTTCACCGGCCCGGTCCACGCCTGCAATGCGCTGGCCAGGCCCAGGTAACCGAGAAAGAACGGGACCATGATCACCGCCGGAAGGCACATCCACCAGTACGAAGCCAGCACGCTGTATTGCTGGAGGCTGGCCAGCAGGTTCCCCCAACTGGGGGCCGGCTCCGGCACGCCCAGCCCCAGAAAAGAGAGGGTCACTTCTGCCAGAATATATTGCGGCACCAGAATGGCCGCCTGGGTTAAAAGAACGCTGGCGGTTTCTGGCAGCACGTGGCGGCGCAGCAGGTAGCCTTCGGAGGCTCCGAAACCGCGCGCGGCGCGGACGAAGTCTCGCTCCTTCGCGCTCAGCACCACCCCACGGACAAGCCGCGCGGGCCGCGCCCAGCCCACCGCGCCGATCACTCCCACCACCAGGAAAAACGCCTGCAGCGGGCTGACCGCCAGAGGCAAGAACGCCCGCAACGCAAACAACAGGTAGAGCCAGGGAAGCGCCAGAAACAGTTCGGCGACGCGCATCAGAGCGTCGTCTGCCCAGCCGCCCAAAAAGCCCGCGGCCGTCCCGATGATGGTCCCTCCCAACAGGGCGAGTGCCGCAGCCAGCCATCCGGCCAGAAGGGAGATTTGACCGCCATAGAGCAAACGCGAAAACTGGTCCCGGCCGTAGCCGTCCGTGCCCAATAGACTGATCCGGGCGCCCTCCGTGGCAAACAAATGCAGCCGGCAGGGAATCACTCCCAGAAGGCGATAGGGCGCCCCGGCCACAAGAAACCGCAGCGGGATCTGCTGAGCAGGATCCTCAGCGAATTCTCCGAGACCGCCCTCCAAGGGGAGCCAGGGCCGGATAAAGGGCCGGGGGTGGAAGCCTCCTCGCGAATCGATCCAGTGAATTCGGGTGGGCGGAGCGTAGGCATGATCGCGATCCTGCTCTTCCGGCGCATACGGACTGATGACGCCAGCGAAAACAACGAGCGCGTGGAGAACGGCCAGCGCCACCAGCCACACGAACACTCTGTGCCGCGGCGAGCCTCCGGGAGCAGGCCGCACGGCACTCTCCGCCATTGCGGCATTCGGTGGATGCGGAGCCGGCGCGCCGGTGGAGGCGCTCACGGTTCCGGCCCTTCCCAGCGGATCCGCGGATCGGCCCAATACAGCAGCAGGTCTGCGGCCAGATTTCCGCCCACCAGGAAGAGCGTGGAGAGCAGCACGCAGCCGATGACCACGTAGAGGTCGCGCGTCAGGATCGCTTCCAACAGAAGGGGGCCCAGCCCCGGCCAGCTCATCACCACTTCTACAATCAGTGAGCCGCTGAGCAGCCCCCCGAGGCTGAACCCGAATAGAGAAATCAGCGGATTCGCAGCCGCGGGCAGCGCGTGGCGCCACAGCAGCCGCCGCCGGGAGATGCCGTGGGCCTCCGCAGCCCAGAGGAATCCAGAGCCCAGCACTTCCGCCACCGCAGCGCGCACGTGGCGGATGAGCAGTGGAATGGAAGAAAGCACCAGGGCCGCCACCGGCAGGGTCAGGTGCCGCGCGAGGTCGGCGATTTTGCGGCCGGCGGAGAGCGAGCCGGAGCCCAGCGATTCAAGCCCACCAGCGGGAAACCATCCGCTGCGCACCGCAAGTATCAGCAGACCGAGGGCCAGCACCAGTTCCGGAATCACCAGCAGCGCCGCGCTGCCGGCGGAGACCAGGCGGTCTGGCCAGTGGCCGGCTCGTTCCGCGCTCCACACCCCCAGCGGGAGAGCCAGAAGCCAGGCCAGTGCGGTGGCCGTGGCGGCCAGCAGGAGCGTATTGCGCGCACGCACCACCAGTAGAGACGCGACCGGACGGTTGTAGGCAAACGAAAATCCCCATTCCCCCCGCAGCACAGACCCCAGCCAGCGCAGGTAACGCACCGGAAACGGGCGGTCCATGCCGTATTGCGCGCGCAGGGCGGAGATTGTCTCCGGAGCGATTTGCGGGTTCAGACGCATTTCGTCCAGGTAATTGCCCGGGGCCATCGCCGCGAACATAAATGCGAGTAACGAAACGCCGAAGAGCAGCAGCAGCGCGTGCAGGGCGCGGCGGAGCAGGTAGCGCATCAACGGCCCGCCTGTGGCGGTGCCGCGCCCCGCGCCCGGGCGGCGGCAACCAGGGATTGCGTGACGCCATGCTGGGGACTCTCGACCACTGCTTCGGAACTTCCCATCTCCACAATCCGGCCGCGTTCCATCACCGCAATTTCATCCGCCAGCCAGCCCGCCATCCGCAGGTCGTGCGTGATGAACAGGCAGGAGAGCCGCAAGGCGGGCTGTAATTCCGCCACCAGGTTGGCGATTTGCGCCTGCACGGAACAATCCAGCGCGGACAGTGCCTCATCCAGGATCAGCACGCGGGGTTCGAGGGCCAGTGCGCGCGCGATGGCCAGGCGCTGCCGCTGCCCCCCGCTGAACTCGCCGGGCGTGCGGGATCTCATGGCTGCGGAAAGTCCGACGCATTCCATCAGGAGGCGTACGCGGCCGGGGCGCTCGCGCGCGGGAACCCTCCCCTGTACCTGCAAAGGCTCTGCAACCAGTTGCTCCGCGGTGAAGCGGGGATTGAGAGAGGCCGCCGGATCCTGGAAGACAAGCTGAATGCGCGGCCGCAGGGCGCGGAGTTCCGTTGCGCCCAGGGAAGCCATGTCCCGGCCTTCTACCAGGATGCTGCCCGCGGTTGGCCTTTCCAGCCCGGCTATGCACAACGCCAGCGTGGATTTGCCGGAGCCAGACCGGCCCACCACGGCCAGTGTCCTGCCGGCGGCCAGGGTGAAGGTAACGCCATCGAGAGCGGTCAGAATCCCCCGCGAGCCGCCGGCAGGGCCGGTTCGCACATATTGTTTGACCAGGCCCGCGACGCTTAGAAGAGGTTCCATGTGGGGCCATCGAGCAGGATCAGCCGCCAAACTTGAAGCAAGAAACGGAATGCGCGCCGGCCAGCTCCGTCAGCAAGGGCGAGCGGGCGGCGCACTGCTCCATTCGCTCGGTGCACCGCGGCTCAAAACGGCAGCCCACGGCATCCGCGGTCATTCGCGGCGCGTCTCCCGGTATCACCGGCAGCAATGGCTTCCGCGTCTCCCGCCTGGTAAGAACCGGTGGCAGGCAGCGCAACAGTGCCTGCGTGTAGGGATGCTGCGGCGCGGCGAGCACCGCGCCCGCAGGACCGACCTCCGCCACCTGACCGGCGTAGAGCACCAGCACCCGGTCTGCAAATCCCGCCAGGAGCGCGGGGTTGTGAGTGATCAGTACCAGCGCCAGATGCAACTCGCGCCGCAGCCGCGCAAAAATCTCCAGAATTTCGGCCTCGGTGACGGAATCCAGGGCCGCGGTGGGCTCATCCGCGATCAGCAGGGATGGGCCACAGGCGATGGCCTGGGCGATGAGCACGCGCTGGCGCTGTCCGCCGCTCAATTGGTGGGGATAGGAACCGGAAATGCGCGCGGCCTCCGTGCCGAACAGCGCGGCCAGCACCCTTTCGGCATTCTGCCGGCGCGCGGCCGCAGGGAGCCCGTGCGCGCGGAGAACCTCTTCCACCTGGCGGCCCACACGCAGGGTGGGGTGCAGGGCAAGGGTCGGCTCCTGAAAGATCAGGGAAATGCATGCGCCGCGGATACCACGCAGTTCCTCCTCCCCCAGCGCCAGAAGATTTTTGCCCTGAAAAACCACGGACCCGCCCAGGATGCGCCCCGGGGAAGGAAGCAGGCACAGAAGAGACGCGGCGAGCGAGCTCTTGCCGCTCCCGGATTCCCCCAGGATTCCCAGGATTTCGCCGGCTTCCACCGAAAAGCTGACCCCGGCAAGCGCAATGGTTTCGCCTGCCGTAGGTGAGTCATAGGCGACGTGGAGATCCCGCACTGCAAGAATTGAACCCATGAGCAGGTGCGCCGCTGCACCGGAACCGCCGGTTCCCTATGATGGAGGAGTGTTCGAAAGCGGACAAGGCGATCGTCCCTGGGGGCGCTCGAATAGTAATTTACAGGCCGATGCGGCAGATCTCCCGGCGCCGTCCGGCGGGGCACAACTCCGTAGCGCTGCGATTTGCCATCCGGTGGTGACGGGGCCGGCGCTGGATGGAGTCAATTGATTTCGTAGCGTACCGCCGCCTGCCGCGAGCGCTTCTCGAGCCGCTCGCAGCCCTCGGCTTCTCCGTACCTGCAGGCCGCCGCGTAGTAACCGAGGGCTTTGCTCCGCAGCGCGGGATCGGATTCGACGGCAACAATGTTTTTGAGGGACCGGGCATCCCCCAGCCGGGTCATCAGTTTGCGCTCTTCCAGGTCGAACGCTTTCACCGCATCCGAAATGCACTGGATCGGGTCGGTGGCGCCCGTCCGAGCGAGTTCCGCGCATTCTTTCAGCGCCTCCTCCCTCTTTTTTCCGTCGATCTCCACCTGGCTTTGCCAGTACTGAATGATTTTCTCCCGCTCCGGCTCCACGCGGCGGTGTTCTGAGCTGTTCCAGGCATTGTTCCCCAGCACCAGGCAGGCGCGGCCGTTCCCTCCGGCGCAGGGCTCCTCCAGAGCGCCGATCACGTCTTCGGAAAGGTTCTGCGCCCCCTCCTTGCCCTGAAAAATCCAGTCGTACCACTCGGAGGCCATGGCGCGCTCCACGGGATTCAGGGAGTTCAGCACCACGGCGCATTGAGTGTATGGAGTGGAGAGGTTGCTGCGGCTTCTTCCACACGCGGCCAGAGCATAGGCGCGGGCACGCTGCGGATCGAGGCGCCGGGTGACGAAGTGATCCGCCAGCCGGTCGCATTCCCGGGGATCCCCGGAGTTGCACGCCAGCCGCTTGATCACCAGCGTGGACGCGGAATACGCCTCGTTTTCTTCCGCCGTGGTTTGCGGCCGCCCGGAGAGCAGATACAGCGGTGTGGCGCACGAAGATCCGTTCCCCACCATGCACTCCCGCATCCGCGCCGCTACCGTCTCTCCCTTGCACCGCGGACGCGGCGCATTGGTCGAGTTGGCGCTTCCTGCGTGGCCTCCGGTGGCCTCGCAGGGAACCGGACAATCCGTGGATTTTTCCATCGCGCATTGACTGCGGCAGGCCATCGCCGAGCCTGCCTGGCAGCCTCGCCGGAGGGTCTGTCGCAGAGTTTGCGCTGTGCTGTCGTCCCTGGATCCGAACTTGGAAAGATCGGCCGGGTAGACCTCCGGGGAAAACCGCGCGCATCCCCAGTCCGCGCCCTCCAGGCAGCCGCGCTCCTGCAAGGCTTCCAGTTGTAGGCGCGAATCGACAGTCGCCTGCAAATGCCTCTGGAACACCAACGACGTTTTGTCGCATGCGCCCCAGGCGCCCTGGGAACACTCCTCCCAGCAGGCCGCGTCCTCGTTGCAGCTTGAATCCATTGCAGAGAAAAGCTGAAAGGGATAAACCGGCGCCTGAGGCTGGGTCGCACGCAGGCAGCCCAGGCTGAGTCCGGCGGCGCACAATTCTCTGAACAGACCCCGGGCAGTCTCGTGGCTGGGGGGAACGCCGATTCCGCGATCCAGAAACTCCGCCCAGTTATAGCAACCGTACGCGCTAACCATCTCGCAAGCCTTGCGGAAGAGCTCCGAGGCCTGCTTCAGGTCGTGCCGGACGAGCGCGGCGAGGTCCGGAGCGTACGCCTCCCCCGGAGCGTTGCCTTGTCCCTCCCATCTCCAGCCGTTGCGCCCAAAACGATAGAGATCGGCCAGGTCTGCGCACGCCTCGCCGGAACCAAGATTGCATCCTTTCTCCAAATACCACTTTCCCGTCCTCAGTACCCGCAGAGGAATGTGCGTTTGGCTTTCGATGGCATGTTGAGGATAGAGGGCGGCGCCGGCCAGCCAGCAGGCATTGGCCTCTGACTGTTTGTCGCAGCGGGTCACCCAGGATTCGGCGCGCGGGTCGGCCTCCCATCCGCGAGCGACGCCCGGCACCAGGGGCTGCGTCGCCTGGACTCCGCTGCGGAGCTTCTCAAGCCGCTGAATGGTGACCGGGCGGTCCGGCCGTGCGGGTCCACCGAAGGCAACGCCCGTGATGCCGCAGAGAACCAGGCATCGCCAGAAGCTCTTTCGCATGTTGCCTCCCGAGAATCGGGCTGCGCGGAATCCAGGATGCTGCTGTCGGATCGCCTTGCGCCCGCCGGCCGACGCGAGGATTGGGCGTGGTGCCGCGCGCGACTCGACTCATTCCTCCGCTGCACCCGCCATGGCCCGCACGAACGAAACTGGATGCGGGCGGCCGCCCCGAAACGCCGCGCTGTTCCACGGCGCGGCGAGGGGAGCCAGGGGCCGGTCCGAAGGGCAACCGGCCCCTGGCGGGGGGAGAAGACTACTGCTCGAAAATCACCACGGCGCTGGCGATCGTCGTGGCGTCGGAGACTACGCCCACGGCCCGGGTCGGTGAAATGAACCACAGCACCAGGTGAATCGGGGTCGAATTCTGTGGCGTGAGCGTGGCCGTGAATCGGCCGTTCTTCCCGGCGGTGAATTGGTACGTTCCGCTCACCGGCAGATCAGACTGGCTCGGCCCTCCGCCCGGGTCCTCGGAGAGATCCGCAGTTCCGGCAAACGTTCCGGTGGCCCCTGTGGCGATAATCTCGCCGGTAAAGTTTTGAGCCTCCTGAATGGCCGGACGCGCCGTGCCGAAGGCATAGCTCCCCGTGAACGAAGCGACGCTCAGCCCGGCGGTCTGTTGCTCGGCCAGTCCAAATGTCACGTCCTCCCCCACGTCGGCCGGCGTGCCCTGGAGAAAGAACGCCTTGTTGGCATCAATGAAGTAAAGCGTGTTTGGCTGCACGCCCGT
>DATIYQ010000140.1:0-9177 GCA_035517515.1 Binatia bacterium
GTTCGAGATCGTGAAGCACGCCTGCGCCTGCGGCGCCCGCGTGTTCACCGGCTCGAGCGGCGTCGGCTGGATGTACGCCATGGAGGCCCTCACCGTCACTCCCGCGCTGCGCATCCCGGTGGTGGCCATGGTGGGCAATCGTGCCCTGGACGATCCCGGGGCCTTCGGCGTCGAGCACAACGATGCCCTGGCCGTCCGCGACCTGGGCTGGATGCTCGTCTGGGTGGACACCGCTCAGGAAGCCCTGGACACCGCGCTCATCGCCTACCGTGTGGCCGAAGACCGCCGCGTCTTCCTGCCCTGCGGCCTCAGTTGCGACGGCGCCTTCCTCACCCACTCCCAGGCGCTGGTCAAGATTCCCACCCAGGAGCAAGTCACCCGCTTCCTGCCTCCCTACAACCGCGCCGATCTGCTGCTGCATCCCGACAATCCCATCACCGTGGCGCCGCAAGCCAACGAAGACTGGGTGATGGAAATCCGCCGGCAGAATTACGCCGCCATGGAGCGCGTACCGGGCATCATCCGCGAGGCCTACGCGGACTTTGAACGCATCTTCGGGCGCAAATACGGGAATCCCTTCTTCGAAGAGTACATGACCGAGGATGCGGACGTGGTGCTGATGGGCATGGGCACTCTTTCCATGCCCACCCGCGTGGCCATCCGCAAGCTCCGCAAGGAAGGCAAGAAAGTCGGCATGGTGCGTCTGCGCTGGTTCCGGCCCTTCCCCGGCGAAGAGCTGGCCAAGTGCCTCTCGCGCTTCAAGGCCGTAGGCGTGCTGGACCGCGACTTCTCCTTCGGCTCCCCCTACATGTCCGGAGTGGTGACCACGGAAACGCGCGCCGCGCTCTATACGGACGCGGTCACCAAGCACCCCCCGGTGCTCGGCTTCATCGGCGGCCTGGGCGGGCGCGAAGTCACCGTGCCCGACGTCGAACACATTTTCAACGAGCTCTATCAGGCTGCGGAGGGCAAAAAGAAGCCCGCCACCCAGTGGATCGGCCTGCGCGAATAGTGCACCTGAGTTCCGAACGCGTAGCGAGTTCCAGAGATTCGACAGGAGGAAATTTCAATGGCTATCTCGTCATTCGTGGAAATTGATCAGACCCAGAAGCTCGATCCCTTCAAGGGCGTGAAAAAACTCCCCCTTGAGGAGTACTTCACCTCCGGCCACCGCACCTGCCAGGGTTGCGAGTCCGCCCTGGTGATGAAGACCATGGTGAAGGCCGCCGGCCCGCGCACCATCGTGCTCGGCAGCACCGGCTGCATGTACGTGGCCAACACCACGTATTACAGCACCGCCTGGGTGGTGCCCTGGATGCACACCCAGCTGGGCTCCAGCGGCTCCGCCGGCCTCGGCGCGGCCGCCGCCCTCAAGGCCCTGATGCGCAAGGGCAAAATGAAAAAAGAGCCCATCAACGTCATCGCCTTCTGCGGCGACGGTGGCGGCGCGGATATGGGCCTGGGCGCCATCTCCGCCACCCTCACTCATCCGGACTACAACCTGCTCATCCTCATGTACGACAATGAGTCCTACGCCAACACCGATATTCAGCTCTCCGGCTCCACCCCTTACGGCGCGCACACCACCTTCAGCCCGCCGGGGAAAATGAAGCGCATCATGCACCACCGCTGGAAGAAGAACACCGCCGGCATGCTCGCCGCCGGGCATCCCGAGTGCAAGTATGTGGCCACCATCGACATGTCTTACGGCCTGCTGGGCATGAACTGCATCCGCAAGGCCCTGAGCATCGGCGGCCCCACCTTCGTCCACTCGCTGGACCCCTGCCCCAAGGGCTGGGACTACGACCCGTACATCTCCCACGAACTGGGCGAGCTGGCCGTGACCACCGGAGTCTGGCCCCTCTATGAAGTGGAGAACCACGTGCTGCGCCTGCTCGGCAAGACTAAGGAAATCGCCGAGGGCCGCTTCAAGCGCCAGCCCGTGCGCGACTACCTGCTCCGCCAGGGCCGCTTCGCCCACTTCACCAACGACGATATTGAATATTTCCAGAGCAAAGTGGACCAGATGTGGGAGAAGTGGCTGATCCCCGGCGTCATCCCCATGATGAAAGATCTCGAGGGAGATCAGCCCCCTTCCGCCTGAGGGGTGTTTGCGGTATTGTAACCGCGGGCCCGGCCCTCTATGCCGGGCCCGGTGGTTGCAGCGCTTTCGGGGGGCGCGTCGCTCAACGGGCACGCGCTGAGGTTCGGATTTGGTTCTAGCCAGATCGGAGCCAGGGGGGTAGGTATGAGCGCTTCGCAATCCGCATCAGGGGTGTCTTCCTCAGACACCTCCAACCGCTGGGTCATTCTCCTGTTCGGCATTCTGGGCATGGTGGCCGTAGCGAACTTTCAGTACGGCTGGACTCTTTTCGTTAAACCCTTACAGAAGCAGTTCAACGTTGATGCTGCTCTGATCCAAATTACTTTCACCGTCTTCGTCCTGTTGGAAACCTGGCTGGTTCCCTTCGAAGGCTGGCTCGTGGATAAGTTCGGCCCCCGGCTTCTGGTGATGGCCGGCGGGGTGTTCGCCGGGCTCGGCTGGATCGGAAGCGGCAAGGCGGAATCCCTCACCGGGCTGTATCTCTCCTACGCGCTCGCCGGAATCGGCGCGGGAATCGTTTATGGCACCGCCGTGGGCATCGCCATGAAGTGGTTTCCCGACCACCGCGGGCTTGCTGCCGGACTGACCGCCGCCGGTTTCGGAGCCGGCTCCGCCTTCACCGTGGCGCCCATCGCAGACCTGATTGCCTCGCAGGGCTACCAGAGCGCCTTCATCCGCTGGGGCATCATCCAGGGCGTCACCGTGATCATCTCCGCCTTCTTCCTGAAGGCCCCTCCGCCCGGATGGCTGCCGAAAACCTGGAGGTCCACACCCACCGCCGGCAAGGACGTCCGCAAGCGGCAAAGCGTGGGCGATTTCACCTCCATGCAGATGGCTTCCACCCCGCACTTCTGGGTGATGTACGTGATGATGGTGCTGGTGGCCACCGGCGGGCTGATCGCCGTGGCTCAACTCGGGCCCATCGCTTCGGATTTCAAGGTGGACAAGGTTCCCGTTTCCCTTCTCGGTCTCACCCTTCCCGCCCTCACCTTTGCCCTCTCCGCGGATCGGCTGATCAATGGCGTCTGCCGCCCCTTCTGGGGATGGGTCTCCGACCGAATCGGGCGGGAAATCACCATGGGCATCGCTTTCGGCCTCCAGGCCGTGGCCATTTTTGTGCTCATCCAGTTCGTCTCCCATCCGAAGATGTTTGTCATCTTCAGCGCTTTTACCTTCTTCGCCTGGGGCGAAATTTTCTCGCTCTTCCCCGCCCTCTGCGGAGACTTCTTCGGCCGCAAATTCGCCACCGGCAATTACGGCTTCCTCTACACCGCCAAAGGTACCGCCTCCGTTTTCGTGCCCATCGGCTCGGCCCTGGCTGCCGGTAAGATCTTCGATTTCCGCGCGGATATCCTGCTGATCGTGGGCGGTGCGATTGCCTTTTTCACCGTCTTCCTGGCGCCCACGGTTCTCCATATCCATTTCGGCGCGGCCGCCAAGCGGGGCCTGCTCCTGGCTGCCGCGGCCATCGGCGCTTACGCCCTGGCCCTCACCGTTCATCACCAGCTCTGGACGCCGTTCGCGGCCAGCTTCGTGCTGCCCAAGGGCGGCTGGTCCGCGGTCTTCAATGTGGCCATCGTCTTTAATGTGATCGCCTCCTTGCTGGCCTTCTTCGTCCTGCGGCCCATGAGGGTGCCCGCGCTGCCGCAGGCCTCGGCGCAGCCCGCCGCTCAGCCGCAGGCCACTGCCGCGGCTCACGGCGATTGATCCGCGCCGGGTCCGCGAGAATCCTGCCTGAGGCTCCCGGCTCCACGCGGGGAGCCTCTTTTCTTTTGACCGCAATGGGCTTCTCTGCAAGAATCCCGGCGCTCTACAGGGGGATTTGAAGCATGGGGAACCGTTTGCTTTCCGGCGCTGCCTGCGTCCTGCTGGCCGCCTGTGCCGCGGCCTGCAACCGCGCAGCGACCGTGAATTCAACGCCCGCCATGCCGCAGGGCCTGCCCGCAGCCTCCAAGGAACTCACCGACCAGTTTGACGCCAGGATTCGCGCCGAGTGGGACGCCATCGCCAGGAAGGACAAGCAGGCTCTGGACGAAATGCTGGATGAAAATTATGTGGCGGTAGAGGCAGACCGCGAAGGCGAGCGCTTCAGGGGGAAGGTGTTAAACGAACTGGACCGCTCCTCCGTCACCCAGGCCACCCTTTCCTCGCTGAAAGTGACTGCGCTCGGCCCGGATTCCGTTTTCGTCCGCTACGAAGTGTTGATGGCCTTCCCACCCGGCTCCACCCAGCGCTTCCTGAAGGTGCTGGTTGGCGAGATCTGGGTGCAGCGCAACGGCCAGTGGAAGGCCCTGCACTACCAGGAAACCCCCGTTAAATAGCGTGCGCCGGCTCGGCACGGCCCGAGCTGCGCAGCGGGATGGATTTCCGGGATGGGTTACTGGCAATCCGGCGGCATCGCCGCGATCGCCGAGTAGGAATCGCAGGGCTTCTTTTCCTTCGCCGGCGCCATCTGCTTGCGCTCGTGCTTCAGCACCCACAGCCCTTCGTCATTCGCGAGATACAGGATGCCGCGCCCGGCATCGCCGACCATTCCGGTCACATTCTTGAACACCTGAATCGTCTTGGGATGCGCCGGATCGCTCAGATCCAGGATTTTGACCGTCTGCGTCGGGCTGCCGTTCGAACGCACCGTCGTGGGCCGGGGATGGTGGATTTCTTCCCCCACCAGCTCTGCCCTGCGCTCTTCCCGGCGTTTCCCTGCCTGCCGGGATCACCATGTCCCCGCGTGTCATCCCGAATCTCCGCGGTTTTTGCGGGGTGAGGGACCTGCTTTCTCTTTTCAATCCTTCGTGTCCGGAGTTGTCCGGAGGAATTCAACCGATCCAGTTGACTTCCACTCCCCCGGCACGAAACGTGCCAGCAGGCTCCTTCCCCGCGGAAGGAACCTCTCTTCTCTTGATCACGCAGGAGAGCGACGCAGGATTACGGGCAGAGCCTCGCGCGAGGGCGGAGCGCCGAGCGCTACTTCATGATCAGCACGTGCGGGTCGATCTGCTTCTTCCCGCCGTCATAGCTGACCAGGTATTTATAGACCACATAGTCTCTAGCCACGCGCACCGGTTCAGAGACCACCACTCCCTTGATCGAGTCCGCGTCAAAGGGCGGCGCATTGCCCTCCGCGAACGGATGCGGAGACATATGCACATGGAACGGTCGGTCGGGATGGTTGGGAAACGTCCAGATGATCCGGTCGCCGGGATGCGCCCAGCACAGATCCGGCGTCACCGTCGGCATCGGGGCGTCGAAAATCTGGATCAGGTTGGTTCGACAGGGCGGAATCGCATCATGCCGCACGATTCCCAGGTGCAGATTCTCCAGCGGGTCGGTGCGGTAGGCCAGATACAGGGCCGCGGCCAACGCAATGGTCAGCAGCCACGGAGCGATTCGCTCCCCGAAACCACCTGATTCCCGCGGCATGTGCGCTTCCTCCCCGCTTCCACCGCTGGGCGTCTGCATCTGCGCCGGCTGATTGTCCAGCAGGCTATCAAAGTTGCGGCAGCCCCGCAACGCCCGGAGCGCCGCGCGTGCTGCCGGACGCAACGGTGCCGGCCCTTCGCCGCGCACCCCGGCCTCTCGTTCCCTTGCAACTTCGCGCCGCTGCGCACGTATCATAGAGTGGGAGCGAAGAGCGCCACACTCATGGACAATGGAAACTCCAATTCCCCCGCCGGCGCCGCGATCCGCGCGGAAAATCTTTGCCGCCACTACCGGATGGGAGAATCCCTGGTGAAGGCGCTGGACGGCGTCTCCCTGGAAATTCACGCCGGCCAGCGCGTGGCCCTGGTCGGCGCATCCGGCTCCGGCAAATCCACTCTGTTGCACCTGATGGCCGGGCTGGACCGGCCCACCAGCGGCACCATCGAGACCCAGGGGCGCAACCTCGGCGCGATGACCTCTCTGGAACTTGCCGCCCACCGCCGCTCCACCGTGGGCATGATCTTTCAGGCCTTCCACCTCATGCCTCGCATGACTCTCGAAGAAAACGTTGAGCTGCCCCTGCGCCTGGCCGAAGTTCCCCGCCAGGAGCGTCCCGAGCGCGTGCGCCTGGCCCTGGAGCGCGTGGGCCTGCGCGCGCGCGCGGGCCACCGTCCCGGCGAGCTCTCCGGAGGCGAACAGCAACGCGCCGCCATCGCCCGAGCGCTGGTGAATCGCCCGTCCATCCTGCTGGCAGACGAGCCCACCGGCAATCTGGATAGCCATAACGGCGCGGAGATCATGCGGCTGATCGCCGAGTTGAACTCCTCCATGCGAATGACCGTGGTGCTGGTCACGCACGAGCAAAATCTGGCCGCGGAATTCGCCCAGCGTGTCGTGGTTCTTTCCGACGGGCGCCTGGCGGAGGAGCCACGCCGGGCCGGCGAGCAAGCCGGGGTGCCGCGATGAAATCCAACGACCTGCTGGAGTTGGCCGGGCGTAACCTGCGGGAGTCCAGCTTCCGCAATTCACTCACCACCCTGGGTGTGGCCGTGGGTGTGGCCTCCCTGGTGGCCATGCTCTCCCTGGGTGCCGGTCTGCAAAACCTGGTCAGCGACCGCTTTTCCCGCTCCGGCCTCTTCAACACCATCGGAGTCTTCACCGCGCGCGACTTCCGCGGAATGCAGCAGAACGAACGCCGCGGCGGCGTGATGGACACCAAAGCCCGCCCCCTCGACCTCCAGGCGCGCACGGAAATCTCCGCCTTGCCCGATGTCCTCGAGGTGTATCCCGAAATCCGCATGCTCACCGACGTGAGTTTCCAGGGCCGCACGCTCTTCACCAGCGTCTCCGGGCTTTCTCCCTCCGCCCGGCAAAATGAGGCCTTTGAGAAAATGCGCGGCCGCTTCTTTTCTTCCCCGGACGCGGACGAAGTGATTCTCCACGTGGATTTCGCGCGCGACCTGCTGGCCCCCGCCGACGCCTCCGGCGATGCCCTGCCCCTGCAAACCGCCCCGCCCCGCGGAAATACTCCGGAGGTCAGCGACGCGCAGCTCGATGGCCTGTTGGGCAAGGAAATTGTTCTGCATTATGGCGAGCGCCAGGAAACTCCGCCGGCGACCCCGGGCGCCTCGTCTCGCCCCGCAAGCCGCCCGCCACCGGCCGCGGGCCCGGCGGGCGCTTCCGCCCAGCCCGAAGACGCCGTCAGTTTCTCCGTGGTCCGGCGCGAGAAGACCCTGCGCATCGTGGGCATCATTGACAACGAACCCTATGCGGGCATCACCGCCAGCTCCACCGCGCGCGTGTTTCTGCCCGTGGCCCTGGGAGAAAAACTCCGCCCGGCCATGCCCTCCAGCCTCCGCGACCTGATGCAGGCCCGGCCCTCCGCCGGCGGCGAGACCTATTCCGCGCTGATTGTGCGCGTGGATGATCCCGCGCGCGTGCAGCCCACCCAGGACGCGCTCAAGAAAATGGGCTTCCGCACCTTTTCCCTGCTCGATGCCACCAAAAGCCTGCGGCGCGTGTTCGTGATTCTGGACTTGTTCCTGGCCATCTTCGGCAGCGTGGCCCTGGTGGTGGCTTCCCTCGGCATCGTGAACACCCTGGTCATGTCTGTGCTCGAGCGTCGCCGCGAGATCGGCCTGCTCAAGGCCCTGGGCGCCAGTGATGCAGACGTGAAGCGCCTCTTCTTCGTCGAGGCCGGCGTGATGGGCGCATTCGGCGGCGCGCTGGGCGTGGCCCTGGGCTGGGCCATCGGCCGCGCCATCAACTTCGGCACCAACATCTATCTCACCCGGCAGGAACTCCCCCACGAAACCATCGTGCTCCTGCCGCTCTGGCTGATTGGCGGCGCCGTGGGATTCGCCGTGGCCGTCAGCCTGGCCGCCGGCATCTACCCCGCCGCGCGCGCCGCCCGCCTCGACCCCGTCCAAGTCCTACGGTATGAATAACGAGGCGGCACTGTACGGATACGAAGTTGGCGGTTCCTGCCGCAGGAATAGACGCAAGCTTCGCGAAGACCTGTTCGCAAAGGCTCATGCTACACTCAGCGATTAGGGCTACGTTCCCGTTCGGCAGCAGGAAGGAAGATGGCGCGCGTATACCATGTCGTGGCCAAGTGGGACAGCGAGGCCGGCGTTTGGGTGGCCGAAAGCGATGACGTCCCGGGACTGGTAGCGGAAGCGGAATCGCCGAACACCCTCACGCGAAAGCTCCGAGGATTGATCCCCGAGCTTTTGCAACTCAATGGTGTACTTCCCGGGAGCGGCGAGCCCGTTGAGTTCCTGGTCCGCTACCATCATGAGGAAAGCAGTGTGACCCCTCTGGCATCGTAACTGGCCGGCTTCACGCCCCAAGTTAAAGCGATTCTGCGCGCTCACGGATGTTCATTCGAGCGACAGGGCCGCGCGGACCACGAAATCTGGTACAGCCCCATCACGAATCGGCGCTTTCCCGTGGACTCCAATATCGTTTCCCGACATACGGCAAATGGAGTCTTGAAACAGGCTGGGATTCCAAAACAGTTCTGACCGATTCCGCAGTGATTGCAATGCGTGACAGGAGGGGTCGCCTGGCCGCGGGCATCTACCCCGCCGCGCGCGCCGCCCGCCTCGACCCCGTCCAGGTCCTCCGCTATGAATAATTTTGAGTCTCAGTTTCGCGGCCACACCAGCGTGGCTTGGTGGCCCTGCGGTTGTTCTACGGGGTTCGGATACGCTCGGCAAGGTCCGGGGCAACCCCCCGAAAGTGCTTCAAGTTCCAGGTATAGATGATCTCGGCTTTGGCCTTCGCGGCACAACGCAACAGCAGAGCATCGTAGATGCGGCCGCCCGCCAGCCCGCGGTCCGCAGCGCCCCGCATCGTCTCATGGTATTCGCCCGCGTCCAGGGAGATTGTGCTCAGGCGGCTCCGAACCTCATCCACGAACAGCAGCGCCTGCTCCGGCAGAATCACCGGCCGGACGGGAAGGGCCGTCATCACCCCATAGACTTCTGCCAGGGTGTGCAGTGCGCAGGCCGAATGGCTCCGCTCCGCGGCCGCAAATCGCCGGAAGCTGGCTTCGTGGTGAGCGTGACCTTCCCAAAGGGCTGCGATCAGCACCGAAGAGTCGAAGAAATGCCTCACTTCGCGATCTCCCGCAACCGTTTCTCACGCTC
>DATIYQ010000141.1:0-8543 GCA_035517515.1 Binatia bacterium
ACAGTTCGAGGCGCAGATAGGCGGTACCAATGGCGTTCGCCTCCTCACCAACGAGCTGACGACGCACGTCAAAACGCGCAGCCGCGCCGGAGAACGTGAAAGCGATCAGAAGGCCCATGAGGCCAAACACGGCGCCGTCGACCGTCCCTAGGCCGGCGCTCGCACTTTCGGGGTCTACTTTTCGGCGATGGATTCCAATTCGCCGTCCAACCTCCAGGAGGGCCAGAATGACAACCAGCAAACCGCCTGCAGCCAGCCAGAAGTTCACCACATTGGCCATCGAGGCCTCCCCGAATCTTGCTTCCAGCCTTGCGCGAGTAAGGACGCCGGAAATACGCGCCAGCGCATAAGCCTACATCCAGCCCTCGCGGTCCACAAACGGCGTTGCGGGAAGTTACGAACGAAGGTTGCGGAGGAATGGTCGCCCAACAGGAAACTGTCTGCCCCAGTTCCAGCGGACCAGAGGGAAAAGATGTGAGCAGGCTATCAGAACAGGAGGTTTTCAACTGAGAGCTAACGTGTGATTCTGGAAGAAAAACTGGTGCCGGCGGGGGGAATCGAACCCACGGCCTAGGGATTATGAGACCCTCGCTCTTCCACTGAGCTACGCCGGCACGTAATCCACCATGGTAGGGAGCGTCCGAGGAGGGTGTCAAGGCCGCGCCGAGCACCCGCCGACCATCGCGGAGCGGGGCCGATTCCGCTAGAAGGGCTGCCCCGGCTCCCCTCAGCTAGAGACCTCCTGCTCCCAAGCCCCTTCTGCCAAAAAAGATAGTACGTAGGTACCGTTGACGCGTAGCGTTGGCAGGCGCAGAATATGCGCCGTTGTAGAGGAGGTTGTCGACCTGGCTTTGCAGCAGGGAGGGGTGTTAACCGTTTAGGCACAGCGCTGGCACGAAGGTACTAGAACTGCTGGCCGAGACATAAACTGGCTCCAGGCGCCACTGCGCCATAGGAGCCAACATGTCTCGGGCATCCAAACTAGCAGCTCTGTTGCTTCTCACCCTGGTTACCGCGGTCGGGATTCGCACGGCAGTAGGGCCAGCGGTTGGCCTGGGTGGTTCGGTGGCTTGCACCACCAGCCCGGTACCCCCGACTCCTTTCGCGCGTTAACGGCTGCGAGGAGTCCCTGGCAGGGACCAGGTTCGGCACGCACTGAGTGCTCGGACCGATCGACTATCTCGTCTGGTTTCTCGGATTCGCACTAGAAATCTCCGTGGTGGTGTGTTCAGTGGCCGAGGGCCGGTTTTCCCGGTATCTTCCGCTGAACCTGTACATGCTGGGCGCGGCTGTGGCCACCGCCGGCGATTTCTATTTCGTTGAGCACTACGGCCTGACCTCGCTCGCCTACCGCTATTTTTACTACTACTCGGAATCTTTGCTGATCATCCTGCTGTACTTTTCCATCTTCAGTCTCTACCAGCACGTGTTCGCGGAAATGCAGGCCAGTAAACAGATTCGCGCGGTTTCGCTGATCTTATTGCTGGGAACGGCCTGCGTCAGCTTTCTGATCGTCCGGCAGAGCCAGGATCACCTGACCGGCCGCTTCGTGGTGGAGCTGTCGCAGAACCTCTATTTTGTGGGCCTGGTGCTCACCTATGTCCTGTGGGGCGCGGTGATGAAGCTGCGCGTGACGCGGACGCGGGTGATCCAACTGGCCCTCTCCCTGGGAGTATTTTTCAGCGCCTATTCGGCCACCTATGCGCTGCGCAATCTGTTCCCCGGATTTGAAATCGCCCAGAAAATCCTGCCCCCGCTGGTGGCCCTGTGGCTGCCGCTGACGTGGGCGTTCACTCTCTGGAGGGTTCCAGAGGAGGCGCGGCTCGAGACGGCTCGTCTGGCCGCGACACCGGCGCGATGATTCTGCCCGCCATAATCCTCGTGGTGGCAGTGGCCATGCTGCTGCAGTTCCTGGTGTTCTATTGCCGCCTGTTGGTGGCTGCGGGACGCCGCGTGGAGCTCTCTGAATCCGTGCGCAAGGTGACGGGAATCGAAGGCCAGACCGTGAGCGGGGAGGACTTTCCGCGCCTGCGCCGGCTGGTGGAGCTGTGCCCGCAGACGGACGGAGATGGATACCGCCTGGGCGCCATCCGCGCCTATCACGCTTTCCTGCGGGTTCTGGAAACGCTTTTCGGCATGGTCGCGCCGCCCGCCGCGGCCTGGGCCACGAGCGAACGCTCCGGCTGCGCCTACTATGCAGCCGTCACTCTGGACGCCCGGATCGCCCAGACGCGCCGGATACTGGAGAGCGACTCGCTTACCCTTTCCTGAATCTTCCCCCCGTTTTCGCGCTTCCGCTTGTGCCGCTCGCGTTCCTTTCAATCCTCGTGAACCGCGGGGTTAGAATCGCATTAGGGGGCCGGCCTTGGGCCAGCTCGTAAATGCCAACCACTCTCCACCGCCGGGTTCGAGACGCGCTGGAACGGCATCATCTGGCCGGTCCCGGTGATCGCCTGGGCGTCGGGGTATCCGGAGGCGCGGACTCCGTGGCCCTGCTGCGCCTGCTGCACGATCTTCAGGACGAACTGGGAATCCGGCTGGCGGTGCTGCACTTTCAGCACCGCTTGCGCGGGCCGGAATCCGCGAGCGATGAAACCTTCACCGCGCAATTGGCCGCGCGGCTGGATTTGCCGTTTCTGCGGGAAGAAGCCCCTGTGGCGGAGTGGGCCCGCGAGCGCCACATGAACCTGGAGGAAGCCGGCCGGCAGTTGCGGACGGAGTTCTTCGAGCGCGCGGTGCACGCGGCGCAGGTGACGCGGGTGGCCACCGCGCACACCGCAGAGGACCAGGCCGAAACGGTGCTGGCGCATCTGTTCCGCGGCAGCGGGCTGGCCGGGCTGGCGGGGATTTATCCCCAGGCGGGATGCGTGGTGCGCCCTTTGCTGGAAACCTCCCGGGGGGAGCTCCGCGAATGGCTGACCTCGATCAGACAGCCCTGGCGCGAGGATGCCAGCAACGCAGACACCACGCGGCTGCGGGCCAGCCTGCGCCAGCGGCTCCTGCCGGTGCTCGAGCGCGAATACCAGCCTCGAATCATCGCCCAGCTTGGCAGGCTGGCGGAGCTGGCGCGAGAAGAAGAGCAATTCGGAACGGCGGTGGCGCAGGCGCGCTTCCACGCGCTGGCGGAGAAGCGCGGCGCGGCGGTGATGCTGCGGGCCACGGATCTGCTGTCGCCTCTTCCCGCCGGTCTTTTGCCCCGCGACACACCGCAGACGGCGCTAGCGCGGCGCCTGGTGCGGTACGCCGTGGAGGCGGTGCGAGGGCATCGCCGTGGACTTACCGCGAGTCACGTGGAGAGTGTGCTGCATCTTGCCCGCGCCCCCATGAGCGGCAAGCGACTGGTGCTGCCTCACGGCGTGGAGGTGGCGCGAGCGTTCGACGAAATCGTATTTTCCGCCGGGAACCCGCCACGCCGCCGGGGACGTCTAATCGAGCAGGAGTCGAGCACCTACTCCTATCCGGTGGAGTTGCCGGAGCGCGGCTCGTTTGAGGTAATGATTCCGGCAATCGGGCGCCGGGTGCGCCTGAAAGTGGTTGACTGGGCCGGAGGGGCAGGGGAGACTAGTTGCAGCGATAATGTGCTCGACGCGAGCCGTCTGCGCCCACCTCTTTTGCTCCGCAACTGGCGACCCGGAGACGTGTATTGTCCCCGGGGCAGGCAGCAGGCGCGCAAGCTGAAGGAACTGCTTCGCGAGGCACGGGTGCCCGCAGGGGACCGGGCTCTCTGGCCGGTGGTGGAAAGTTGTGGGACGCTGGTGTGGGTGCGGGGGCTGCCGGCGGCGGCGGCCTGCGCGGCCGGCGGCCAAACGCGCTCCGCGGTGTTGATCAGTGAGGAAGGATTGTGAAATCGGAATCGAGCCAGCGCGTTCAATATACCGCCCGTCAAATCGCCGGGCGGGTGGCGCACATGGGGCGGGAAATCTCCCGCACCTACGGCGGGGATCGCCTGGACGTGGTGGCCATGCTGGACAAGGCGTTCATCTTCACTTCGGATCTGGTGCGCGAAATCAGCTCCCCGGTGGTCTGCCATTTTGTGGAGGCCGAACTCCGAGACGTCCATTTGAACGGCCACCAGCGCCGCGAGGTGTTTTTCAGTTACAATCCGGAATTGAAGGGCCGGGACGTCCTCGTAGTGGACGCCGTGCTGCACTCCGGCGTAACCCTGGAATTTTTCATCCGCAGGCTGGCGGAGTGCCAACCGCGCTCCATTCGCATCGCTGTCCTGGTGGATAAGCCGGAAGCGCGCCGGGTGGCCTTGCAGCCAGACTACCTGGGCTTCTCCAATGCATCTAATAAGCATCTGGTGGGCTATGGCCTGCCGGATGCGCAGGGGCTGCAGCGGAATTTACCGTACATTGTGGCGCAGGGCGGACAGAAAGCGCGGCGTTCGGGCAGGGCGCGCGCCCGGGCAAGAGGCAGCAGCAGGCGGACGGCGCGTCCGCGAGCGAGGTAAGTCGTGAACTCTACAATCCGAATCGTTCTGTTCTGGCTGGTGATGCTGGTGCTGGCGGTGGTGCTGTGGAAGATCACCCAGGGATCCTCCAACTCCGCGCGGGAGCTGGACCTCAGCCTGACGGACTTCTACTCCAACGCCGAGCGCGGCAACATCCGCGAGGTGACCTTCTACCTCTCGCCCATCAGCGCGGAGGCCCAGGGCGAGCTGCGCGATCCCTCCAGCAAGTTCCGCGTGACCATGCCCAAGGAATCCATCCCCGACGCCAGCAAAATGCTGCGCGACAAGGGCGTGCAGATCAAAGTGAAGGAAGTATCCCGCGGCGACTGGGTGAACCTGGCGGTGAACATTTTGCCGTTCATCGTGATCATCGGGCTGTGGCTGTTCATGTTCCGGCAGGTGCAGGCCGGCGGAAACAAGGCGCTCAGCTTCGGCAAGTCCCGGGCGCGCCTGCTCACCGCAAATCAGAAGAAAGCCACCTTTAAGGACGTGGCCGGAATCGAAGAGGCCAAGGAAGAGCTTCAGGAAATCATCGATTTTCTGCGCGACCCGCAGAAATTCCAGAAGCTGGGAGGGCGCATCCCCAAGGGCGTACTGCTGGTGGGGCCCCCGGGAACGGGCAAGACCCTGCTGGCTCGGGCGATCGCCGGCGAAGCCAACGTTCCGTTCTTCTCCATCTCCGGCTCGGACTTCGTCGAAATGTTCGTGGGCGTGGGCGCCAGCCGCGTGCGCGACCTCTTCGAGCAGGGCAAGAAGAACGCCCCGTGCATCATTTTTATCGATGAAATCGATGCGGTGGGACGCCACCGCGGCGCCGGCCTGGGCGGCGGCCACGACGAGCGCGAGCAGACCCTCAACGCCCTGCTGGTGGAAATGGACGGCTTCGAATCCAACGAAGGCGTCATCCTGATTGCCGCCACCAACCGTCCGGATGTGCTGGATCCGGCCCTGTTGCGGCCGGGCCGCTTCGACCGCCGGGTGGTGGTGCCCCGGCCGGACGTCAAGGGCCGCGAGGAAATCCTCCGCGTGCACACGCGCAAAGTCCCCCTGGGCGACGACGTGGACCTCTCTGTGATCGCCCGAGGCACGCCCGGCTTTTCCGGCGCGGACCTGGCCAACCTGGTCAACGAGGCCGCGCTGTGGGCCGCCCGGCAGAACCGCAAGCAGGTGATCATGGCGGATATCGAGATGTCCAAGGACAAGGTCCTGATGGGCGTCGAACGCAAGTCCATGATTCTTTCTGAGGAGGAAAAGAAGAATACGGCTTACCACGAGGCCGGGCACGCGCTGGTGGCGGCCATGACCCCGCACGCCGATCCGCTGCACAAGGTAACCATCATCCCTCGCGGGATGGCCCTGGGCGTGACCATGCAGCTGCCCATCGACGACAAGCACACCTACACGCGCGAGTTTCTCGAGGCGCAGTTGCGCGTGCTGATGGGCGGCCGAGCCGCGGAAGAAATCTTCCTGAATCACCTCACCACCGGCGCCGGCAACGATATCGAGCGCGCCACCGAAATCGCGCGCCAGATGGTGTGCGAATGGGGCATGAGCGAACTGGGCCCGCTCACCTTCGGCAAAAAGGAAGAAGCCATTTTCCTCGGCCGGGAGATTGCGCAGCACCGCGACTATTCCGAAGACACGGCCATCAAGATTGACGCCCAGGTGAAAAACATTGTGACCGCTGCGTATCAGAACGCGCGCTTCGTGCTCGAAGGCCATAAGGAAACCCTGGAGAGCATCGCGCTGGCGCTGCTGGACCGCGAGGTACTGGACGCCAACGAGCTGAAGCTGCTGATCGAGGGCAAGCCGCTGCCGGAACGCATCAAGCCCGCGCCGCCGGTGCCGCCCGTGGCTCCCACGCCTACGGGCAAGGAAGCGGCGACCCGGGCGGATAAGCCCCTGCCCGGCTTCGCCAAGGGCGAGCATCCCGCCACCGCATAGCGCTGGGAATTGCGGAGTTGCAGCCGTCGCGGAATCGCAGGGGGTTTAGCGAAGGGTGCGGCGCCGCACGGGCATTCAGCGAGAGGCCAACTCTCGCAGCGCGGCGAGCAGGCGCTCCACTTCTTCTGCTGTGTTGTAGTGCACCAAGCCGATGCGCAGCAGGCCGCCGTCGCGCTCCACGCCCAGACGTTCCGTCAGATTGATGGCGTAGTAGTTTCCGTCCCAGGTAAAGATGCCGCGCTCGCCGAGATACGCGGCAATCTCCGCGGGCTTCGCTCGCGCCAAGCGAACGCCAACGGTCGGGACGCGCTGCTGGAAGCGCGCGGGATCTGAAATGCCGTAGAAGGTGAGCCCGGGAATCTCGACCAAGCCCGCAATCAGTTTCCGCGCCAGGGACATTTCGTACTCTCGAATGACGCCGTAAGCAGCGAGTATGGCCTCCCGCCGCGGAACTGGGCTCGCAGCGCTGCTTGCGGCAAAACGGCGGCCAATGCCCGCAATGTAGTCAACGGCAGCGGCCACTCCGGCGATAGCTTCGTGGGAGAGCGTGCCCGTTTCCCAGCGGTCCGGAAGCGAGTCCGGAGCGGGACGAACTTTGTAAGGCCGCAGCCGCGCAAGATGCTCCCGCTTCCCGTAAATCACCCCCTGGTGCGGGCCGAAAAACTTGTAAGGGGAGCAGGCCAGGAAGTCGCAGCCGAGGGCGCGCACGTCGATGGGCCCGTGCGGGGCGTAATGCACGGCGTCAATGAAGGAAAGTGCCCCAGCCGCCCGCGCCAGGCGCACAACTTCTTTCACATCATTGATTGTGCCCACAGCGTTCGCCGCGTATCCCACGGCCATCAGCCTGGTCCGGCCGGTGATTTTTCTCCGCAGGTCGTCCATATCCAGGGTGCAGTCTTCGACATGGATGTCCGCCTGGCGCACCACCATGCCGCGCTCTTCGAGCGCGCGCCACGGGGCCACGTTGGCATCGTGGTCCAGGGTAGTGACTACGATTTCATCCCCGGGCTGGAGTTCGCGCCCGATGGCCCGCGAGAGCGCGAAGGTGAGCGAGGTCATGTTCTGGCCGAAGAACACTTCATCGCGCTCGCAGCCCAGGAAGTCCGCCATGGCCTGATGGGCCTCGGCCAACATGGCGTCCGTGCGGCGGCTGGTCTCAAAGGCCCCGGCGGTGTTGGCGTTGTCGTGCAGCAGGTAGTCGCGCATGGCGTCCGCCACCTGCTGCGGCACCTGGGTGCCCGCCGGCGCGTCCAGAAATGCAGCGGGTGTGCCGTTGACGGTGCGGCGGAGAGACGGGAACTGCGCGCGCACCCAGTCCACATCCAGGGCGGCGGGCTTGCGGTCTGTGAGGCCGGCGGACATCGGACTCCTTGCACGGAAGCGTGGGAATGGCGCATGCGCGACCGGCCTCGCCTGCCCGGCCGCTCAGCGCGGATGATGGCGAACGAGGCCGCCCGACACGCGGCTTAGCGGAACGACTTCTTGATCTTTTTCTGAAGCTTTTTCAAATCTCTCTCCAGGGAGCCCACCGTTTTGGTCAGTTGGGCCGCGCCTTTGCGCGCATTGTCCAGCGCGTTCTGCGCGGCCTCCGCGGCCGAATGGGCCGCTTGCTCCGCGGCGTCTGCCGCGTGGCGGGCCGCGCTTTCCGTGCTGCCGATGGCCGCGCCAATGGACTTTGCCGCGCCCTTAAACGTCATTTTCTTGGCCATGCTCTCCTCCACCCTGCCTGCCGGAGGCAGGCCGAAGGTCGGGCCATCCTAACCGTCCCCGGCGCAGCCGTCAACGGAAGCCGCACATTGGAATCGGACCGCCGATTCGCTACCATGGCCGGCATCGAGATGCGGGTCAACGCCTTTGCCTTGCTGGGCTTGCTTGCGGCCATGTCATCCCTGGACATTTCAGCCGGCGCGCCTGGAGCGGAATTGCTTTACACGCTGCGCTACGCGGCTCCCGGAGATCCGACCATCCGGGTGCGCATCGATTCCGCCGCCCGCGCCGCACCGCGCACGCTGCTCATCCCCCGTTCCGTTCCCATGGGTTACGGCGAGGAGCCCTATGACCGCTTCGTGTCCAACGTCCGGGCTTTCGACGCCGCAGGAAATTCCGTGGAGGTCACCCGGGGCGAGGGGCCGCGCTGGCGCGTGGG
>DATIYQ010000142.1:0-4453 GCA_035517515.1 Binatia bacterium
GCTCCCAGGGCCAGCAGGAACTTCCAGGCCTGTTTCGGATACACGGACTGGTACCTGGCCAGTGCCAGGAGCAGAAAGGTGTTCAGCAGGCCGGCGAAGCTGGAAACTCCCTCCTGCTTTGGCGGCGGCCGCAGCAGGTACGAAGCCCGGAACACGGCCCAGTAGAGCAGCAGGCAGGTGATGCTGGCCGTGAATTCGCGGAACCACTGGAGCGGCCGCCCCATGGGCTCGATAATCGGCAGCAGCCACCAGTAATGATTCAAATAGGCGGCGAGAATTCCGAACACTTCCAGTTCGTGCCATTCCATGCGCACGGCCAGCACCGCTACCGCAGCCGCCAGAACCACCGCGGCCGTCAGGCTCCAGGCCCCGCTTTCGCGGTTGAGCGCCAGGGTGAGAAACGCCAACAGCAGGGCCAACCCGGTGACCATTTGCGAGTGGTAGCGCAGCGTGTGCGCCACCATGGCTCCGGCCACCACCAGCATCAGCGCCAGATCCACTCCCACGCTCACCCATTCGATCCGCGTGGCCGGCACGTGGCACATCGCGTAGGTCACAAAAAAGAGCAGCGGCCAGCCGCCGGCGATCCCCACACGCGCCAGCAGGCGGTAGAGCTCCGAGCGCTCGAAATAAATGCCCGCGCCGAGCAGCGCCAGTCCGCTCAAATAACCGACCATCACTTTTCCCGCCGGGCCCAGTGACGCCACCTGCCACACCAGGAAAAACGCCACGCCCAGCACGAGCACGGCGATTCCCAGTTTGCTCAGCCAGTTGGTGCCGAGCATTTCTTCAATGTCGGGGAGCTTCATCCGGGAGGGCCGCGGAGTGGGAGCAACGGGCGGCGCGGCCGGCGGCAAGCGAGGGGGCGCGGCAAGAGGAACGGCGGGAACGGGCGCCGGGGCGGGCGCGGACGGCGGGGAAGGCGGGCTCACCGGAGCCTGGGGCGGCGCGGACGGAGCAGCCACGGGCCGGGCCGAAACGGGCTCCTCTCGAATTGCTTCCTGCGGCGCAGCCCGTTGGCCGCCCTCCGCAACCGGTGGACGTGACGCCAAGGCCTGACTGAGCCTGGCTACCTGCTCCTCAAGCGCGCGCAGCCGCGTGCCCAACTGATATTCCAGCGCCGCCAGGCGGTCCTCTACCATCCGGGCGTCCTCCCGCGCCCGGACGGCTCGCACGATGGACCAGACCAGCCACGCTCCCAATGCCAGCAGGATGACGCCAATAATGCGTTCGTCAGAACTCCTCAGCGCGGAAAGGACCAACAGACCGAACATCAGCATCGCAAGGATAACGAAACCCGCATAGCGGGATTTGCGCGGTTCAGTCACGGCGGAACTTCGTGAGGCGAGTGTACCGGGGCCGCATGCGCCTGGCAAAAAGGATTCCCAAGCCTGTTCCCAGGATTCCGCCGCCGGCGCGGGCTAGTGCCACGGACGGGGGATGCGGTCGAAGCGGTAACCGAGGATGCCTTTCACGATGATGTGGTCCGTCCCGGCGGTCAGGCCCACGCCCACACCGAAATTAATTTCCCACTTGGGCGAAAGGTTGAGGTCGATCGTGGGGAAAATCTGCTGCATTTGCGCGCCGATGGGATCGAAATTTCCCACCGGGCCCAGCGCGCCATAATACTCAAAACCAGCGCTCACTTTCCTGGTCACGTCGTAGCTCAGTTTGAGGTTGGGAGAAAACTCGAAGCCCTTGTGGCTGTTCAACCCCACAAACGATTTGTCAAACGTTGGATTGAACGACCAATACCACGGCCCGATTTTCTGATCCACGATGGGGCGGATCTCGATGGTCCAGGAGTCCTCGGAAAAAAGGCGCCGCTGGTAGCCGAACTCCGTGGACAGGCTGACCCCCACGGGCCAGTGATATTTCTCCGGCACGCGCACGCGCGGACGCAGGTGCGTGCCCACGTACTGCCAGCCGTAGTTCGGTCCGATGGACGTAAACGTGTACCAGCCCGTCTCGAACCAGGTGGTCCAGCCATGGGTGATTTCCAGCGTTTCATGGAATGCATCTTCGGTGGGATAGACTCCATCCACCATGGTCTTCGAGCCGTTCACCGTGAAGTTGCTGTGGAACTCGAACATGGTCTTCCCCGGGTCCACCGTCTCCGCGCCATACACCTGGATCTCGTAGTTATCCTGCGCATGCAGAACGGGGGCGGCGAAGATCAGGAACAACAGGATGGGCAGGGGCGGGCGGAGCGCAGGGCGGTGAGACATCAGCGGAGGTGCATGAGCGCGCGAAAAGTATGCTCTGCGCCATCGGCGGCGTCAAATCCGGCAGTGACGAAGTTCAGGCGCGGGGAATTATGATGGAGATCCAAATGGAGGAGGGGCGATGAACGAGAAAGCGCTGCGCGAACAAGTACGGAAAGTGATTGCCTGGGGCGATGCCCATTTGGACTGGCCGGAGGCGCTCAAAGATTTTCCGGCCAGGCTGCGTGGGGTGCGCCCGCCCGGAGCGGAGCATTCCGCGTGGGAACTGCTGGAGCACGTGCGCCTCGCGCAGTGGGACATCCTCGAGTTCAGCCGCGATCCGAAGCACGTCTCGCCGGATTTTCCTTCCGGCTACTGGCCTTCGAGCGCCGCGCCTCCAAACGCCGCAGCGTGGGAGAAGAGCGTAAAAAAATTCTTCCGCGACCGGCGGGAAATGCAAAAGCTGGTCACCAGCCCGAAAACGGATCTATTCGCGCCCATCCCCGGCGGATCGGGCCAGACGGTGTTGCGCGAGGCCCTGCTCATCGCGGACCACAACGCCTACCACCTGGGCCAGCTCATCCTGCTGCGCCGTCTGCTCGGAGCCTGGCGCTAAGGCGTTATTCGACTTTTGACTTTCAACTTTTCCCCGCCAACCTTAGACTTCTACTTTCCGCAACAAATCCTCCCCGGCTCTGTGCCCGCGGGAGCGTGACGACCAGGGGGCTTCATGATTTCGCTTACCGGCAAGGCGGCGCTCATCACCGGCGGGTCGCGCGGCATCGGCGCTGCCTGCGTCCGCATGTTCGCGCAGGCCGGCGCGGATGTGGTGTTCAGCTTCCACCGCGACCAGGACTCCGCCGAGCGCGTGGCCCAGGAGGCGCGGCGCCACTCGACGCGCGTGGAATTTTTCAAAGCGGACCTGGCCAGGATGGGGCCCGCGGAAAAGCTGGTGAAGTTTGCCCACCAGAGCCTGGGCCGGCTGGACATCCTGGTGGCCAACGCGGGCATCTGGAATGTAGACGACCTGCCCATCGAAAAAATGTCCGAGCGCGACTGGGACCACATGATGGCCGTCAACCTGAAAAGCGTTTACAGCGCGATCCACTTCAGCGTGCCGCACATGATCCAGCAGAAATCGGGGCGCATCATCGCCATCAGCTCCACCGCGGGGCAGCGCGGCGAAGCCTTCCACAGCCATTACGGGGCCACCAAGGGCGCGGTCATCAGCCTGGTGAAAGGCCTGTCCACGGAACTGGCCGCGCACAACATCCTGGTCAATTCCGTGGCGCCAGGCTGGGTGGATACGGACATGTCCAAGCCCGTGTTCCGCAACAAGAAGGTGCTGAAACAAATCCTGGAGAAACAGCCGCTGCACCGGGTGGCCACGGCGGAGGAGTGTGCCGGGCCGGTGCTGTTTCTCGCTTCGGAATTGTCCAGCTTCATCACCGGCGAAATTCTGAACGTCAACGGAGGCTCCGTCCTGTGCGGCTAGCGGTGCGCGGATGCGCGCGCGCGGCGATTCTGCCGTGCCTGCTCTTGTTTTGCAGCACGGCCCTGGCGCAGGACACCACGGTGCTGGCGCCCGAGGCCAGCGACGCCAGGGCCCGCCAAGTGATCCAGCAAAGCATCCAGGCGCTGGGGGGCGCAGCCTATCTGGACGCGAAGGACTCGACACGCACAGGGCGCTTCTCCCGTTTTGAACACAACGGCTCGGTGTCCGGCACCATCAAGATGGTGGTGATGAACAAGTATCCCGGCCGGGAACGCATCGAATACATTTTCAAGAGATATTTCGACGCCTTCCTGCCTCTACCGCTGGAGGCTCCGCTGCATACCACCAATTCGGCCTTGGAAGTGCACAACGGCGCGCAGGGCTGGATTCTCGGCGGCGGGGGAGTGGAGGATTTGCCGCGCGACGTGCTCGACCACCGGGAACAGGAGCGCATACGCAGCGTCAACGTGGTGTTCCGGGAACGCCTGCATGACCCGGATCTGATTTTGCGCTATGCCGGGCTGGACGTGGTGGACCTGAAACAGGTGGATTGGATTGAAGTGAGCGACGGCGGACCCTACACTGCGCGGTTCGCCATCGAACATTCCACGCACCTTCCCAACCGCGTGGTCTATCACTTCCGCGATCCCGAATCCAAACAGATCATGGAAGAAATCGAGTACTACTCGAATTACCACACCTTTCAGGGCGTGACCACCCCCATGCAAATCCTGCGCGAGCATAACGGCTGGCT
>DATIYQ010000143.1:0-17308 GCA_035517515.1 Binatia bacterium
ATAGCCGATTTCTTCTGCCGCGCGGAGTGCGGCGTGCTCATCCTCGACCACCCCGGGCGTTCCGGGAATCACCGGGAGGCCGGCGGCCGCGGCTTCGCGGCGCGCCCGGTCTTTCTCCCCCATGATGCGGATGACCTCCGCGCTGGGGCCGATGAAAGCGATGTGCGAGGCCTCACACACCTCCGCGAAATTGGCGTTCTCCGCCAGAAAGCCGTAGCCGGGGTGGATCGCGTCCACATTGGTGATTTCCGCGGCGCTGATCACCTGGGGGATATTGAGGTAACTGTCGCTGGCCCGCGCGGGGCCGATGCACACCGCCTCGTCCGCAAAGCGCACCGGCAGGGAGTTGCGGTCTGCCTCAGAGAAGACGGCCACGGTGGGGATTCCCAGTTCCTTGCACGCGCAGATGATGCGCAGGGCAATCTCACCGCGGTTGGCGATCAGGATTTTGCGGAACATGAATGCGAACGCAGGACGGCCCATCCTGGCTGTTTGCTGGGGCCATTCCTCATCTGGATTCCCCGGAGCGTGAACCCTGCCACGGTCAACGGAGAGAGCGGAATGTCGCTCCTGCCCGCGGAGTTCATCCCACGGCCACCGGCCGCAGCGCGAAAAGCGGCTGGCCATACTCCACGGGCTGGCCGTTTTCCGCCATCTGCCGGACCACTTCCCCGGCCTGATCGGCTTCAATCTCATTCATCAGCTTCATGGCTTCCACAATGCACAGGATCGTCCCGCGCTGAACGCTATCCCCCGGCTTCACGAACGGTGGCGCATCCGGGGAGGGCGCGGAATAGAAGGTTCCCACGATGGGCGACTTCACGATGTGCAGGTTTTCGCCTGGCGGCGCCTGCGGGGGGCTTTGCGGCGGCTGCGGCGCCACGCGCGCATGCCCCGACTCGTGCGTGTGAGGCACGGCGGCGGGGCCGGGATTCATCACAGAGGCCCCTCCGACCGGATGCCGCCGGAGCCGCACGTGTAAATCGCCGTGGCGGTACTCCAGTTCCTCGAGGCCATGCGCCGTCATGAACCCGAGGATGCGCTCGATTTCACCCAGGTCCACACGCGGAGAGCGAGCCTGTTCGGGCGCGGCTTGGGAAGTCCGGGAAGTTTTCTTCTGGGCCATGTTCGTGGAGAACGGCGTGCGGACCGTGGGCCGCCTCAGAGTTCCAAGAGCTCGCGGGGCATCCCCGTCAATGTTTCGCTTCCCGCTTCCTTGACCAGCACGTCGTCTTCGATCCGGATGCCCCCGCGCCCGGGCACGTATACGCCGGGCTCGATGGTCACCACACTGCCCGCCCGGAGCTTGCCCGTCTGGTTCCGGGCGACCGAAGGGCGCTCGTGGACCTCGATTCCCAGCCCGTGGCCTGTGCTGTGGATGAAGAAGCGTTCCAGGCCCTCGCGACGCAAGACGCTGCGCGCGGCTTCATCCACATCCCCGGCCGGAATTCCCGCCCGGACCGCCCCGCGGGCGGCCAACTGAGCCTGGAGCACAGCCTGGTACCATCGCCGGACCTCCTTGGAAGCACGCCCCAGGTGAACAGTGCGGGTCAGGTCCGAACAATAGCCGCGCAGTATAACACCCAGGTCCAGCACTACCAATTCCTTTTTTTTGAGTCGCTTGGAGGTGGGCCGTCCGTGCGGCAGGGCCGACCGCGGGCCGCTGGCCACGATGGTCTCAAACGATGGCCCGGTGGCTCCCAGTTTCCTCATCTCGAATTCGATTTCCGCCGCGACCTCGAGTTCGGTCATCCCTGGACGGAGGCACTCAATGGCGTGGCGCATCACCCGGCACCCCACCCGGGCCGCTTCGCGCATCCCCGCAATCTCGCCCTGGTCCTTGACCTCCCGCATCCCCTCGACCAAACCGTGCGTGGCTCGCCAGGAGCAGCAGCGCCGGGCCGCCCGCCTCAGCGCCGAGTATTGGGCCACCGACAGTCGCTCTTCTTCAATGAGCACGTCCCCCGCCGGGGGGGCGTGGCGTAGCGATTCGCCCACGGCTGGCGCAAGCGGTCCGCGCACGATTTCAATTCCAATTCCGGCGCACTCCTGCCGGGCCTGGGTGGTGAAGCGCGGGTCCGTGAAGAGGGTCACCCTGCGCCGGCCCACCAGGAGCAGGGCATTTTCCCCGGTAAAGCCGGAGAGGTAGAAGACGTTGGGCAAATGGCTGACCAGCATCGCCCCCGCGCGATTCTGGCGCAGGGCGGAGCGCAGCCGGGTCAGTCTGTGCGGGCGAAAGGGCGCCATAAAAAAGCCGGGAGGCCGGGCCTCCGGCCTCCCGAGCATTATCCCTGGTTTCCGCGGAGACTAGGTGGGGATGATCCGCGGGGTGATGAAGAAGAGCAGTTCAGACGACGAGGTGCTGACCGCAGTGTGCTTGAACAGGTGCCCGATCAGCGGGATGCTGCCCACCAGCGGCGTCTGGTTGATGGTGGTGGTCTGGCTGGAAATGATGATCCCGCCGATCACTACCGTGCCTCCGTCATTGGCCAGAACCCGGGTATCCGCCGACTGGGTGATGATGGACGGAATGCCCTGGACCGCGTGAGAGAAGTCCGGCTGGTCGTTTTCCACATTGACGGCCATGAAGATGGTGCCGTCTGCGGTGATCTGCGGCGTCACCTGCAACTGAAGAACCGCATCGATGAACTGGGTGGAGATGGTGTTGTTAATCACCGTCTGCACGGGAATCTTGGTGCCCTGCTTGATCGTGCCGGCCACGTTGTTTTGGGTCACGATCTTGGGGCGGGAGAGCAGTTTGCCCACGCCGCGGTCTTCGGCCGCCGTGATAATCAGGTCCACCGCGGCGTTCGGAGAACTGAACGCGTAAGACACGCCCGTCTCCGGCGCATTCGCCGGGTAGTTGGTGATGAACGGCATCTGCGTGGTTCCGTTGCTGGTCAGTGGCGGAGGCGGCAGCGCCGGCCCGCGCACGAGGGGACTGACGAAACTGGCCAGGCCCGGCAGGCCGCCGAAAATATTGCGGCCGTTGGTGGCGGAACCGGAGAAGCCGAATTGCACGCCGATTTCCCGGGAGAACGTGCGCGTGGCGGAGACGACGCGCGCCTCAATCTCCACCTGCTGAGACTTCTTATCCAGCGTCTTGATCAGCGCGTCCAGGTCTGGGAACACCGCGGGGATATCGCGGATGATCAGCATGTTGGCGCGGTCGTCGGCCAGAATCTCGCCGCGGGAGGAAAGGAAGCGCCTCAGCGTATCGCGCAGGCTGCTGGCTTTGGCGTAGCTCAGTTGGCGCGTGGCGGTAACCGCCGGAACGGATTCGGTCAGCGCCTTGGCCAGATCGCGAGCCGTCTCGGCCTCTTTCTTCAGCGTGTCCTTGGTGGCGATGCGCAGCACATTCCCTTGGAGCTGTTTGTCCAGGTTGTTGTTCTGCAGAACGATGTCCAGGGCCTGATCCCACGGCACATCGTCCAGCACCAGGGTCAGGTTGCCGCGCACGGCCGGATCCAGCACCACGTTGAGGCCGCTGATTTCGTGGATCAGGCGGAAGAAATCCTTCAGGTCCACGTCCTTCAGGTTCACGGAAATCGGTTCGCCGGAGAATTTCTTCGCGCCCCCGGACTGCGACGGATCCACGGGATAGGGGTCTGCCACCGGCGCGGCCGGCTCCGCGGAAGCAGCAGGAGCCGTTGCCGCCGGCGCTGCGGAAGCCGTGGAAGCAGTTGCCGGGGCCGGGTTCGTGCCTGCCGCGTTGCTGGGGGTGTCATCCCGCTTCGGAGAGGCCAGAGCTTCGCTTTCGCCGGTCAACGCCGTTGGCAACGACATGGAGGACGCGTCAATCGCCACGGTTGGGGCGGAGAATTCCGTCGGGTCGGATGCGGACACAAGAATCGCAGCCGGAGCTTGTACCTTTGCGGGTGCCGCCGGAACGCTGGCAGCCGCCTCCGCTGGCGCCGCCGGGACCGTGGCCGGAGCCACCGGGGCGGCTTCGGTCGATGCGGGCGCGGATTCGTGAATCGCAGGAGCGGACGGCTTAGCCGGCTGGGCCGCCGCCTTCTGAGCCGCCGCGAGCGGCGCAAATTTCACTTCCAGGCCGGAACTGCCCGAGGCGATCTGATAGGACGCGTTGCGATCCAGATCGATCACGATGCGGGCCATGTCCGGCTTGAACTGGGAGGCGCGAACTCCACCCACCGGCTCCGCCACGCTATGCGGTTTAGACCAGCGGCCGACGGTGGCGCCATTGAAGTCCAGAACCAGCCGTTCCGGCTTGTTCAGGCGAATCGCCTGGTATTCGAGCTTGGCGGTCGCCGAAATTCGAACCACCACCTGGCCATCTTCCTTTTCCAAACTCACACCCTGAATCGTGGGATGGGCCGGGGAAGCGCTGACCGTCGCTGCAGATTCCTTCGCCGGAGCGGTGTGGGTTGTGCGCACCGCTGCGGGCTGCATGCGGGGTTCGGCAGCCGCGGCAGCCACGGGAGCCGCAAAGGTCACCACCAGGTTCTGTGCGTTCACTCGCTCCACGCGCGGCGCCACCGGACGGCGCAGCAGGATTTCCAGGCGCACCACGGAATGTCCCATGGAACGGTACGGCAGCAGCCGGTAGCCGCTGACCAGTTCGGAGTTGAGCACGCGGGGCGCGCCGCTGCCGTCCAGGGTGACTCCGCTCATTTCCACAACGTACAGGGAGTCGCTGGCCCGGAAGGTAGAGTACTCAAACGGGCCATTGGCACGCGCGTCCAGACGCACGTCGGAAGCAGTGACCGTAGCCTGCACTTGCAGCGCGGCCAGCGGCCCCTCCTGCGCGCGCAGGGGAATCCCCATCCCCAGCACGACGGCCACAATCAGCCCCGCAACCCGCCATGAGCGGGCCCGCCCGTTCGTTTTCATTGCTGCTCTCCTGCGCTCTGATAAATTCGCTTGACCACCGTTCGATCAATGGCTTTGCCGAACGGATCCTTGCCGGTTTCCTGAAAGGTGACCGCATCCATGCCAATCTGTTCCACCTTGCCGTCGTAGATCCGGTCGCCCTGATGGAGAAAATAGGTGCGGTTGCGTGGGCTGCTCACCACCACCAGCATTCCGTTGGGGCCGCGCACCACGCCTTCGAGCCGCAGCGTGGACACCTGCAGGCCGGCCTTGCCCTCCGGCAAACGAACCGGCGCGCCGCCCACGGCGGCAGCGGAAACCAAGGGGATGAAGGGATCGCGGCGGTGCGAGGGGGCCACCGGGGCCGCTTCTTCCTTCTTCGCTGTCTCCACAGCGGGCTTGGCCGGCTTCGCCGCCTGCTTTTTCACCGGAGCGGCCGGCTTCGGTTTTGGCGCCGCAGGCGCGGGCTTGACCGCGGGTTTCTGCTTCGCGGGTTTCTGTGCCGCAGGCTTGGCGGCAGCAGCGGGCTTGGCCGCAGACTGATTCTTGGCCGGGGCCGTGGTGGCCGCGGTCTTGGGTGGCGCGGGAGACGCCGGCTTGGGCGCAGGCGCCTGCGCGCCCGCGCTCATGGCCGCGCCCAGCACCAGGATCGCCGTCCGCGCCGTAAGGTCGAGTGCCTGCCGCATAATTGACCCTCTCACGTTAGCGCCGCCCGCCCGGCTTGGCCGCCGGCTTGGGAGGTCCCGCCGCCCCGCCCGTGAAATAGGTGGTGGCCACAAACTGCATAATCACGGTGGTACCCGGACGGAGCGGGAAATTCGTGCTCAGCCTCCCGCCCTCGACGGAATTGAACTCGATATCGCCCACATTGATGATGCGGGAGAGATGGCTCAGCCGCGAGAAGAAATCCAGGACCTGGAAATAGGGGCCGTCCACCCGGACGTCGAAGGGGACCTCGTAGAAATAGTCTTTGGGCTCGATGGGCTTGGCAACCAGCGAGCGCAGCGAAATGCTGGAAGCCTTGGCGGAGTCGTTCAGCGCCTTGATGAACTCCTCCACCTGCTTGTCGTCGGGCACGATCTGCTTGAGCGTGTCCAATTGCTTCTGATTGGCTTCGATCTCCGCGCGGAGCTGGGTGCTTTGCCGCTCGTAGACCTGCAGCGCCTGAACCTGCTGTTGCAGGTCGGCCTTGTCCTTCTCTGCCTTTTCCTTGTCGGCGCGCACCGCCTGGATGGGAGAGCCGGGGAAGAATTCGCCCCCCACAAAGACGGCGGCAGCCACGACCAGGTAGGCAAGCACCTGCACGGGCGCCGGTAATTCGCGGAATGAGAACGCCATGTTCCCTGCTCCCCTTCAGCTCTTTCCCGCCTTGGCCTGTCCCTGCTGGGCGGCAGGGGTCTGGTTGGGCAGTGTGAAGTCCGCGGTCAATTTGAACGTGAAGGTGGTAATCGCGGGACGCCGGTCGTCCTGCTTCGTGTCCGAGATCTCCACCTTGTCAAAGTATCCGGAACGTTTCAGCTCGGAAATGTAATCGGCCACCGCATTCATGGAATCGGCCGAACCCTCGATCTCCAGGGAATTGCCGGTGCGCTTGATGTGGCTCATCCACAAAGCGTCCACGCGGTTGACGGTATTGGCCACGGCGTCGAGCAGTTCCTGGCCCCCGGAACGCCCGCGCTGCAACTGTTCAATCACATTGATACGCTGCTGGAGCAGCGCTTTTTCCTGCGTCCGCCGGTCCACTTCCGCCTTGGTGGCCAGCAACTGGGTCTTCCGCGCGGTCAACTGAGAAATGATTTCGCGATCCTGCAGGTACTGATTGTGCAGAATGCGCCAGTGCATGAACAGGGCGATTCCGCCGATGGCCAGAGCCACCACGACGAAAGCAATCTGGACCGCGCCCTCCAGGGGAGCGCCGCCGGCGCGGACCTTTTTGGGCCGCGGCTGTCCGAGCAGGTTAATGCGGATCATGGCGTGTCAAAGCTCCTGAGCGCCAGGCCCACCGAGATGGCCAGGCGCGGCGCAATTTCCCGCAGTTGTTCCTCGTTGTGCTTCGCCGGATTGATGGCGATCTTGCGGAAGGGATACAACTCCTCGACGGGCATCGCAAATTCCTCCCGCAGCAAGTCCACCAGCCCCGGCACCCTGGCCGTTCCCCCCGCCAGGTAGATTCGCTGGATATTCTCACCGCTGGCGGTGGCCCGGAAAAAGTCAAAAGTCTTCTGAATTTCCAGAATCAAGATGTCGGAGACGGAGCGCAAAATCGAGGCTTTCTGCTCCTCGCTCACACCGGAGAGCGATTCGCCCTTCTTCAACTTCTCGGCGTCCTCGAAACCAAGGTCCAGTTCCTTCTGCAGCGCGTCTGTATATTGATTGCCGCCCACCGAGACGTCGCGGGTGAACAGCGGAATCTGGCTGCGGACAATATTGATGCTCATCACCCCGGCGCCGATGTTCAACAGGGCGATGGTCTGGCCGGGATCCGGCTCGTAATTCACCTCGAAGCAGTTCTGCAGGGCGAAGGCGTCGATATCCACCACCACCGGGGTGCGCCCCGCCTGGGCCAGCACGTTGGTGTGATTCAGAATCTTGTCCTTCTTCACGGCCACCAGCAGCACGTCCATCTGCGTATCCAGGGCCTCGAGAACCTGGTAGCTCAGGTTTACGTCTGCGATGTCGAAGGGGATATGCTGCCCGGCCTCCACCTGGATGCGGTCAAACAGTTCTTCCTCGCTCATGAACGGCAGCGTCACGCGCTTGACGATCACCGAGTGACCGGAGACGCTGGTGGCCACGTTCTTGGTCTTGATTTTCTGGCCTTCAAAGATGTCGCTGATGGCCTTGGCCACCGAGGGAGCATCCATGATGGCGCCGTCCACCACGGTGTCCTGGGGCAGGGGCTCCAGCCCGTAGCTCACCAGATCGTAGGCGCCCTTGGACTGTTTCAGCTCCACGGCCTTCACGGAACTGGAGCCGATATCCAGTCCCACCAGTTCTTTCGGTTTCGTTAACCCGAACATGGCTCGCCTCTCTCCCCGCCGCCTTAGCCGCGCCGATCGCGGTGGGCCCGAAGCATCTTGCGGTCCATCCAGCGGTCCAGTGCCGTCTTTTTGAACTTCCAGCGATTTCCCAGTTTGAAGGCGGGTATGCGATCGGCGTAAATGTAGCGATAGAGAGTATCGGGAGAAACCCCCAAATACCGCGAGGCCTCACGGATGTTCATCACTTCCCGTGATTCCAGCGTCTCCACCGGCATCCACCGCCCCCTCAGAGAAATCCCGGTCCTGGGCAACCCGGGCACAAGATTCGCTTGGGGCGTTATGTCATCGGCGGGCGGGGGTGTCAAGAAATGGATTCGGCAGATGTGCTAGGAACTTTGGTTTTCGTAGGCAGGTCAGGGGTGGAATTCCACTACGCCTACAACGGCTAGTGGCAGAGTACCAGGCGGCCTACAACTGCTGGTAGGGATTGCGCCACCGCGCTCGGGATTACTGTTTGTTCACCAAGGGGATTCCCAGGCGGCCCCACAGCGCGTCCACACGCGCGCGGATTTCCGCGCTCATGCGCGCTTCCCCGGGCCATTTGCGGTCATAGCCTTCCCCGGGGAGTTTGCGCGTGGCATCCACGCCCATTTTGGAGCCGAAATCCTGCCGCCGCGCGGCATGGTCCAGCGTGTCCACCGGTCCGAGAACGAATTGAATGTCGCGCTCGGGATCGATGGCGCACAGCGCCTTCCACAACACTTGCCGGTGGTCCTGCACGTCCACGTCGTCGTCCACCACCACAATCACCTTGGTGAACATGGCCTGGCCGAGCGACCAGATGGCGCTCATGATTTTGCGTGCCTGGCCGGGATACGACTTGCGGATGGAAACGAGCATCAGGTTGTGAAAGATGCCTTCCGCGGGCATGGAAATGTCCACGAGTTCCGGGTATTGCATCTTCATCACCGGAAGAAAAATGCGCTCCACGGCGTGGCCCATGAAGAAATCCTCCTGCGGCGGCGGGCCCACGATGGTGGTGAGGTAAATGGGATCCTTGCGCTGGGTGATGCAGGTGATGTGGAAAACCGGAAAATCGCCTTCCTGGGAGTAGAAACCGGTATGATCCCCGAACGGGCCTTCCAGGCGTTGGTCGTCCAGGTTAACATAACCTTCCAGCACGATTTCCGCATTGGCCGGCACTTCCAGGTCCACCGTCTCGCAGGCCACGAGCTCAACGGGCTCGCGGCGCAGAAATCCGGCGAACATGAATTCGTCGAGGTCCGGGGGAACGGGAAGGATGCCGGAGAGGCAGGTGGCGGGATCGCTGCCGATGGCCACGGCGACTTCCATCTTCCCGGCCCCGAATTTTGAGCGCGCGCGGCGAAAATGTTCCGCGCCGTGTTTCTGGGTCTGCCAGTGCATGCCGGTAGAGCGGTCGTCGTAGACTTGCATGCGATAGACGCCCACGTTGCGTTTGCCGGTATCCGGATTCCTGGTGATCACCAGGGGCCAGGTGATGTAGCGCCCGCCATCCTCCGGCCAGCACTGGAGAATGGGGAACTCCGACAGGGCGAAGTCTTCGCGCCGGATCACTTCCTTGCAGGGCCCTTGCTTGACGGTCTTTGGAAAGAAGGCGCCGAGCTCCGCCAGCTTCGGAAGCATCTTCAATTTATCCAGCAGACCTTGGGGGGACTGGAAATCGAGGTAGGAACGGATGCGTGCGGCCACCTCTCCCAAGTCGTCCACTTCAAGCGCCAGCTCGACCCGGCGGTGCGAGCCCAGGCTGTTGATGAGCAGCGGATGGCGCGAGCCTTTGGGCTTCTCAAAGAGCAGGGCCGGGCCGCCGGATTTGGTCACCCGGTCGGTGATTTCGGTAATCTCAAGCACCGGGTCCACTTCCGCTGAGATGCGCTTCAGCTCGCCTTCCTTCTCCAGTTTTTTGACGAACTCTCTGAGGTCGCGATAAGCCACAGCCGCTCCGTGCGCGGGAGCGCGTGGAACGCCTCCGGCGCGGCATCAATCTAACACGGACGGCGGTTTCTTGACGCTCCCGGGAGCGCATGCTACTTTAACGTTTCATTCCACAGATGCGGTGAACGCGTGACCTCGCCGACCACCGAAACACTCCGCAAAACCGCGCTCAACACCGTCCATCGCCAGATGGGCGCCAAGATGGTGAATTTCGGCGGCTGGGATATGCCCGTGGAGTATTCCGGCATCCTCGCCGAGCACAACGCGGTGCGCACGGCCGCGGGCCTCTTTGACGTGAGCCACATGGGGGAAATCGAAATCCACGGGACCGAGTCGCTGGCCCTGGTGCAGCAGGTGACCTCGAACGACGCGGGAAAACTGTCCGACGGACAAATCCAGTATTCCGGCCTGCTCACCGATGCCGGAACATTTGTGGACGACATTCTGGTGCACCGCTGCGGCCCCGGTCATTTCTTCCTGTGCGTGAACGCGGGGAATCAGGACCGGGATTTTGCTTACATCCAGCAGCAGAATCGCTTCGCCTGCAAGCCGGAGAATGCCGGGGATCGCTACTCGCAACTGGCCATCCAGGGGCCGCGCGCGCTGGAGATTCTGGGGCGGCTGACGCCCGTGAACCTTGCGGCGCTGCGCTACTATCACTTCACGCGCGGTGCGGTGGACGGCGTGGAGGCCATGATTTCCCGAACCGGCTACACCGGCGAGGACGGTTTCGAGATTTATTTCGATCCGCGGCATTCCGAGCGGCTGTGGGGCGCGCTGCTGGATGCGGGCAAGGCGCAGGGCATGATTCCCTGCGGGCTGGGCGCGCGCAACACCTTGCGCCTGGAAGCGGGCATGTGCCTGTACGGCCACGAAATCGACGAGACGACGACGGTGTGGGAGGCCAACCTGGGCTGGATTTGCAAACTCGAGAAGGGCCTGTTCCTGGGCCACGACGCGCTGGAACGGCAGAAGGCCGCAGGCCTGGAGCGCATCCTGGTGGGATTTGAGATGGCGGACCGGTTGATTGCCCGCGACGGCTATCCGGTATTTTGCGAGGGGCGGGCATCGGGCCGGGTCACCAGCGGGTCGCCCGCGCCCTTTCTGAAGAAAAACATCGGGATGGCTTATGTTCCCTGGCGATTGCGCGAGCCGGGAACCGAAATCTGCATCGGCATTCGCGGGCAGCAAGCGCCCGCGCGGGTGGTGAAGCTGCCGTTCTACAAGCGGCTGAAGTAGCACAGAGATTCGGGTCTGGGCGCGGTGGAGCAGGCCGCGGAAATGCGCACAGGCAAGAATGCCTGTACGACCGGGAGAGATCGCGATGTATCCGAAGAACTACAAATACTCCCAGGAGCACGAATGGGTGCTGCTGGAAGGCCAAACGGCCACCGTGGGCATCACCGATTACGCGCAGCATTCCCTGGGCGACGTGGTGTTCGTGGAGTTGCCCAAACCGGGGGCAAAGTTTTCCGCCGGCGGCGTGCTGGGCACGGTGGAATCGGTGAAAGCGGTGAGCGAGATCTACTCTCCCATCTCCCTGGAAGTGACGGAGGTGAACGCGGTGCTGGCCAATGCCCCGGAAAAAATCAACCAGGATCCCCACGGCGCGGCGTGGTTGCTGAAAGGCCGGGCCACGAATCCCTCCGAAATGGCCGGACTGATGGATGCGACCGCGTACGAGGCGTTCGTGGCGGAGAAGGAAAAGGAAGAGCACGCCTGATGCGCTATCTGCCCAAAAGCGACGCGGAGCGCCGCGCCCTGCTGGCCGAGCTCGGTTTGAGCTCGATGGACCAGCTCTTCGACTCGATCCCCGCCGCTTGCCGGCTCGAACGGCCGTTGGAGGTGCCCGGGCCGTTTTCCGAAAAGGAAATCATCGATTATTTCCGCGCGCGGGCGGGAGAAAACGCCGCGGACCACACCTCGTTTCTTGGCGCGGGAGTGTACAACCATCTGCGCTCGGTAACCGCGGACGCGCTGCTGCAGCGCGGCGAATTTCTGACCAGTTATACGCCCTACCAGGCGGAGATCAGCCAGGGAACCCTGCAGGCCATTTTTGAATTCCAGACGCTGATGTGCCAGCTCACCGGCCAGGAGGTGGCCAACGCCTCCATGTACGACGGTTCGACGGCCACGGCGGAGGCCGCGCTGATGGCCGTGCGCATCTCCGGCCGGCAACGTCTGGTGGTTTCGCGGGCGCTGCATCCTGAATACCGCCAGGTGGTGGACACCTACGCCGCGCACCTGGGTTTGGTGGTGGCGGAAGTGCCGTTTGATGCACGCACCGGGCAGACGGACCTGGCCGCGCTCGGCTCCTCGCTCGACGCCGCCACCGCCGCGGTGGTGCTGCAATCGCCGAATTTCCTGGGAGCGCTCGAAAACGTCCCGCAGGCCGCGGAACTGACCCACGCGTCCGGGGCATTGCTGGTGACCGCGATTGCCGAAGCGGTTTCGCTGGGGAGTGTGCGTCCGCCCGCGGAGGCGGACATCGTGGCCATGGAAACGCAGAGCCTGGGCCTGGCGCCCAGCTTTGGGGGACCATTCGCGGGAGTGATCGCCACGCGCGAGAGGTACGTGCGGCACATGCCCGGACGGCTGGCGGGGCAGACCACGGACGCTCAGGGACGCCGCGGCTTTGTGCTCACGCTGGCCACCCGCGAGCAGCACATCCGGCGTGAAAAGGCCACCTCCAACATCTGCACCAATCAGGCGCTCTGCGCGCTGGCCGTGACCATGCATCTGGCGCTGCTGGGCAAAGAGGGATTGCGGGAGATGGCCGCGCAAAATCTGGCCAAGGCGCGTTACGCGCTGGCGGAACTGGAAAAACTTCCGGGCGTGCGGCGGGCGTTCACCGCGCCCTTCTTCAACGAAGTGACCGTGGAGTTCCCGGCGTCTGTGCGCATGATCAACCAGCACCTGCTGCGCGAGAAAATCATCGGGCCGCTTCCGCTCGGTCCTTACTTCCCGGAGCAGACCAAGCGCGGCCTGCTGTGCGTTACGGAAACACATTCGCGCGGCGATGTGGACCGCCTGGTGACGGCCACCGCGCGCGCGCTGGAGGCGATGGGCCGGGGCGCCCGCGCCGCCGTCCCCGCGGAGGCGGAGCGATAGCCATGTCCCAGCCACACGCGCATCCGATGTCCAAGGCGACCCGCCACGTGAGCATCAATGAGCGCCTGCTCTTCGAGCAGTCCGCGCCGGGAAAGCGCGGCATGGAACTGCCGCCCTGCGACGTGCCCGCTGTGGACGCGATCGAAGCCCTGGGCGCGGAGTTCAGCCGCGGCCCGGTGGAACACTTTCCCGAAGTGAGTGAAATCGAAGTGGTGCGCCACTTCACCCGCCTCTCCACCTGGAACTACGCCATTGACCTGGGCATGTATCCGCTCGGTTCCTGCACCATGAAATACAACCCGCGAGTGAATGAATTTGTGGCCCGCCTGGAAGGCCTGGCTACCGAGCATCCGCTGCAACCGGTGGAATTGTCGCAGGGCTGCCTGCGCATCCTGCGCACGCTTGAAGAGGTGCTCGAAGAAGTCACCGGAATGGACGCGGTCACGCTGCAACCCTGCGCCGGGGCCCAGGGGGAGTACGCCGGGATCGCCATGATTCGCGCCTACCTGGCGGACCGCGGCAACCCCCGCAAAAAGGTTTTGGTGCCGGATTCGGCGCACGGGACGAATCCGGCCACGGCGGTCACCGCCGGCTATGAGGTGGTGAACATCCGGTCCGACGCCAGCGGCCGGATCGACATGGCCCACCTGGCCGAATACGCCACCGAAGACGTGGCCGCGCTGATGGTGACCAATCCGAATACGGTGGGCATCTTCGAGCAGGACATTGCCCGCGCCGCGGAGATCCTGCACGCGCGCGGCGCGCTGCTGTATATGGACGGCGCGAATATGAATGCCCTGGCAGGCGTGGCGCGTCCCGGAGATTTCGGCGTGGACGTGATGCACATGAACCTTCACAAGACATTTTCCACGCCGCACGGCGGGGGCGGCCCGGGCGCCGGTCCCGTGGCAGTGAAAAAGCATCTCGAGCCGTTTCTGCCGCTGCCGGTGCTGGTGGAAAAGGCGGGTGGCGCGCTGGGCTGGGACGCGCACCGCCCGAAATCCATCGGCCGGTTGCGCGCGTTTTCCGGAAACTTCGGGGTGCTGGTGCGCGCGCTGGCCTATGCCCTGGCCTACGGCCCGGGCATGGTGGAGGCCACGCGCGACGCGGTGCTCAACGCCAACTACCTGCGCAAAAAACTGGAAGACGTGTACGAGTTGCCGTTCCGCCAGCCGTGCATGCACGAGGTGGTGTTCAGCGACGCGCGACAGAAAAAACACGGCGTGAACACCATGGATATCGCCAAGCGCCTGATTGACTACGGCTTCCATCCCTACACCACGGCGTTTCCGCTGATTGTGCCCGGCGCGCTGATGATCGAGCCCACGGAATCGGAATCGCGGCAGGAGCTGGACTTGTTCGTCGAAGCGATGCGCTCCATCGCCGCGGAAGCCGCGGAGACTCCCGAACTGGTCAAATCCGCCCCGCACTCGACGCGCGTGGGCCGGCTGGATGAAGTGGGCGCGGCGCGCAAACCCGTGCTGCGCTGGACGCCCGGAGAGTAGGACCGGCTTTTAACCCGTCCAGTGGGCCGCAGACGTGGCGGCACAGGCTGAACACCTCCGCTCCAGACATCCCGCAGCCCGCAATTCAGTTCGGAAAGCGCATGGAACGCACCACCGCCTCGAAGGACTTACTGTAGCGGTCGTATTCATTCTGCGGAGCGACGGCCAGGATGTAGAGCAGACCGTCGGGCCGTTCGGTGGTGATCAGCCAGATCAGCTCTTTGCCCTTCACCGGAGAATCGTTCACCAGGTAAGCGGAGAGGGCCTTCTGCCCGTTCAGCAGCATGGGCTCGGCGCGGCGCTGCACGGTGAGCGCGGCGTTATTGCGGCGCAGTTCGGCGATGAACTGGTCGGTGGCGGAGGCGAGCGTCGAATCCGTGCTGGGCGAATACTGGTTCACGATCATGCCGTAGGCCAGCGCCTGGTTGCCGCGCGCGTCCGGAACCACCCCGCCCGGGGGCGCCAGGGTCACGGCGCTGCCCTGGCCATTCGCCTTCCAGTTGGAGGGGTAGCGAAGCGACAGCTCGCTGTTCTCAAAGGCCTGCAGGCTGGCCGCGGGCGCCTCCGGCGGCCCGCCTCCTGCCGGAGGCTCCGGAGTGGGCAGGATCGAGGCTCGCTCCTGCTGCTTGGGCGCGGGCGGGAGCGAGTAGAGATACTTGCGAATTTCGCGGAATTCCGCGGAATCGGTTTGGGCGTTGGCGGGCGGACCGCCCAGGTTGGCGATCTCTTCATTCACGCGCTCGATGCGGTGCTCCGGGCTGGGATGATTGGAGAAAAACTCGGGCGGCGCGCCCATCTTTTTCTCCACCTCTTCCAGCTTGACGAAGAATTGCGACATTCCGCGCGGGTCGTAGCCCGCGTCGTGAATGATCTGCGTGCCCAGGATGTCCGCCTGGCTCTCGTCCGCGCGCGAGTATTTGAGCAGCAGCGAATTCACCGAAAACGCGCCCACGGCGTTGATCACCTGCCCCAGGGAGCTGTTGCCCAGCACCCCGCCCAGCACCCCCAGGGCCAGTTGCGGGCCCAGGGACTTGGTCACCTGGGTGGTGCCGTGGCGCAGGGCCACGTGGGAAATCTCGTGGCCCATCACCGCGGCCAATTGCGCCTCGTCGTCCGCGGCCTGTATGGTTCCGCGGTTCACGTACACGTAGCCACCGGGCAGCGCGAAGGCATTGATCTCCGCGGTGTTCACGCACCGGAACTGGTAGGGATACTTGTCGCCCGGGGCGAACTCCGCCAGATGCTTTCCCAGGTGGCTCAAGTAGGCTTCCACCCTGGCGTCGCGCAGCATGGGAAGCTGTTTTTCCGCTTCCTGGGAATTTTCCAGGCCCAGTTTGATGTCGTCCTGAGGCGTGAACAGGTTCCATCCGGGCTTGAGCTGGGTGCGGTTGTCGCGCGCGGCCTGAATGGCCGGCCAACTGGCCGCCGCCGCAAAGCAAAGGCAAATCAGGGCGTGGCGAATCGCCCGGCCCGGACTTGGTCCTCCCGGCGCTGCGCCCCTGAGTGCGAATCCGTTCCGGTTCATCCTTGCCTCGGAAAAAGCGTTGGCCCTGCGCGGTTCCAAAGAAACAGTATAATCTTGCGGATGCCGCCCACAAATCGGCGGCTGCGCGGCCGTGCGGCCGGGCTTCTGATCTCCGGTCTTTCACATTTCGGTTTTCGGGTCTGAACCGGCGTCTGCCATGCCCCCATCGAAATCCAAGCTTGCGGGAATCCTGGATCAGCTCGAAGAATATTACGGACGGCCCAACCCGCCGCGGGCAATCCTGGCGTCGCTCAGGGCCAAAGCCGATCCTTACGCGATGATTCTGTATGCCAATTGCGGCTATCCGGCCACGGATGTTGCCTGCACCAAGGGTTTCGAAGCGCTGAAAAAGGAGATCGGCCTGCGGCCCGAGCAGATTCTTTCGGCTTCGCCGGCAAAATTACTGGCCGTGGCGCGCGCCTGCGGCATGTTGCCCGAGGTGCGCGTGGAGCGCTGGCGGGAGATTGCCGCGCGCGTGAAACACGAATTCCGGGGCGACCTGGGCGCCGTCTTGAAGAAGCCGCTCCAGGAGGCCAGGAAGGCGCTGAAGCTCTTCCCCACCATCGGGGATCCCGGCGCGGATAAGATCCTGCTGTTCACGAAAACGGCTCCCGTTCCCGCCGTACCCTCGAATTGCGTGGAAGTTCCCGTGCGCATCCTGCTGGGCATGCCGCTGAAAAACTACACGCAGAACTACCGGGCCGCGCAGGAGGCATTCCGCGCGGAGTTGCCCGCGGACTGCAACGCCCTGCTCCGGGCCCACCTGCTGCTGAAGCAGCACGGCCAGGAAATCTGCAAACGCACCCGGCCGCTCTGCGGGCAGTGCGCGGTGGCCTCCTGCTGCGCCTATTTCGCGGGCGCGCCAGGCCGGTAAACCCGCAGGTTGCCGCGAGGTTATAATCCAGGGCTTATGTCGCTTGCCGCCGGCACAAAACTGGGGCCCTACGAAATCGTCGCGCCGCTGGGACAGGGCGGCATGGGCGAGGTGTATCGCGCGCGCGACACGCGGCTCGGCCGCGAGATCGCGGTCAAGGTGCTGCCGACCGACGTGGCCTCCTCGCCCGACCGTCTCGCGCGCTTCGAGCGCGAGGCGCGGACGGTCGCCAGTCTCAATCATCCGAACATCGTCGTGCTGCATTCGATCGAGGAGTCGAGCGGCACGCGCTTCCTCACGATGGAGCTGGTCGAGGGGCGGGACCTCGCGTCGCTCGTGACCCCGGGCGGTCTGGCCGCGGGGGCGCTGCTCGATCTCGCGATCCCGCTCGCCGACGCGTTGGTGGCGGCGCACGAGAAGGCGGTCGTGCATCGCGATCTCAAGCCCGCGAACGTCATGGTGACCCGCGAGGGGCGGGTCAAGGTGCTCGACTTCGGTCTCGCCC
>DATIYQ010000144.1:0-18509 GCA_035517515.1 Binatia bacterium
GCTGTGCCTGGCGGGATGCGGGGTGAACAATCTGCCGCCGGCGCTGCCGAATCAGCCCACCACGCCCGCGGGCACCTATCCGCTCACCATCGTGGGCACCGGCCCCACCGGCGCCAAAGTCACCCTGATGCTGACCGTCAAAGTGATCTGAGCGCGGCGCCCTCTTATGGCGCGGCTGTGGGGGCAGGCTTGGCGGCATGCACCGCGCCAAAGAACTGGGTCACCTTCTGTTCGAATTCTTCCGGCGCCCGGCCCTGCGCCTGGGTGTGCCCGGCTCCGGGCACCAGCCACATCTGCTTCGGCCCGATGGCCGCGTCATAAATGGCGCGGGTGTGGCGCGGCGGAATATTGTGATCCTCCAGTCCGCAGATCAACAGCACCGGAAACGCGCGCGCCGCTACCGCCTTTTCCGGTGAAATGTCTTCGGCGCGGAAGTTCCCTTCCTTTTCCGCGGCGCTGATTCCCCACACCGCCACCGGGCGCAGCAGGGTCTTTCCGAGCAGCGGGCTCATGTGCAGTCCGGCGTAGTCGTAGGAAACCTCTCGCAGATCGCGGAACGCGCTTTCCGCCACCACCGCCTCGATGCGCGGCTCGATGCCCGCAGACTGCAGCGCCACGGCCGCGCCCATGGATTCGCCGGAAGCAAACAGGCAATGCGGGTGCTCGGCGGCGAGCAGGGCGTTCACCACGGCGCGGGTATCGTTCCGCTCCAGCCAGCCGTACGTCACCATGTCTCCCTCGCTCGTGCCGTGCCCCCGCGCGTCCATCATCACTACGGAGTAGCCATGGCGAAGAAGCATTTCCGCCTGGCCGGTCATGCCCGCGCGGTTGTCCGATACTCCGTGGAATAGCAGCACCCAGTCGCCGGTGGCCGCCCCCGGCCAGGCGTGCACCTTCCATCCGCGCAGGCGCGCTCCATCGGAGGCCACGGCTTCAAAATCCTCCCGGGAGGCGTGCACGCGCCCAAACGCGGCATCCGCTTGCGCCACCATTTGCGGAGTCAGGGGGCGGCGCGGGGGATGCAGGATGCCGCTTCCGCTCCCGTTGCCGGCCAGCGCTTCACCGGCGAGCAGCACGAGCAATGCGATGGCGGCGAGGCGTGCGGCGGAGCGCATCGAGACTCACTCTATTGAAACTACGCCCGCGGCGCGGAGAAAGTTCCGGAGGAGTGTGGCCGCGCTCAGTTGGTGGATTCCTTCAGGTGCTCGTACTCCTTCAGCTTGCGATACAGCGTGGTTTTGCCGATGCCCAGCAGCCGCGCCGCGGCCAGCTTGTCTCCCGCGGTTTCCCTCAGGGCGCGGAAGATGGCGCGGCGTTCCAGCTCCTCCAGCGGCACGAGCTCGTCCATGCCCATGCGCCGCTCGAAGAGGCCGTGCTGCAGATTGGTGGGCAGATCCGAAAGGGTCACCGCGGGGCCGGAGCCCAGGGCCACCGCACGCTCCACGGCGTTCTCCAGCTCGCGTACGTTGCCGGGCCAGTCGTAGGCCATCAGACGGGCCATGGCGTCCTCGGAGACGGAGCCGACGGGACGCTCGGGCGAGCTGAATTTGTCCAGGAAGGAGTTCACCAGCATGGGGATGTCGTTCTTGCGCTCGCGCAGCGGCGGAAGCTTGATTTGCACCACGTTCAGGCGGAAATACAGATCCTGGCGGAACTGCCCTTTCTGGATGGCCTCTTCCAGGTCGCGGTGCGTGGCGGCGATGGCACGCACGTCAATGGGCACGCGCTCATTCGATCCCACCGGCTTGATCTCACGCTCCTGGAGTGCGCGCAGCAGCTTGGCCTGCAAATCCACGGGCAGATCCCCGATTTCATCCAGGAACAGAGTGCCGCCCGCGGCGGTTTCCAGCAGGCCGCGGCGGCTCTGCGTGGCGCCGGTGTACGCGCCCTTTACGTAACCAAACAATTCGGATTCGATCAGCGTGGGAACCAGCGCGGAGCAATCCACGGGGACGAACGGACGCTCGCGGCGCGGGCTGGCGAAGTGCACCGAGCGCGCCACCAGTTCCTTCCCCGTTCCGCTCTCCCCCAGGATCAACACCGAGCAGGTGTGCAGGGCCACCTTTTCGATCAACTGGTAGACCCGCTGCATCTTCGCGGAGACGCCCACCAACTGCCCGAAGCCCGGGCGGCTGCGCAATTCCTCGCGCAGCAACCGGTTTTCGCGTTCCAGGCGCAGCGCGCGCACCAGCCGGTCCAGCTTGGCGCGCAATTCGTCCGTGTGGTAGGGCTTGGTCACGTAGTCCGCCGCCCCCAGGCGCGTGGCCTCCACCGCGGATTCGATGGTTCCGTACTGCGTCAACACCAGCACCACCACTTGCGGGTACTGCGCGCGGATGCTGCGGATCAGGTCCAGCCCGCCCAGCTCCGGCACGCGCAGATCCGTGGCCACCAGATCCACGGGGACCTGCTCGAGAATCTCCAGAGCCTGCTCCGTGGTGGCTGCGGTGCGCACCCGCAGCCCGGCCTGGGCGGCCATTTCCGCACACAGGCTCCGCGCCTCCTCCTCGTCGTCTACAACCAGTGCGGTGATCGACGCTTCGGCATGATCCATGACAGAGTCCACGCTCCGAAGGGGCCGCCGGGCACTTTCTTCAACCGGAATGAGCATCGCAGTGCCTCCACAGGCCGAAATTGGCCTCGATGCCGCTTTGAAGCAGCCCGAGTACCAAAAGTGGAGCCATCGCGATAATCACACAGGTCGATATTTCTAAAGCAGTTAGCTTAGGAAGGAAGTGTACACCCGTTCCCAATTCAGGAAGCGGGGAAAAACAAACGCGCCCGGAAAATCCCGAAAGTGATTGAGCAGCAACATCTTGTCGGAGCGGAATGCACCTTCCCGGTGCGGGAATGTGCTGCCCTCTATCGCCGCCGCGATGGCGGGCCGCCCCCGGACGTTCCCACGGCGGAAGCAGCGGGCGAAAAATCCACGGCATAGAGACCGTCGGTGGACGAAGCCGCAAACACCACCGGAGCCGCCTGGCTGACCGCCAGCGTGGGAAAAAACGATTCGGCGAGGGTACCCTCCAACCGCTCCCAACTGGCGCCACGGTCGCGGGAATAAAAAATTCCTCCGCTCTGCACCGCGGCAAACACGACGCCGCCCACGATGGCCACCTGCTGGATGGGCACTTGGGGGATTCCGTTGCCGGCCATCCGCCAGGTGCGCCCGGCGTCCCAGGAAAAGTACAGAGCGCGGCTGCCGGTGGCGAAAAAGGTGGTTTCATCGCCGGCGTCGAGCCGCAGCGCCCCGCCCGCTTCGGCCGGCAGGTCGCACCAGGCCCATTGCGCTCCGCCATCGAGCGAAAAGACAATGCCGCGCAGGGAAACCGCCCAGAGCCTGCGCCCGTCGGGCGAAACCCGCACGCTGCGCGTGGGCAGGCTCAAAGGACCAAAGGGCACGGCGCGCCAGGTTTCTCCGCGATCGCGGGAAACCAGGAGCGCGTCTTCCGTCGCTGCGTACCAGGCGTCCACGGTAAACGCCATGTCATTGACCACCGAACGCAATGGCCGTGGCCCGGCTTCGTGGTGGGGGGCGGGAGGCGTGCCCGCGGTCTTGCGCTTCAATGCCAGCAACGACTGCGAAGGCTCGCTGGGCGGCTGCAGATCCCCCACCAGCGATCCCGCGGCCGTCCAGGTGGCGCTTTTCGCGCCGGTCGCGGCTACGTAGTGCATCAGCCCGCCGCGTTCCAGCGCCGCCCACCAGCCATCCGGCGAGGCATAGATGCGCCGCACCGATTCCATGTGCAGGCCCGCGCCCAGCGGCTTCCAGGTGGCTCCGGAATCGTCCGTCGCCAGCAAGGGCTCGGGCGCGTCGGCCAGCACGGCCAGCACGCGATTGGGATGCACGCTATCGAGCGCCAGGGCCACAATGCGGCGATGATTGAATCCATCGTTGGCGGCGCGAAACGTTTGCGCCCCGTCCTGGCTCACCAGCAGGCCAAGCTTTTCCGTTCCGATCAGGATGCGTCCTGAGGGGCCGGCGCTCACCACCACCCCGTTGATGGTCCAGTCGGAGGGCGTGGCGCGGTGCCAGGTGCCGCCGCCGTCCGCAGACTTCCAGAGTCCCTCGGTGGTCCCCGCGTAAAGAATTTGCGGATGCCGCGGGTCCTGGCGGATCACGTGCGTGCGCCGCGCCGTGTTGGGGATGCCGGCCAGCTTTCTCCAGCGCATGCCGCCGTTTTCGCTGCGATAGATTCCGGAGCAGGCGCTGGCATAGATCCGCGCCGGCTGGCTGTGATCCACAATCATGCTCATGACATCGGAATCGTCGATCATGCCTTCGTGGATGGAAAACCAATGCCGCCCGCCGTCCAGCGTTTTCCAGGGCAGGTGGCTGGTGCCCACATAGATGATTTCGGGATTCCGGGGGTCCACGGCCACGGAATCGAGGTTGCGCAGATCCTCGTGGTCCTGCGGGGAGATGCGCTCCCAGGTGCGCCCGCGGTCTCGTGAGCGGAAGACTCCATCGAGCGCGCCGGCCACCAGCGAATCGGGCGCCGACGCCGCCAGGGCCACCGCGCGCACCGCATGGCCGGAAAGACCGGCGGCCTGCCAGGTGTGCCCGGCATCTTCAGAGCGGAACACACCACCGCCCGCCGCCGGATCCAGGGTCCAGCCGGCCGCGTAAAGGACCTGCGCATCGCGCGGGTCCACCGCCAGGGCTTGCACCACCAGGTCGGCGCGCGTCCCGGGTCTCCCGGCAAGCTCCCAGCTTTCTCCTTCATTGCTGGAAGTGAAGATGTGGCCGTCCACGGTTCCCAGATACAGGCGCGAGGGAGAGGCAGGAGCCGAGACCAGCGAAATCACGTCACCCCCCGGCGGTCCCATGGGACGCCAGGTCTGGGCGGTGGCGGGCAGGACCAGCCCGCAGCCCATCCACAGGGCAACCAGGCGCAATGTGCGAAGCAAATCCCTGCGATCTTTCATCGTGGAAGATCAGGCGGCCGCGCTGCATCCCGCAGCCGCGAAACGCGGGCCGCGCCCGGATGAGGGGCGGCGGCCCGGTGCTGGAAGCTCTCCGCCGGTCTACTGTTTCTCCGGCTCGTACTTGGCGCCTTGCGGCACCAGGGTGATCTTCATGGTCTGGTTGGCTTCGCCCCCGCCCTTCTTGCCCACCGAGGTGTGGGTTTCGATGGCCGAATCGGGCAGCCCCAGCCGCTGGACCAGATCCCGCTTCACATTTTCCGCGCGGTCTTTGGCCAGTTGTTCCGCGGTCAGCTTGGCCTTGCCCTTGGTCTTCATGGCCTTTGAAGCGGCCTCATGGGTTTCCGAAGGATCGGCCGTGGCTTCAATCACCAGCGTGGAATTCGGGAACTGGCGGAAACGCGGTGGAACGCCATCGAGCGGCGGATTCTTGCACGCGTTGGTCACGCTGGCGCTGAATTTCTTGAACTGGCAACGCGCAATCTCTCGCGCCGGTTCGATACTCTTCACATTCACCGGAGCGCTGCAATCCGCTGCGCCTCCTTTACCCTCTGCGCGCGCGGTTACGGAGTAATCTCCCGGAGCCAGCCCGGTGGTATTCAGGCGCACCGTCGCGCCGGATCCCTCCACCGCTCCCCCGCTGGCCCGCCACTCGTAAGTGACCGGGTACGGCAGCGGATTGCCCTTGGGATCGGTGGCCGTGGCGGTCACCTCCACGTACTCGCCGGAATACACCGGAGCGGCCGGATTCGCGGAGCAGGCCAGCCGCGGCACCGGAGGCGGCGAGATGAGTTTCACGCTTACCGGCCCGCACGCGGCCTTCAAATTGCCCTTGGTCACCGTGGGACTGATCGTATAGGTGCCCTCGCCCAGCCCGGAATAATCCCAGCGCACCTTGGAGCCGCTGCCGTCAATCCGCCCGCCCGAAGATTCATAACTATAGGTCATGGCGCCGGCGGGAGTGGCCGAGGCTTGCACGCTGATGGTCACCGGCGCCCCTGTGGTGGCGTCAATCGTCGTCGGATCCGCAACCACCGCGGAGCAATCGAGCGCTTCCGGAATCGGAACCGGTTTGCGCGGCTCGAAGGTGGTCGACACGCGGATGGCGAATCCATTGCGGTCGGTCACCTGATTCAGGTTGAACGCCGAGCGATACCCCAGGTCGAGCGCCAGAAACTTCCACGGATACCAGCGAATCCCGTAAACGCCCTCCACCGGGTCGCGCGGCCCGAAGGTGGTGTTCTGCGTGCTGGAACCAAAGAAAATCACCGCCGTATATTCCGAAATAATCTGGAAACGTTTGTCCGGAAAAACCGTGAACCCGAACCCGGGCCGGAATTGATCCGCCTGGTTCAGCAAGTCCGCGTTGTTCGAACGCGGGTTCTTGGTGATCACCACCGGCAAGTTGAGCGTGGTCTCCATCAGGTTGCTCCACTTGCGGCTGACAATCAGGCTCACGCCGAAGTTGAAGGCTCCGCTCTGCACCTGGTCGCTATACAGACTCCCGAAGCCGGAGGTGGTGGGAATGATGAAATCGGTGCGAATGGCCATGGCCACCGGACTCGAACCCCGCTGCTGCGAGAGCATGTTGAACTTGAATCCCAGATCCAGCGGACCCACGCCGCCCCCGTTGTGCGTGGCAAAGGGGTAGTCCTCCACGTACGCTGCGGCCCCCGGCAGCACGGCACCGCAATTGATGTCCGGATAAATGCTGGTTCCCACCAGCGGACACCCTGCGAACGCCTGGTTCAGGCTGAGCTGGGTGGGCCGTCCCACGTGCGTGTGGCCGTAGGGAGTGAAGCCGATGAAGGCGGAAAAACGGTCGGTGACGCCAACCGCCAGGTTCAGGTCCAGATTCAGGACGGTGGTATCCCCCGGCGCGCGAGCGAATTTATTCACTCCGGTGCTGAAGGCCATCACGTGGCGTCCCAGCATTTCGCCCGATTCCAGGGTAAACGTGGTGGCGCGCTCGCCGATGAGGGGCGCGACCGGCACAATCTTGGATTCGCCTGAACCGGCCGGGGGCGCAGCCGCGCCGCCATCCGCAGCAGACTCTGGGCTCGATTCACTTGCCGTGGTGGCGGCCGCGGGATCGGGCTGGCCGGCCGTGGGTTGCGCAGGCGTAGGAGTCTTGTCGCTGGCCGCTGCGGTTTCGCCCGCGGGAGCGGCTTTCTTTTCCGCGTTCGGGTCCGTCTTGGACGCGTCTTTCTCCCCGGACCAGGCGGGGGCGGAAAACAACAGAAGCAGGGCCAAGGCGGCAGCGGGCCGCGCCACGAATCTCATGACTTCCTCCTCACTCACCCACGGGCACAGCGCATCTCGTCAGGACGCACCGATCATTCTGTGCTCAAGATGGAGACGGCACCCCGCACACTTCCCCCCTGCCGTCACCAGAAAGTTACCCGGAGCCTGAGCAGCACCGGGCAGAATTCTATGCAACCTGGAGCCAAACCCCAACTACAATTTTCAAGAGGAGTGATTGAGAACCAAATGGGGCCGCGGATCGCCATCTCCGGCCGCCGGCTGAAGTCCGGTTCGTGTCAGCAACTTACGGACCCCCGCCCATTGATGGTATCTTCGCTTTATGAGTGAATCCTCCCCGACTGCAGGCCGCATCCTGGTCATTGAGGACGAAGAAAACGCGCGCAAAGGCTATGAAGCATTGCTGCGCAAGTGGGGGTGCGAAGTTCTGGGAGTGGAAAGCGCGGAGGAAGCCCTGGAGGCCGTCGCTTCCTTCCGCCCAGCCGTCCTGATTGCCGACGTGGAGTTGCCGGGGATGAATGGTCTCGAGTTGCTGCGCACCCTCGGCGACGCTCTGGCGGAGTGCCCCGCCATCCTGATCACCGGCAAGGGCAGCGAAGACCGCGCCGTGCAAGCCATCGAGTCCGGCGCATTCTGGTACATCGAGAAGCCCCTCAAGCCGCAGGTGCTCCGGGCGCTGCTGGACCGCGCGTTGGGCCGCGTGCGTGACCGCCGCCAGGTAGCTGCGCTCACCCGCGAACTGCGTGCCGCCGGCCGCCTGGGCGAGCTGGTGGGAGGCTCCAAGGCTATGCGCGACGTGCTGCTGGCCGTCGAGCAGGCCGCGCCTTCCAGCGCCTCCGTTCTAATCACTGGAGAGACCGGCTCAGGAAAAGAAGTGGTGGCCCGCGCGCTGCACCGGCTCTCTCCGCGAGCGGAGGGACCCTTTGTGGCCATTAATTGCTCGGCCATCCCCGAATCCCTGATGGAGAGCGAGATCTTCGGCCATGAACGCGGAGCCTTCACCGGAGCGGCGGAGCGCCGGCTGGGCTGCTTCGAGCTGGCGGACGGGGGCACGCTGCTGCTGGACGAAATCGGCGAAATGCCCATGCCCACCCAAGCCAAGCTCTTGCGCGTGCTGGAAGACCACAAGATCCGGCGCCTGGGAGGGAAAACGGAGACCTGTGTGGATGTGCGCGTGCTTGCCGCCACCAATAAGGATCCGGAACAGGCCGTGGCCCAGGGACATCTCCGCCAGGACCTCTATTTCCGGCTGAACGTATTCCACATCCATCTTCCGCCCCTGCGCACGCGCAAAGAAGATCTGCCCGCGCTGGTCGAATCTCTGCTCGCAGACGTGGCCGCGAAACACGGAAAGCGCGTGCGCGCCGCCGCCGCCGACGTCATGGAGGCGTTCCGAACCCACGGTTGGCCCGGCAATGTGCGCGAATTGCGCAACGTACTGGAGCACGCCGTGATTGTGGCCGAAGGCGAGACCATCACCCGGCAGCACCTGCCGCCGCAGTTCGGCCGTCCCGCTCCGGCCGGCGCCGGGCTGGGCGGGCTGCGCTTCCCCGTGGGTGTCACTGTGGACCAGGCGGAGCGGGCGCTCATCCGCCAAACCCTCGAAGCCACCGGAAACAACAAAACGCGCGCGGCTGAGCTGCTGGGCATCAGCCTGAAGACCCTGCACAATAAACTCAAAGAATACGCCGCGCGCGAACCCGGCCATGCGCCTGCGCCTGAAGACTAAATTCACGCTGACCACGGCTGTGCTGGTGCTCACCGTCGTGGGACTGGTGTCGGTGGTCTCCGTGGCCGCGCTGGTGCGGCAGACCATCCGGCAACTGGACGACCGCGCCCAGTACGTGGCCCAGCTCATCCTGGGACAGGCCCAGCACGCCCTGGATGAGGCCGCCGCACGCGGCATGGCTCCGGCCTCCGCCAGCGAAGCGGACCTGGAAGCCTACGTGCGCGACCTGCTGCGCAAGGATTCGGGAATCGCCGCCGCCCTCAGCACCGCCCTGGCCTATTCGCCCACCATTTATGAGGTGAGCGTGGTGAACCGCGAAAGCGTGGCCATCGTTTCCAGCGACCCGGAGCGCAGCGGCCACCTGATGCTCCCCGGCACGCGGCTGGAGCGGCTCACCCAGGCGGACTTTCTGGAACAGCTCCGCGCCCTCTACGGTCCCTCGCGCATTTACGAGCTCTCCCTTCCCTTCAACGTCGGCGACCAGCCGTTCGGCGAAATCCGCGTGGACATGAACTCGGCGCTGCTGCGCAACGAGATTTCTCCCACCCTGCGCGCCGCCACCCAGTTGGCCCTGTTCGGCGTCCTGCTCTCCGCGCTGCTGGCCGGGATCACCAGCAGCATCACCCTGGCGCCGCTGCAGAAAATCACCGCGCAGCTCGACCGCATCGCCCACGGCCAGTTTGACTCCCAGCCGCTTCGCTCCGGAGACGAACTGGGACAGGTGAGCACCAAAATCAGCGAGATCGGTCAGCAACTCCGCGGCGTGCGCGCCATCTTCAGCGGTTTGCGGGAAAACCTCAGTTCGCTGGCCGCCGGCCTCGACGACGCCCTGCTGGTCTTTTCCGCAACCGGACAGACCGTGCTGGCCACCCCGGCCGTGGAAAAATTCCTGGGCCGCAAGCCGGAGGAGCTCATCGGCCGCGCCGCTTCTCAGGTGTTTCCGCCGGAGGAGCCGCTGGGCCGCGCCCTGGGCATGCCCTCCGGCCGCCTTCAGGCGGTTGAAAATGCCGAGGTGGAAGTGCAGGGCGGCCGCGGGCCGCAGCGGGTGCGCGCCAGCGTGCGGGAAATCGCCGAGGGCGGCTCGCGCATGGGTGCCGTGGTCACCCTGCGCGACCTGGATTCCCTCGAGCGGATTGATTCCGATCTCGCGGTTTCCGAGCGCATGGCCGCGCTGGGACGCGTGACCGCCGGCGTGGCCCACGAGGTCAAGAATCCCCTCAACTCCATGCGCCTGTGGCTGGAAAACCTGCGCGAGAGCCTGCCCGCGGATCCGGAATCAGCGCGCGCCGCCGCCAAGGTGCTGGACACGGAAATCGACCGCCTGGACCGCGTTGTGAAGACCTTCCTGGATTTCACCAAACCCGTCGAGCTCCACCTCGAGGACACCCAGGTGGCCGACATCGTGGCGGAAGTGCTCTCCCTGGCCCGCCCGCAAATCGAGCGCGCGGGCGTCCAGGCGGTGGTGGAACAGCCGGAGGTTCTGCCGCCGGTGCGCCTGGATCCCAACCTTCTCCAGCAAGCCCTGATGAATCTGGTGTTGAACGCCTGCCAGGCCATGAAGCATGGCGGCCGCCTGACGATTACCTTGCGCCGCAAGGGCGACCATGCGGAACTCCGCGTGGCCGATACCGGACACGGCATCGCGCCGGAGCACCGGCGCCGCATCTTCGAACTCTTCTTCACTACCCGCCCCTCCGGCAGCGGCCTGGGACTCGCTACGGCTTTTCGCATTGTGCAGCTTCACAACGGTTCGATAGACTTTGAGACGGAGGCAGACAAGGGAACCACCTTCATCGTGGATTTGCCGATCACGCACTGATCCGCCATGTCGCCCCATCCCAGACACGCGCAAGTGCTGCTGCTGGCATTGGCAGCCCTGGCCGCTGCCGGCTGCCACCGGCAAACGGCCCAGGCCGCCAGCCCGGCGGCCTCCGCTCCCGCGGAAGCCGCCGTCCCTCAGCCGTCCAATCCCGCAGCATCTCCCGCTGGGAAGCCCGGTGAGGCGCCTGGGACCACGGCGACTCCCAGCGACAGCGGAGCGGCGGCCCCCGCTGCGAAACCTCCGGCTTTGAAGGTTCCCGAGCCTTCCCGCCCCGCTCCGAAGCCTCCGGCAGTCGCCCCCGCGCCGCAGCCCGCGCCGGAACCGCCGGCGCCCCGGCCGGTTCCACCCCTCATCTCACCCCGGGTATCACCCGCACAGCAGTCGGAACGGAAGCAACAGACGGAAAAATCCATGTCCGCCGTGGAAACCAATTTGCGCCGCGCCTCCGGCCGTTCCCTGAACGACGCCCAAAAAGACATGGTCGAGAAGATTCAGAACTTCCTGGCCCAGGCGCGGGAAGCGGGCGAGGTTCCGGACTGGGAACGAGCCTTCGTGCTTGCGGAAAAAGCCCGCGTGCTTTCCGAGGAACTGGTGAGTTCCCTCTAGCCTGGATTTCGCGCCTCTCCTGTGCCCGTTCGATTCCGCGTTGTGGTTTTCGAGATTGCCGTTTCTGTGCGATACACTCGTGCGGTGAATTCCTTCGACGTTATCATCATCGGCGCGGGCTTGATCGGGTGTTCCATCGCGCACGAACTGGCCCGCCGCGGGCTCCGCGTGCTCGCGCTGGATCGCCGTGAACCGGGCCAGGAAGCGTCCTGGGCGGCCGCGGGAATGCTCACCCCGGCTTCCGAATCCATTGAAGAGCACGCGCTCGTCCCCCTGGCCAATGCCAGCCTGGCTCTCTATCCCGGATTCATCGAGCGGGTTGAAGGCGCCACGGGAATGAACACCGGGTATCGCCGCGACGGCGCCCTGGAGGTTTTCTTCGGCGAGGGCGCGGAGGAAAAGTTGCAGCACTGGCTCGCGGCCGTGCGCCGCGCGGGCTTTCATCCGCAGCCGCTCCGCACAGCGGAGTTGCGCCGCGCCGAACCCGCGCTCGCCGCGGATGCCGCTGCCGGCGCGTTTATGGCGGACGAAGGATCCGTGGACAATCGGCGGCTCACCGCAGCGGTGGCCGCGGCCGCGCGCGGCCAGGGGGTGGATTTCCGCGCCGGCGAAAATGTAGCCCGCCTGACCATCCTCTCCGGCCGCGCCACCGGCGTCGAGACTCAAAACGCGAAATTATCATCCGCTCACGTGGTGCTTGCGGCCGGATGCTTTTCCGCCCAGGTGCAGGGGGCGGAGCGCTATGCGCCCACCCTTCCCGCCCGCGGCCAGATGGCCGCCCTGCGTCCCGCGGAAATGCCGGTGCGCCGCGTGGTGCGCGGACCCTCCTATCTGGTTCCGCGCAACGACGGACGGTTGCTCATCGGCGCCACCGTGGAGCACGTGGGTTTTGAAAAAGCAGTGACCGCGGGGGCCATCGGCAGGCTGTTGAGCGACGCGGTGCGCATGCTGCCGGCGCTGGCCCACGCGCCGGTGGTGGAAACCTGGTGCGGGCTGCGGCCGGACACTCCCGACCACCTGCCCATCCTTGGCCCGGCGGATGTCGAAGGACTCTGGATCGCCACCGGCCACTATCGCAACGGAATCCTGCTGGCGCCGGCCACGGCCCGCGCGCTCGGAGAATGGATTGCCGAAGGCCGCACTTCCCTTCCCGTCCAGGGCTTCAGTCCCATGCGCTTCGCGGCGAGCCAGCCCGAGCAGGCGCACTCGGCCAATCACTGACCCTCTGAGACATGCGGGCTAGTTCGGAGCCACGGTTCCGGGGCGGGTGGGCTCGCGGCTGGAAGGACCCGGCAACGTGGACGCGTGCCCGGGATCCGTAAATTTCACCCGAGCCGAGTCCAGGTACAGCGGACGGTCGAGGGCCACGTCCAGCGTCGTGCCGCGCGGCAGCTCCAGTTCCGGCCCGCGCGTCAGCAGCACCGCAGCCAGCCCGGCCAGCGCGCCGATTCCCGCGCCGATTCCCGCGCCCTGCGCCCCCGCCGCCGCGGCCCCGATGCCCGCGCCGGCTCCCGTTCCCAGGATCACTGTCCGTGCATCGCTGGCTTTGTTCGACGGCCCTTTGATTTTGCCTTCTTTGTCCACCTGGTCGTCGTCGCCGGTGCTGGCGCCGGTGGGCGACGCAAGAAAACTCACCACGTATCCGTTCGGAAGAATCATCTGCGTCAGCCGCAGCATGATTTCCCCGCGCCCTTTCACCCGCCCGGGCCGCTTGGTCTCGGTAATTTCTCCGCTGACGTAGGAACCGGCGGGAACCACGATGCGCTCCCCCACCAGCACCGGATACAACGTCTCGAAATAAAGCGGATCGCCGGGATGCGCGTTTCGGGTGGAGACCCCGTTGTGCAACACCAGTGGCAGCCGCGTGCCCACGGGCACAACCACTTTTTGTTCTCCCGCCACTGGAGCGGCCGTGGACGCGGCGCCGGCCGCGGAAGCAGCTGCGGATGCCGCTGGGGCGGCAGCCGGCGGGGCTGCGGGCGGATCCTGGGCAGGTGCACTGGCCGGCGCGGGCGCTGCGGCCGGTGACTGTCCGTAAGCCGCTGCCACGGTGCAGAGAGTCACGGCCAGCAGGACGGGAAGCGTGTGTCCGATTTTGATCATCGCGACCCTCACGTTTGCGGCGCCACGCGCCGCCGGCGGTTCGAGGAAGGAATACACGCTGGAGCCTTCACCCGTGGCCTGCCCATGCGATGCCGCGCCGCGGCACCTGGATGCTTCCGGGCCAAGTATATTCCGTTAACTGACGGGACGCTACAACCGGCTCTCATTCCCGGCCGAGGATGTGGTGTCCCGCGGCGGTCAGGACGGCCACGGCGCCCTCCAGCGCGCTCTGGCTCACGAAGACATAATCGGTGTCATAGGTGGCCACCACGGAAACGCTGATTCCGGCTTCCGCCAGCGGAGCCACCACGGAAGCGATGATTCCGGTTTCCGTGAACGCGAACGGCCCGGCCAGTTCGAACGCCCGCCAGCCGCGCGCCGCCTGCACCTCCGGTGGCACCGCTTCTTCCGCGGAGTAAATCGAAAGCTCCGCTGCCGTGCGGATCACCGCGGTGAATCCCTTCCGCGGCAGCCACGCAGGCACGGGGGCCTGCGGCTCCAGCCGGCAGATGGCGAAGCTTTCCGGCATCAATCGCAGGCGGAGGCTATGGCCGGACATGGTGGGGCGATACGCTAGTCCGCCCGGTTTCGCGTGTCAACGGTGCGCCCCCTCTCCCTTCGCCTCGCGGCCGGCAGACGGCGTGGATTGACGGCAGGAATCCCTGCACGTACCCTTCAAGCGGAGGAGATGGCCATGGCCAAACTCGCGCTGGTGTACGGTCTGCGGCTGTTCCCGGCAGAAGAACTCGAGGAGGTGAAGGCCGCGCCCGTTGCGCTGAAAGGCGGGCGCTCCGCCCAGATCACCATGCACCTGCTGGAAGGCTCCAAGGACGAGATCGAGAAGCAATTCCACATGTCGGTCGAAGCTTTCTTCGAGATGTACCCGGAGATTTCCTAGCCTCAGTGGTTCGTCGGGCAGGGCCTGAGCGTGAATTGCTGCCGCCGCCCATCGGCGGCACCGCGGCTTCGACAACCGGTGCTAGAGCAGCACCACAGTTTGTCCGGTCAGTTCAAAACGCTTGCGGCAGCGTAGATTGCGGCAGGCCACCAGGTCGTCCACCCGCACCATGTACGTGCGCGCCTTCTCGAATTTCCGGCGATCCTCGTTCCCCGCCCCGCGCGGCAACTGGTCCTTCTTCGTGCGCACCTTCCAGCGGATGGGATAGGAGCCCTCCTGCCGGCAGTGCGGGCACACCAGAGTTAACTGCTTGGTCTCCTCTTTCTCGTTGTAAAAGTCGCGCTCGTCCATGCAGGGGATTATGCCCCGAGCCGCGGCTTCCGGCCTAGCCCGAATTTCTCCCCCTCTCTGGCGCCGGTACGATTCCGCCAAGCGCGAAGCGCCCGGTTCTGCACGGTTTTCGTAGCGTTGCGCCGGCCCGACAGAACGGATAAAGTCACCTGGTTCGCCCGCACAAGAGGCCATCCATGATTCGCTGCCTCGGGAAATGCCGTGCCCTGTTTCTTTCTTTGTTGCTTGCCGGATTGGCGGGCAGCGCCCGCTCCACCCCGCCGGCGGCACCAGCGGCGCGCCACGCTGTGATCCTCTCCATTGATGGCCTGATGCCCGCCAGCTATACGGAGCCGGACGCGCACGGGCTGAAAATCCCCACCTTGCGCCAACTCGCGGCCACTGGAGCCTTCAGTCCCGGTGTCCGTGTGGGGATGCCCGCAGTCACCTACCCTTCGCACACCAGCATGGTCACCGGCGTATCACCGGCGCGCCACGGCATTGTCAGCAACGCGGTGTTCGATCCGGAAGGTAAACGCGACGGCGAATGGCACTGGTACACCGCGGAAATCCGCGTGCCCACTCTGTGGAGCCTGGCGCGGGAGCGCGGCCTGCGCACCGCGCTGATTGGCTGGCCGGTCACCCTGGGCGCGCGCGCCGATGCCGTGACCCCGGAATTCTGGCGCGGACGCGGCACCGACGGCGCCCGGCTCTTGCAAGCGGTCTCCACCGCGGGCCTGTGGGATGCGGTTTCCAAACGTTTCCCCGGCTTTGATGCTTCCTTCAGCGCGCCGCCGCCCAAGGACGAAGCGTTCGCGGACATCGCCGTGGACGTCATCGAACGCCTGCGCCCCAACCTGCTGCTGCTGCACCTCTCCATGGTGGACCACTGGCAGCACGAAAAGGGGCCCTGGAGCGCGGAAGCCCTGGCCGCCATCGAAGAGGCGGATGCGCAGGTTGCGCGCGTGCTTGAGGCCATGCGCCACGAGGGGTTGCTGCAGGACACACTTTTCCTGGTTGTCTCCGATCACGGATTTGCCCGCCAGGAAAAAATCCTGCGCCCTTCCGTCCTGCTGCGCGAGAGCGGCCTGATTACCCTGGACGCGCAGAATCGTGTGGCCAGTTGGCGCGCGCAGGCCTCCACGTTCGGGGGCGGCGCGTACATCTACCTCCACGACGCGAAGGATGCGGAGTCCGCGGCCCGTGTCCGCGAGCTCTTCTCCACGCGCGCCGCTCAACCCGCCAGCGGTGTGGCCCGGGTGCTCTCCCAAAACGAGATCGCCGCGCTCGGCGGCGATCCGCAAGCGTTCCTCGCATTGGAAGCGGCGGAGGGCTTCGGGTTTGGCGGTGGCGTCGCCGGCGATGCGGTTGCTTCCGCGCCCATTCCCGGGATTCACGGCTTCCCTCCGGACAACCCGAAGATGAACGCTTCCCTCTTGATCACCGGCCCGGGGGTTCGCCGCGGCTCGATCGATGGGGCGCGGCTGGTGGACATCGGCCCGACCGTGGCCCGCTGGCTCGGCTTCTCCATGAAGGACGTGGAAGGCAAACCCCTCGCGGTCTTTCCCCCAGCGCCACCGGCGGTCACCGCCGTCCCCCACTAACCCTCTCGCTGCCGCTGAACTCCAGCTTCCTGCGTTTCATGCCGATACATACGGGGAGTCATCAACTCTCCACGTATGTTCCGTTTCGCGACATTCGCCCTGCTCACGCTCCTGGCGAATCCGGCATCTCGCGGCCTCCTGGCCCAATCCGCAGCCGCGCTCCCACCTGCTCCCGGCGATTGGGAAAAGCAGGTGCGCAGCCTGCTGGCGGCCAATCAACCCCAGGCCGCACTGCAAGTGACCGAAGGGAGGCTGGCGCAGGCGCCCGGCGACACAGACGCGCTCGGCTGGCAGGGACGCGTGCTCTTGCGCCTGGGGCGCCTGCCGGAGGCCGAAGCGGTCTTCCAGCGCGTGCTTTCTCTAACCCCCAACGATGCGGACATACTTCTCGACCTGGCCCTGCTCCGGCGCCGCCAGGGTCGTCTGGAGGATGCGCTCGAACTGCTCAAACGCGCGCGGGCCGCGGACCCGAACCGCGCGGACCTGGCGAGCGAAGAGGGCCGCGTGCTCCGGGCGCTGGGAAGGACGCGCGAGGCGCGCGAAGCGTTTTTGGCGGCCCAGCGCCTGGCACCCGATGACCCGCAGACAAAACTGGATCTTCAGTCCGTGGCCGAGGCTCCCCGCATGGAACTGCGCCTGGGCACGGACGTGGACACCTTTAATTACACAAACACGGCGAGCGCCTATGAACTCGGCTTGCGCACGGACTGGGACGCTCACTGGATCACCTATTTTGAAACCTCCTATTGGGACCGCTTCGGCGGCCAGGCCCAGCGCAACCTGGGCCAGGTGACCTTCAAACCCAAGGCGCACACCGGCATCACCGTGGGCGGCACCTGGAATCATGACGAAGGGGTGATTCCGCGCAGCGAGGCTTTTTTCGAGCTGGACCAGGGCGGCACGATGCCCGGCCATCATTTCATCCGCGGGCTGGAATTCAATTATCACCAGCAGTGGTACTGGTTTTCCACCGCCCGCGTGCTCGCGCTCACTCCCTCCGCCATCGTCTATCTGCCGCGCGAGTGGATGTGGCAGATCGCGGTCACCGCCGCGCGCTCCTCTTTTCCCGCCCTGGCTCCGGTCTGGCAGCCTTCGGGGATCACCAAACTGACGTTTCCCGTGATTAGCCGGCTGACCGCAAACGTCTTTTTCGCCGTTGGGAGCGAGGACTACGCGGTCACCGACCAACTCGGGCGGTTCGCCGCGCAGACCTGGGGCGGCGGGCTGCGCTGCCAAATCCGCTCGCGGCAATACCTGCAGGGATACGTCTTTTACCAGAACCGCACCCAGCAGCGCTCCCAGACCAGCTTCGGGCTCAGCTATGGGCTCCGCTTCTAACGCCGTGAACCCGGTCACCCAACTCGTGGCCCGCCTCGGACCCGCAAGTTACGTCTTCCAGGCGATCGTGGCCAGCCTGGCGGGCGCCGCCCTGCTGCTCGCATTCATCATGGGACGCCGCGCCGCGCGGCGGAGGTATTTCGGCCGGCGCGACGCGCGCGCCCAGGCCCTGCGCCGCCAGCTTCCGGAAATTCTGGGCGGAAGAATCCTGCCGGAAGCCTGGAGGCGCGATCCCCTGGACGACCGCATCCTGGAAGAAATCCTGCTGGACCGCATGGAAGTTGCCGGCCCCGAAGAAGCGAAGCAAATCCGCCACGTGCTGCGCATCAGCGGATTGCTGGACCGCCGGATCTATCAGGCCCGCCGCCGCCGCGGATGGCGCCGCGTGCGCACGCTGGTGATGCTGGGCCGCATGCGCTGTCCGGAAGCCATTCCCGCGCTGGCGGAAGGTCTGGATGATGAGAACGAGCAGACCGCGGTGGCTGCGGCGCGGGGCCTGGGACGCTACGGCATGCCGGAGGCCGCCGAACCGATTCTCGAGCGCCTGGAATTACGCCGCCTGCGCCTTCCCGTCAATGTGCTGCAGACCGCTCTCTATCACTGCTGCCGCGATCGCCCCTCGATGCTGCTGCACGCCATCCAGTCGAGTGACGACGAGCTGCGTCCCGTTTTGGCTCGCGTCCTCGCGGAGGTCGCTTCCGCCGAACTGGGGGAAGACCTGGTGCTGCTGGCGTCCGATCCGCTGCCGGAAGTGCGCGCCTCCGCTGCCCGGGCCATGGCCGGAGCGCGCCCGCGCCTGGCGTTGGCCGCGCTCCAACAACTGGCCACCGATGCGGAATGGTTCGTGCGCCTGCGCGCCGTGGTGGCCCTGGGAATCTTGCAGGACGCGCG
>DATIYQ010000145.1:0-5627 GCA_035517515.1 Binatia bacterium
GCGGGGCCGCGGTGCTGGCGTATCATTTCCCCGCAGAGACAGGCGAGATTGCCGGACCCAGGGTCCTGCATCTAATGGTTGGGGCGGCCGCAGCGGCAAGGAGAGGCGCTTGGAGCAGCACGAACAAGAGATGGAGCTGGCGCACATTTTATCCGTGCAGATTGTCCAGTTCGCATCTCTGCCCATCAACGAGCAGAACCTGGCGCTGGAGAGCCTTTCGGCAGCGCTCAATTCCGCCTCCGCGGTGCAGACGGCGCGGAGCAACCGGCAACTGGCCACGCTGACCACGCCGGACGTGATTACGCTGGCGTTTTTCGGAAGCCCGGAGACGCCGCTGCGATGCGCGCAGTCGCTGGCGCTGGCGTCGAAACACGCACCGCGGCTGGCGCTGCGCATGGGTATTCATACCGGCCCGGTCTTCCGGGTGAAGGATTTGCAGGGGAACGAGACGGTGGCCGGGGGCGGCATCAGCATGACGCAGCGCATCGCGGAATGCGGGGATGGCGGGCACATTCTGCTCTCCGCGGCGATCGCAGAGGTGCTGGCCGAGCACACGCGGTGGAAGACATTTCTGACCCCGCTGGGGACGGTGGAGCTCAAACAGGGCGGCCGGATCTCGCTCTACAACTTCAAAACCGAGGAGGCGGGCAACGAGGCCATTCCGCAGGGCTTGCGTCCGGCGGGGGCGACGCCGCCGGTGGTGGAATCCGGCGGGCGCGGGTCTTCGGCTCCGGCGCCTGCGATGGCCAACTCCAACTCGATGACCGCGCCGCTAACCAGCGCAGCCGAGCTCTCTCTGGGGAAACTAGAACGGGCGTCTACAGGGCCGCTGGCGGAATATGAGCTGCTGGGCTCACTGGGCGCGGGGGGAATCGGAAAAGTCTATAAAGCGCGGCACATTATTTCCCAGCGCATCGAGGCGCTGAAGGTGCTGCAACAGGCGCAACTGGGCACACCGGACATGGTGGAGCGCTTTGTGCGCGAAATCCGGGTGCTGGCCAGCCTGAATCATCCCAATATCGCCGCGCTGCACACCGCCTTTCGCCACGAAGACCAGATGGTGATGGTGATGGAATTCGTGGAAGGCGAGACACTGGGAGAGCGCCTGGCCGCCGGTCCGCTGCCTATGGACGAAGGGCTGGACTACATCCGGCAGGTGCTGGAAGCGCTGGTGTATGCGCACGAGCGGGGAGTGATTCACCGGGACATCAAGCCATCCAACGTAATGATCGTGAGGAAACCGGCGACCACGGCCAAGCTGCTGGATTTCGGGCTGGCGGTGAGCGGACGGGATCCTACGGTCACCGCTTCGGGGACGGTTCTGGGCTCGCTTTACTACATGTCGCCGGAACAGGTGCGCGGGCAGCGGGTGGATACGCGGTCGGACCTATATTCGCTGGGAGTGAGCCTGTACGAGATGCTCTCCGGCCGGAGGCCGTTCGAGGGTCCGACGCAGTACGAGATTCTGGAAGGCCACTTGCGCCTGCAGCCGCCCCCGCCGAGCGAACTGAACCCCAACGTGCCGCCGCAACTGGCGGCGGTGGTGATGAAGGCGATGGTGAAGGATCCGGCGCAGCGGTATCAGAGCGCCCGTGAATTTCTGGGCACGCTGCAGGCCTATCTGGCGGATCACAGCACGCCGGGACCGGCGGCGCCGGTGGAAGAGCGGACGCGGGCCATGCCGGCCACGGGCAGCGCCCCGCCGCGGGGCGCCACGGCCTCTGCCGGGCGCAGCCGCGCGCAGATCAGTCCGGCGGTGGTGGCGGCAATGGCGAAGGAAGTGGCGGAGTACATCGGCCCGATCGCGCACATCATCGTGGAGCGCACGGCGGCGCATTGCCAGAACCTGGAAGAACTCTACAGCGCGGTGGCCCTGGAGATTGAGTCGGAAAAGGATCGGGCCAAATTTCTAGCCGGGCGGAAGCGGACGCTGTAGCGCCGGTGCGCCGCGGCGCGCTTACCCCTTGAGCATCTTCATGGCCTTGGCCATGCTCACGTACATGCGGTTGAAGGAGCGGGTCACACCGGCAATTTCGTCGTTCCCCCGGACGGGCAGCTCCTGGAGGTTCAATTCCCCGCGGCTGATGCGCTCCGCCATGGCGGAAAGTCCGCGCACCGGGCGAATGACGATGGCATAGAGCGCCAGGTCTATGGCCACCAGGGTGGCCACAAAGACGACGGAAAGAAAAATAATCAGGCGGCGAAAGGCGGTGTCCGCGATGCGCAAGGGCACGGTCATGGGCACGGAAACAATCTGCGCGCCGATCACTTCCCCGGGCTTCCACCCATAGCCGTTGACGCTTCCGTAGGTCTTCACCATGGTGGGCATCACTTTATCCACCGCGCCGTGACAACCCAGGCAGTCGTCGTTCGCGGAAATGGCGTGGGCCAAGTAGAGGGCCCGGCCGGTGGGGGTGTCGCGCTCGCCAATCAGTTCCTTCTGGCTGGGAGAGTTGCGGAAGTGTTCGATGACGTCGGCCTCCCACTCGACGGCGCGGTCGCGGGGATTCGAGGGGTTGAGGGCCGCTTCCTTGTAGTTGTAATCCGGATAATCCTTGCGCAAGCGATTGAAGATCTGGGTGGCCGCATAGAACGGGATGATCTGGGGAAGAAACTCTTCGGAAAAGCGCGGATGGTCCACGAGCAGCGGCTCAATTTCCTTTTCCGTGTACTCCCGGGTGGCGCCCGCGCTCTCCACCATCATCTGCGCCTGGTGCAGCACTTCGGCGCGCGCGTTTTGCTCCAGGAAGTTGTAGGCCATCCGGGTGACCAGGTACATCCCAGCACCGAACAGCACAATCAGGATCAAGTTGAACTTCGCCAGGATCTTCACGCATTCCTCTTTTCAACCGGCCCGCCCGGAAAGGGGTTCGCAGGCGAATGCGGCTGGGGCGATGGTACCCCAGCGGAATGCGGAGTCAACAGCCGCACGGGGCCGCGTTTCGCGGGGCAGGGCTCAACGGTATGCGGCGGCCTGGATTCCGTACAACTCGGCGTACTGGCCGCCTTTGGCCATGAGTTCTTCGTGGGTGCCTGTTTCGACCACGCGGGCACCATCGAGCAAGACGATGCTGTCCGCCATGCGCACGGTGCTGAAGCGGTGCGAGACCAGGATGGTAATGCGTCCCTCGCCGCGGGCCCCGGCGGCGTAACGTTCAAAGAGGGCGTGCTCGGTTTCCGCGTCCAGCGCGGCGGTGGGCTCGTCCAGGACGAGCAGGAGCGGGCGATCGCGCATGAAGCCGCGGGCCAATGCGAGCTTCTGCCACTGGCCGAAACTGACCTCCAGGCCCTGGGGCCAATTGACACCGAGCTGCGTCTCGAGGCCCGCGGGGAGCTTTTCGATTACGTCTTCGGCGCCGGCGCGGCCGACCGCGGCGATGACCGCGGGCTGGTCATCCAGGCGCGGATGGTCTCCCAGGCCCACGGTGTGACGGGCGCGAAATTCAAAGCGAAAGAAATCCTGGAAGGCGCCGGCCAGGCGCGAACGCCAATCGCCGGCGGGGATACGCGCCAGGTCCACACCGTCAATGAGGATGCGCCCCTGGTCCGGCTGGTACATGCGGCAGAGCAGCTTGACCAGGGTGGTTTTTCCGGCGCCGTTTTCGCCGACGATGGCCACCACGGAGCCGGGCGCGAAGTCCAGGCTTACATCCTCGAGCACGCGGCGCTCCGTGCCCGGATAGGCGAAGGACACATGCTCGATGCGGATGCCCTGGGTGATGCGCTCCGGCGGCTTGCGATCGGCGCGCTCTTCGAGCGATGCCGCGTAATCCTCCAGCCAGGCCAAACGGCGCGAACCTTCCAGCCAGAAACCGCGCAGGAAGCCAATTTCGCCCACGGTGGCGGCGATGTAGGAGGAGAGACGCGAGCCGGCGGCCAAAACGAGCAGCAACTGGCCGGGGGTTGCGCCGGGCCGCCAGCAAACGAACATCACCGCAGCCACGTAACCTGCCCCAAAGATGGACCAGGCCAGGGTGTGCCACCACGCCGTCTTCCAACGCTCCGCCGATACCGGGCGGTACCACTGTTCCCAGGCATCGCGCCGGTCGCGCACCAGGCGATTGCCAATGCGCGTGACACGGACCTCTTTGCCTTGCGCGGCGCCGGTGGCGGTGACAAACAGGTGGCGGGCCAGGCGATTGGCGGGCGCGAAGCTCTCTTCGACGGTGCGCTCGACACCCGGACGCCAGCTCGAAGTGAACACCGCAGGCACGGCGAAGAAGGCCAGGAGCGCAAGCGCTGGATGGACGGAAACCAGCAGGGCCAGAGTAACGCCCAGGCGCAAAATCCATCCGGCGGTGGAGAAAAGCGACATGTACATGTGGTCGAGAACGAACACCTGATCGCGCAACATGGCCAGACGGTCCAGATACTCCGGCCGTTCGTGGTGGGCGATGGTGGAGACCGAGGCCTGCAGCCGGGCGACGTGCGATTCGAGCGCCGCGGCCACACGGTCGCGGAAGCGGCGCTGGGCGCGGTCGCTGGTGACTTTCAGAAACCACGTGCCCACCGCGGAAATGCCCAGGCCGATGGCCGCGGAGAGCAGCAAAGCCCGGCGGTGCTGCTGCAATCCATCGGCCAGCAGCTTCAGCCACAATGCCAGCAAAGCATCGGGGAGCGCGGCGAGCATGGCCAGGCTGAAGGAGACGCCGAGCAGGCGCGGCTCCGCCTGGTGGGCGCGGAGGAGGGCGCGCCACATCGAAGACAAGGCGGGCGGCAGCGGGTCAACTGAGGGCATCGAGCGTCGATCCCTCCTCCTCCTGGCCGGCGGCAAAGCGCGCGGCCTGAAGATCAAACATGGTGCGGTAACGGCCAGCGGCGGCCATGAGCTCGTCATGGGTTCCGAGCTCGACCACGCGGCCGTGCTCCAGAACGCAGATGCGGTCCGCGTGGCGTACGGTGGAAAAACGGTGGGAGATGAGAATGGTGGTGGCGTGGCGCGTTGCGGCCAGAATGCGCTCGAAAATCTCCGCCTCGCCGCGAACATCGAGCTGCGCGGTCGGTTCATCCAGCAGCACCACGCCGGCGCCCATCTTTACCGCGCAAAGGGCCCGGGCCAGGGCGACGCGCTGCCACTGGCCACCGGATAGATCCGTGCCGCCTTCGTAGGAGCGGGAGAGAACCGTGTCCAAGCCGGTGAGGTCCGCGGCGCCGGCCTCCACCAGGGCGGCCAGGATCACGGTGTCTGGCGCGCCGGAGGGGGCCACGTTTTCCCGCAGGGGCAACTCGAAGCGGATGAAATCCTGGAACACGGCGGCCAGGCGCGCGCGCCAAGCGTCCAGCTCGAAATCCTGGATCTGCACCCCGTCCACTTCAATCGCGCCGCCCTGCGGGTCATAGAGACGGCACAGCAATTTTGCGAGCGTGGTTTTTCCGGCGCCATTTTGCCCCACGATGGCCAGAGAGGTTCCCGCCGGGATGGTGAGGTCAAACCCGTCGAGCACGGGGGCGGAGGCTCCCGGGTAGGTAAAACAGACGTTGCGAAAACGAATTTCGCGCGCGGGCATGCCGGCCGCGGCGCGGGAGCCCTGAAGCATCGCTCCGGCGGCGGCCATCGCGGGTCGCAAACGGAGCACCGCACCTACCGGCGCGGCACAGCCATCCAGGGCCCAGGAAAGCCCGCCGAA
>DATIYQ010000146.1:0-17251 GCA_035517515.1 Binatia bacterium
CTGATGCTGAAAAGCCTCTCGCGGGTAATGCAAACCGATCCCGGATTCCTCCCCGGCAATCTGCTGACCATGGAACTGGCACTGCCCGGAAAGAAATATCCGAAGGATGCGGATGTGATGGCCTTCCATGCCCGATTGCTGGACAAACTGGCGGCGCTGCCGGGCGTGCGCGGCGCGGCGAGCACCAGCACCATTCCGTTGACCGGCGGAAACAATACTTCCCGCTTCGTGCGCGAAGGGCACCGCACGCCCGGGGAGACAGAAGCCCAGGAAGCCAACAGCCGCGAAGTGAGCGCGCAATATTTCAGCGTGATGGGAGTGCCGTTGCGCGCCGGGCGCTTCTTCGCCGAAAGCGACGGGCCGGCCGCGCCCCACGTGGCGGTGATCAACCAGACCTTGGCTGACCGCCTGTTCCCCCGCGAAGATCCCATCGGCAAACGGATCGATTTCACATACACCTCGGAACCCAACCTCTGGGAAATCGTTGGCGTGGTCGGGGATGAAAACATGACCGCGCTGGATGCGGCCCCCAATCCAGTCATCTACACGCCGTTCGCCCAGTCCACCGAACCGTACTTCACCGTCACGCTGCGCACTGGGCAGGCGCCGGAAAACCTGGCGCCCTCCGCCACGCGCGTGGTCCGGGAAATGGATCCCACGATTCCGGTCTTCAATGTCCAATCCATGGACCAGATCATCGCGGAGTCGCCCTCCATCTTTTTGCGGCGTTCGCCGGCCTATCTGATTGCGGCTTTCGGCGGATTGGGACTGCTGCTGGCCGCGGTGGGACTCTACAGCCTGCTGGCCTACGCTGTGGCGCAGCGCAGGCGCGAACTGGGCATACGCATGGCCCTGGGCGCGCAGAAGCGCGACGTATTGCGGCTGATTGTGGGCGGGGGGATGCATCTGGCGCTGGCAGGAATTGGTCTGGGCCTAGCCGGGGCGCTGGCGGCATCCCGGCTGATGGCGGGATTCCTCTATCAGGTGCAGCCGAGCGATCCCGGCACGGTCATCGCGGTGTGCCTGCTGCTGCTGGCGGTGGCGCTGGCGGCCACCGGACAGCCGGCGTGGCGCGCGGCGGCCGCGGATCCGATGCACGTGTTGCGGGACGAATAGCGGCGCTTCGCGACGTTAGGTCATCGGGCAGCTCGGTCAGTGCCCTGCTGAGCGTGGCGATCAACATCGGAGAGGTGATGGCGCTGTGATATCCTCGACCGGTGAGCGAAGCGCCAAAAACTCGCCGGCAAATGCTCGAGGAGTTCCTGGCTGCGAATCCCAACGATTCCTTTCCTCTTTACGGCCTGGCCATTGAATGCAGCAACTCCGGAGACACCGCAGCCGCTGAGGACTATTTCCGCCGGCTGGTGGCTGGGCACCCGGACTATGTGCCCAGCTACTATCATTACGGCCAGTTGTTGCTGCGCCTGGGCCGCGCGAGCGACGCGCAGGCCGCGTTCCGCCAAGGGATCGCCGCGGCCCACAAGGCGGGCAACGCGCACGCACTGAGCGAACTCGAGGCGGCGCTGGAAGAATCCGTGGCCAGCGGCGAGTGACGAGCACCCCCGTCGGCCATGGTCCCGGGAGGCGCGCCGGGCAGCTGGCAACCTCTCCACGCCGCGGCAGGTAAATTCCCCGGCACCCATGCGGGGTTCGACGGTAGAATGCGCGCATGATTGTAGCCAGGCGCCCGCCCGCATGGAGCCGTTACATTCTGTTTGGTGCGCTCGGCGTCCTGGCGCTGTTGACGCTGGTTACCTGGGCCGCCTTTGCGGTGCTTCGTCCCACGCCGCCGCGCCACGTGGCCATGGCCACCGGCCCGGAAGGCAGCAATGCCGCGCGGCTGGGAGCGCGTTACCGGGAAATTCTGGCCCGCGATGGGATTGACCTCCGCCTGGTGCCTACCATGGGAGTGGTGGCGAACGCCGCCCTGCTGCGCGACGCGAAGTCCGGCGTCTCCATCTCAATCCTTCCCAGCGGGATCAGCAACGCGAAGGAGTCTCCCGCGCTGACCTCTTTGGGAACGCTGTATTACGATCCGCTCTGGCTCTTCTACCAGGCAAGGTCCGGCGATGTGCGCGCCAGTCTTGAAGAGATGCGCATTTCGATCGGCCCGGAGGGTAGCGGCTCGCGGGCCTTGTCGCTGGAATTCTTTGCCCGAGCAGGGATCATCGGCCAGGCGTCCGAGCGGCTGCTTACACTTCTGCCCACCGACTCGACTGAAAAACTGGCCAAGGGGGAGATTGACGGTTGCGTGTTGCTGGCCGGCTGGGAATCCCCGCAAGTTCAGAAACTGCTGACTGCCCCGGGGGTGCGGCTGCTCAGCGTGCAACGGGCGGAAGCGTGGGTGGCCCTTTATCCATTTTTGAACAAGGTGATTCTGCCCGCCGGCGTGGCCAACATGGCGGATAACATTCCGCCCAGCGACGTTGTGATGGTGGCACCAAAGGCGAGCCTGGTGGTCCGCGAGGACCTGCATCCCGCCATCCAATACCTGCTCATGGAGGCCGCGCTGGAAATCCACTCCGCGCCAGGAGTCTTCAGCAAATCGGGAGAGTTCCCCGCGGCAGAAGCCATTGATTTTCCGCTGAGCAAGCAGGCCATCCAGTTCTACAAAACCGGTCGGCCATTTTTCCAGAGGAACCTGCCATTCTGGCTTTCGGTGCTGGTGCAACAGCTTCTGGTGCTGTTGATCCCGCTGATCGGCGTGCTCTATCCCCTGCTGCGCTTTGCCCCACCGGCGTTTGCCTGGGCCATGCGGCGGCGCGTGATCGGGCTCTATAAGGAACTGAGCCTGCTCGAACATGAGATTGACGCGGGATCCGTGGTCGCGCAGGATCGCGCGGACCTGCTCTCGCGATTAGGCCAACTGGAGGAAAAGGTTCTACACTTCCGTGTTCCCACTTCTTTCGAGCCGCTGGTCTATGACCTCCGGGCGCATATCACCCTGGTGCGCTCAAGACTGGAACGTCTCTGACGGCGCGCCAGAGCAGGATTGCCCGCCCGCGGAGGCGCTCCCGGCGTCCGTGGGGCGTTGAACTCGCCGCTCCTCCCTCATATATACTCTAGGCCATGCGCGCCCGCGCTGTACCGTTGGCCCCCCTGCTGGCTTGCGCCCACGCTGGCCTGCCCTGCCATCCGGCGGATGCGTCGCGGCAGCCTCCCGCGCCACAGAAGCGGACCGCTACCGCGGCGTCCGCGGAATTCAGGGGGTTGACGGGAGACCTGGATGAGATGTCCCGGAGGCGCCGGATTCTCATCTCGTCGGCCTGTTCGAAAACTCAGAGATACGTGGTAATGGGCGCGCCATTGGGCATTTCCGACGAAGCGGGCAGGGCCGTCGGGGCCTATCTCAATCCGACAAATCCTCCCGAAACAAAGAACGCGCGGCTGCACGTTGTCTTCCAGCCCGTGGCGCGCGATCAGTCGCAGCAGCCTCCGGCGGATGGAACTGCGGACATCGCGGTCGGCGGGCAGACCAGCATTCCGAAGCGGCGAAAGGCGCGAGAAACGCTGGAGAAGCAGACCGGCTGATGCCGGGGCCGCGCCCGCGGTTCGACACAACCATGGCTTCCACCCGGATCCCCATCTTTCCACTGGAGGTGGTGCTGTTTCCCGAAGAGGTGCTGCCGCTGCACATCTTCGAGCCGCGCTACAAGGACCTGGTGCGGGATTGCCGGGCAGGCCGGGGAGCGTTTGCCGTGGTTCTGGCGGCCGGGGAAAATCTGGCGGAAGTGGCCTGCACGGCGGAGATCACCGCCATTACCAAGACGTATCCGAATGGAGAGCTGGACATTACCACCATCGGCCGCCGGATCTGCCGCATCCTGGAGGTGGTTGACGAGCGCTCCTATTTTGAGGCGGACGTCGAATTCCTGCAGGACGGCCCGGCCCCGGCGCAGGTGCCATCCACGGGACTGCTGCAGCTTTTTGAGCGCTGCCACGTTGCGGCGTTCCAGAACCGGCCGGACCGCAATGCGATCGCCATGGCGGCTTCGGTCTCCTATCACATTGCCGGCTCGCTGCCCCTGGAACTGCCTTACAAACAAAAGCTGCTGGAAATGCGCGACGAAGAGGAACGCCGGCACAGCCTGGAGCTGAGTCTAGCGCGCTGGCTGGAACAGTTTGAGCACACCAACCGCGTGCGGCAGATTGCCGGGGGCAACGGCCACGCGCCCGCCGGTTAGCGCTCGCGCCCTACCACGTGTAACGCTTGCCCTGCCGGGCACGCCCGGGGCACTCGGGGACGCCCCTGCCGTAGTGGACCGCGCAGGAATGCGCCCGGCAGCGGCGGCGCGAGCCGTGCCGCTTTCGCCAAAGCTTCGGCGGGCAGGCTATAATGACTTTGAAAGGACGCGCATCTAACCTTCCATGTCTTCCACCTCTATGGGAATTCCCAAACTGCCGGGAACACTGGGCGAACTGCGGCGAAGCTCCTGGTCCGAGGAACGCATCGGCAGCCGTAGCGTGAAGCAGGAGGTGCGCGAAAACCTGCTGCGCATGCTGGCCTCCGGCGAGGCGCTGTTTCCCGGCGTGCACGGTTATGAGGATTCGGTGGTCCCCCAAATGGTGAACGCGCTGCTGGCGCGGCAGAACTTCATCCTGCTGGGGCTGCGCGGACAGGCCAAGAGCCGCATCCTGCGCGGGCTGACCGCGCTGCTGGACGAACATCTTCCCGTGCTGGCCGGCTGCGAAATCAACGACAATCCCTACCGCCCGATCTGCAAGTTTTGCCGCGAACGTGTGGCCCAGGAGGGCGAGGCGGCGCCCATCGCCTGGATGCCGCGGGCCCTGCGCTACGTGGAAAAGCTGGCCACGCCGGACGTGACCATCGCCGACATTCTGGGCGACGTGGACCCCATCCGCGCGGCGCGGGGAGGCCGCGACCTTTCCGACGAACTGACCATGCACTACGGCCTGCTGCCGCGGGCCAACCGCGCGATTTTTGCCATCAACGAACTGCCGGACCTGGCCGGGAAGATCCAGGTGGGGCTGTTCAACATCATGCAGGAGGGCGACATCCAGATTAAGGGCTACCCGTTGCGGCTGCCGCTGGATGTGCTGCTGGTGTTCACCGCCAACCCGGAGGATTACACCGCGCGCGGGAAAATCATCACCCCGCTCAAGGACCGCATCGGCGCGGAAATTCGCACCCACTATCCGGCCAGCGTGGAAGAAGGCATCCGCATTACGCATCAGGAAGCGTGGACGCAGCGGGGCGAACAGTTGCCGCTGGAAATTCCCGGCTACCTGCGGGAGATTGTGGAGCAGATCGCATTTCTGGCGCGCGAGGACAAGCGCGTGGACAAGCGCTCCGGGGTCAGCCAACGGCTACCCATCTCCGTGGTGGAGACGCTGGCCAGCAATGCGGAGCAGCGCGCCGTGCGCCTGCAGGAGCGGCCGGCGGTAGCGCGCGTGGCGGACCTTTACGCCGCTTTGCCTTCGATCACCGGAAAAATCGAGCTGGAATACGAGGGCGAGCTCCGCGGGGCCGATACCGTGGCCCGCGAACTGATTCGCGCGTCCATCGGGCGCGTGTTCGACCGCCATTTTCCCGGCGTCAACCTGGACAAAACCGTAGAGTGGTTTCAGAACGGCGGAGAACTGAAACTTACCAGTCAAATGTGCGCGGCAGATGAGCTGCCGCTGGTGAAAAAAGTGCCGGGCCTGGTAGAGCGGCTGGATCGCCTGGGCATCGCCGGAGGAGCTTCTGCGGCCGCGGTGGTGGCGGCGGCGGAGTTCGTGCTCGAGGGTCTATGGGCGCACCGCAGGGTGAATCGCAGCGAGGAGCGGGGATATCACGCGGAGGCGCCGCGGCCCACGGAGCAGCGCGAGCCGGAGCCGTATGCCGGGCGTCCGCCCAGAAGGCAGTTCAACTAACCGGACGAGGCCAGGATGTAGGAATGCAAGGAACCGGCGAAACGCACCCAGCACGATGAAGATTACGCGATACTCGAAGTACACCGGCGAGGCCGCAGACGCCGTGGAGCTGGAGGATCTGATCAACCAGCTCTCCGATTTTCTCCTGCAAAGCGGGTTCAATTCGCCGTATTCGCAGTGGGGCGAGTTTGATGCGGAGCGCACCATGGAGTCGCTGCGGCAGGCCATTCTGCGCGCGCTCGAAGAGGGCGAACTGATTTCCAAAGAGCTGCTCGACGAGCTGATGAGCAATCCGCAGCGGCAAAAGGAACTCGAGCGCCTGCTGGACCGGCTGGCGGAGCGACTGGCGCAGGAGGGCTTCATCTCGCAACAGCCGCCGATGGTGACAGAAGCGGGGCAAAAGGCGCCGCGCGGGCGGGCTGGCCGGGACGACCAATCCCGGGTGCGTTTTGAAATCACCGACAAGACCATCGATTTTCTGGGATTTCGCGCGCTCAAAGAGCTGATGGGCTCGCTGGGCAAGAGCAGTATGGGGCGGCACGACACGCGAGATCTGGCCACCGGCGTGGAAACCTCTGCGGCGTCCAAACCCTATGAATTTGGCGACACCCTGAACCTGGATATCGGGGCCACGCTTTTCAATGCCGTGCGCCGCAACGGGCCCGGTCTGCCCATCGAGCTGGAGCACAGCGACCTGCGCGTGCACCAGTGCGATTACCAGAGTTCTTGCGCCACGGTGCTGCTGCTAGATTGCAGCCACAGCATGATTCTGTACGGGGAAGACCGCTTCACCCCTGCCAAGCGCGTCTCCATGGCGCTTTCGCACCTGATCCGCACGCAGTATCCCGGCGATTCACTGCACCTGGTGCTGTTCCACGATACGGCGGAAGAGCTGCCGCTGGCGGAACTGGCGCGTGTGCAGGTGGGCCCGTTCTACACCAATACGCGCGAGGGCTTGCGGCTGGCGCGCCGCATCCTGTCTCGGCAGAAAAAAGATATGCGGCAGATCGTGATGATCACCGATGGAAAGCCCTCGGCGCTGACTCTGGAGGACGGCCGCGTCTACAAGAACGCGTTCGGACTGGATCCCATGGTGGTGAGCGAAACGCTGGACGAAGTGGCGCGCTGCCGCCGCGCGGGGATCATGATCAATACGTTCATGCTGGCCAGCGACTACGCCCTGGTGCGATTTGTGCAGAAAGTGAGCGAGATGTGCCGCGGGAAGGCCTACTTCACCACGCCGCACACCCTGGGGCAATATTTGCTGATGGATTTTCTGGCCAAGAAGACGCGGCACATTCATTAGAGCGATGCCGAAGAATTCATTTCGTTGCCATCCCGAGTTTCGAGATTTTGGGGCCAGGGGTTTGCTTCTCATGCCATGCAAGCAAGATTCTCACCCCGGCGGATACCGCGGGGTTGGGAATGACCGTCTTACGGGAGCCTGCCTGGCAGGCGAAAAAAACACGGTCAGAACGGCACGGAGCGTTGCCACCCCCTGTTTCCGACAGGGCACAAATACCGTGCTCTACGGATAGATGACCGGGAACGGAATTCGCTAGAATCGTAGACGAATGCTGAAGAAACTCATGCGTGCGCTGCACGGCTGCTGCCCGGAGATGCTCCAGGCGGGGGCCGAGGCTCCGGAAATCGATCTGCCGGACACAGACGGCCGGCAGGTGACGCTCTCGGAACTGGTGAGCAAAGGCCCGGTGGTGGTTGCATTTTACAAAGTGTGCTGCCCGGTGTGCCAGTTCACGCTGCCCTACCTGGAACGCATTCACCGGGCTTACGGAAGTCATAAGGTTACCATCGTGGGCATCTGCCAGGACGAGGCCGGAGAAAGCAAGGATTTCGGCACCGAGTACGGCCTCAGTTTCCCCTCGTTGATTGACGCCGCCGGCTACCCCGCGTCAAACGCTTACGGGCTGACCAATGTGCCGTCGATTTTTCTGATCTCACCGGAAGGAAAGGTCGCCGTCAGCTTTTCAGGATTCGACAGGCAGGGTCTGGAAGAGATCTCCGCAGCATTTGCAAAACAAGTGGGCGTGCGCGCGGCCCCGGTCTTCCAACCCGGCGAAAGCGTACCCGATCACAAACCCGGTTGAGGCTCGAAAAATTAGGTCCCGTGCGGACCTTCCTGCAAACGATCAAGTCTGAATGGAAGTCACGCAGGGCGCTGCCCCGCATTCTGTTCACCCTCGAGGGGCATCCAGAACGGTTAGGCCGCGTGGACCAGCTCGGCGTGCCTCGGAACGGCAACGGCACGCTGGAGAAGGATATGCATCGCGGGACCGTTGAAACGTACGGTGACCGCGGCGGGATCCACTTCCGCGCTCAATTCGTGACTGCGGAAAATCCAATCCTTGCGGGTGATCTGGGAGGACTTTTCCCCTGTCCGGTCCAGTTTGGCCGATGCCGCGGGCCCGCACACCGTGACGCGATGCGGTTCAACCCACAGTTCCAGGGTGCCCGGGCCAAAACAGGAGAGGTTTGTGGTCAGGCAGACGCGATGGTCCTGCACAATCGTGCCGCAATCCATGGGCTGCAGGACGTCTGCCTCCGCCAGGCTCCAATCTTCGATTTCATGTCCTCTCATACCGCCGCGACCTTCGTAGAGAGCGAAGGCCCGCCAGGAAACCGCGTCGTGAATTTTCTTCTTCAGCGCGTCGGGGGCCGGCGGCATGATTCTCACCTGATGCGTGCGTTGGAATTCGGTGACCTCGGCGATGGCTTTCATTTGGCACCTCCGCGCTGCTTCCCGCGTCTAGAGTACGCATAGCGCGGCGCGCGAGGGCAAACTATGACTGGCGTCACCTCAGCAGGTGACGTCGATCACCGCGTTTTTGCGATCATGGTGCTAGAAGGAAAGTGAATCAGAAGAAGGGCTGGAGGAGCTCCGACTCGATTGAAGTTTGCGGCATGCTTCGTCGGGGCTAGCGAGACCGCCGGCAAATGCCGGCACAGAGCGAGGCGGGTAGCAGCAGGAGAAGTCCCGCATCGCTCCATGGGGGCAGTGGAGGCGTCCGAAGCGTACACGAAGCGCCCCAGGGTTATGGCGCTCCGGCCTTGTCAGGCCGGTTCGGCTTCGGCGATGGCCACTGCCCCTCTGTTTTTGATCTCAATGTCCCGCCGGGCAAAGTCGCCGCAGAGCCCATTCCGCTCGAGCAATGCGGAGGCCGGACCATGAAGACCAAAGCGTCCTGGAAACCGATCGGTCATTCTGCGAACAAATGGCGGGAAGCCATGCACCGCAGGAAACTGGTCTTGAACACGGCGAAGACCGGCGGTCCGAGGAGGAAGAACCGGAACCGGAATCCGCTGGCGGCTTGAACCGTGCCTAGAACTGCTCCTCGGCGGCGATGGGCTTGCGGTGTTTGGGCGGCCTGCGGCGCTTGTCGGGGATGATACGCTCGACCGGCGGCTGGCCGGCAAGTGTGCGCGCGGCGCGGCGCGCGGCCTGGCCCTTGTTGAATTTGCGCCGCTTCTTCGCTGATCCCATTTTCGCGGCCACAGTCCATTCCAGGCGTCCGCCCGCGGTCAGGTGTGGTGCAGGCGTGCCTGCTCCTCCGGCGGCAGCGCGGCAATCCAGGCAGCTTCCTCTCCCGGCTCCGGCAGGATACGCCCCAGTTCCGCCATCTGGCTGGAGGGCAGTTCATGGAGGTACACCCAGACGTTGGCCTGGGGCAGCTCGGAGATTCGGCTGGTTTCCTGCTGAATGGACACGATGAGCCGGCGCTTCACTTCCCTGGAGCGTCCCGCGCGAATCTCCCCACGCACAAAAATCTGCCCGTGCTGTGCGGCCACGCCTCCGACGAAATGATCGCCCCGCGGCAGTTCGTGAAAGAACACCTGGGCGAAACCACGAGGGGCGCCGGTGGCTTCGCTATGGAGGCGCGTGATTTCGCGGGCCAGCACCGCCTTCTGCTCCTCGCTGAGGATGTCTTCAGGAATCATCAGGGTGTAGGTGGGCATAAGCCGCTCCTTACGAAGCAATTTCGGCCACAGATGCGGGCGGCGAGAGGCTCCGCGCCGCCGAGTGTGCCAGAGAGGAAGCGGGCAGGGCAAGTGTGCATGAGCGGGCCAATCGCGCTAGAATCCCGGATTCATAGAAAAGCCGGCGAAGGGGAGAATCCTCGCAATGATACTCAAACGGGCACAAGCATGCGGATTATGCCTGAGGTGCATCGGCTTACTGTTCTTCGCGGTCATGGTGGCGGCCGGCCCAGCCGTGGCGCAACGTGCCGTTCCGCGGGACCCGGCAGAGCCCGCGCAGGCGAAGCCACAACCGAGGATTTTACCGCGGCCTGCGGGACCCGTTCTGCGGGCAGCAGTGGATGAAAAATCCATGAAGGCCCTGATCGAAAAGCTGGTGGCCTGCGGAACACGCCTGACGCTTTCTTCGTGGACGGATGCGAAACGCGGCATCGGGTGCGGGCGCGACGTGGTGGTGGGGCGGTTCAACGAGATTGCGAGGGATTCCGGTGGGAAGTTGAAAGTGGTGGTGGACAAGTTCGAGTCCCAATCGGCGCGGACCGGGGAGAAGCCCGTTCCCCTCGAGAACGTCTACGCGATTCTTCCGGGATCGGACCCCACGTTTGCAAAAACAGTGTTTCTCGTCTCCGGACACCTGGATTCGCGGCCGTCCAACACCATGGACGCGCAGGCGGACGCTCCGGGCGCGGATGACGATGCGTCCGGAGTCGCGGTGAGCGTGGAGTGCGCGCGCCTGCTGAGCAAAGCGGGCGCGAAGGGACACGGGACCTATCGCGCGACGCTGATTTTCGCGGTGGTCTCCGGCGAGGAGCAAGGATTGCTCGGCAGCACGCACATGGTGGACTGGCTGAAGCAGCAGGGATACACGGTGGGCGGCATGCTGGATGACGACATCGTGGGTGCGGACCCTGCTCCGGGCGCACCGCATCGTGTGCGTTTATTTTCAGGAAACGGCGAGGTGGACGACGCGGATTCACCTTCGCGGGAACTGGCCCGGGCGGTGGAAGAGATTGACGGGCGCGCGGCCATCCGCATGATTTTCCGGGTGGACCGTTTCGGGCGGGGCGGGGACCACTATCCTTTTTACAAGGCGGGGCTGCCAGCGGTGCGGTTTACGGAGCCGCTGGAGGATTACAACCACCAGCACCAGACACCGCGCACCGAGAACGGCGTGGACTATGGAGATGAGGTGAAATATCTGAACTTGGCGTTCCTGGGCGACGTGGCGCGGGACAATGCGGAAGCGTTGCGGCAACTGGCGCTCGCGCCGCTTGCGCCGACGAATGCGAAGCTCACTGGAGCGGTGACCCCGGACGCGAAGGTATCCTGGGCGGCGGAAGACGATGCGGAGCGGGCCGGGTTCGAGATTCTGTGGCGGGAGACGACGGATCCCCGGTGGACGGTCTATGATTTTGCCACAGCCGCGGGGCAAGTGGTGCTGAAGGGCGTTTCCACGGACAATCACTTCTTTGCGGTGCGCGCCGTGGGGAAAAGCGGCGCGCGGTCCCTGGCCGTGCCCACGGAAATCGAACGGAGACCGCCGCCCGCGACCGCGCCGGCAAAACAGTGATCCTTGGCCAGGATTCCGGAACTGACCTCGCCGAATCCGGGGCGTTTCTTTCGCGGCGGGATTCGGACTCTCTCCTGGAGCAATCTCCGCGGCGGCGCTGTTGAGGGCGAAGGCCCGGCGTCCTGTGCTGCTTACCCGCGCCGCCGGCATGAGGACTGCACCTCGTGCTGGGAGAAGCGCTAGAACACGCGGCCAAGTGCAAAAAACCACTTGGCGTGTCCGGTGTCTCCCACGCTGCCGCCGATGAAGATGGGCCCAATCGCCGTCTCCGCGATTGCCCCTGCGGCGCCGTCGGTGGGGAGCCGGCTGATTCCCGGGGCGTTGAACATTTTCCCAACCTCATAAAACGAAACCGCGTACACGGATTTGCCGAGGAACGGCGGGAGGGTGAAGATGGAGTGCAGGTACCCCGCTCGGAACAGGTAGTACTGATCGCTGCGCAGCTCATTTTGGCCGTACGCATACCAGCCGGCCGTCCCACCAAGAAGGTATTGAGGAATGCCGGTGTGGTCGTAGCCCACTGTGGAGCCGCCTTGGGCGGTGAGGAACACAGAACCCGGCCGGGAAACGGGCTTGAAAAACTCAGTTCGCAGATCGAGAGCCGGAAATGCCGAAGCCGCTTGGGGGCTGGTGTCCACCCAGTGGAAATTGAAGTCCGCGAGATAACCGCGGCGCGGAATGATTGGATCGTCGAGGTGATCGGTAATGAAACGAAACCGCGCTGCGCCGACTCGCCCACTTACTGAAGAAAACTCAGGGGTGCCCAGTTTCAGGGTCGCATCCAGGTAACCAATGTCGTAGCCGACCCGGACCTCGCTGAAACGGCTGACCGCGTATCCGATGTCCAGCCCGAAGTCCGCGTTCTCCAAACGGTAATCGGCCCTGGGGTCGCCGTTTGAATAGATCCTCTGCTGCGAATCGCTGGCATTCATGTGCGGCGCGATGAACCATCGAGAGGAGTGGGTGAAGGGCTTGTAGAGTTCGCTGGAAATGCCATAGGTATTTCCAAACTGGAAATCGGTGCGCAATTCGGAGCGATACCCGGCCAGATCCAGGATGGTCAACCGCCCTCCCAGGGTGAAGGTGACGTGATCGGGTTGCGAGCCATCGACTTCAAAGGCAGGCTGCAAGACCGGCGGGGCGTACCCCTTTTCGTGGACGGTGACCAGCAGGCCGACCTGGCCGTCGTTCTGAGTCAAGCCATAAGACACGCTGTCAAACCTGCCAATCCCAGTCAGGCGGGTCAGCAGGGTGTCCAGTTCGGAGGTTTGAATCGGCTTGCCCACCAGGGGCTGGAGAAATTTCTGGATTTTCTGATCGAAGTCCGGGTTGCTGCCTTGCACCTTCACAAACTGAGGAATGCCGACCGCGCCTTTCTTGCGCGCGGCGCGCTGCGCGAGGTAATCGGCCCAGGCGGCGTCATCCAAAGCGTAGGGCCGCAAGATGGTTGATTTCGCTTCGGCAGCCTGCATGCCCTGGGCAATCAACGCCTCCGCCTTCCCGTAATCCAGGCTGCTGAATTTCTCGACATCCACTTTGACCACCAGGTCCGCGCCCGCCATTCCCCGGACTTCCGTATTGGCAATTCCGACGGTGATCGAACGCCCGAGAACGCCGAACAGTGATTGAATTTCATCGGCGGTGGCCGGAGAGACCTGAAGATGAACGCCAATCACGACGTCAGGCCCCATTTCGCGTACCAAGTCCGTGGGCAGGTTATCCACCAGGGCGCCGTCCACGTACAGACGGTCTCCGTCTCGAACGGGAGAAAATACCGCGGGCAGAGACATGGTGGAACGCAGGGCCACGCCGATAGGTCCGGTTTCGAAGACATGAGCCTTTCCCGATATCAAATCCGTGGAGACGCAACGGAAGGGGATGGGCAGGTCGTCGAAGGATTTGACCGTCGAGTAGGGCAGCGTTTCATGGTCAATAATCAAGCTGATCTGATGCCCCGCATTCAAACCGGGAGGGAGGGACACCCCTCGCCGGAAGCCCAGGGACAGATCATTGGGAATGGCGCGCGCATCCTCTTTGCGCCGGAACGACAGGTCCCCGTAAGGCGTTCCACCACCAATGATGAGGGGCCAATCAATCCCTTTTACGAGACGTTCGAGCTCATCGGGACTCTGGCCAGTCGCGTACAGGCCGCCCACCAGGCCACCCATGCTGGTTCCAGCGACGTAGTCAACGGGAATGTGGTGTTGTTCGAGCCACCGGAGCACGCCGATGTGGGCCAGGCCGAGGGCGCCGCCGCCCTCGAGCGCAACCCCAATCTTTAAACGCTTTGTGGCGGATGGACCGCTCTGCGCACCGGCGGCCGCCACCGACAGGAATATCGCCAGGAGAGCGAAGACAATCCTTGCCCTTGAAATATAAGGAAACAAGCAACTGCCCTCACACGGATCAGTACGAATCATTGGGGCCCCCAGTCTCCTCTTTGCAGGTCATCATCCCAAACAATCGGGCCGACGGCGCTCATGCTGCCGGCCTAGAAGGATCTTTCCACCATTCACAGAACGCGAAGGCCGCCGTGGACGCAGCCGTCAGAGAAAAGAGCAGATTCGCCAAAGCCTTTCGATTGCTGTGCCACGCCAGGCGGTGAATTCCCTCCAGCGAGAGCCAGGTCCTAGCGCAGATTTCCGCAATCGGACCACTTTACACGGAGTGAACACTCTGCGATTCTTGCGGGCCTCCGCAACCTCCCCACACAGTCCCGCCGAGACACACTTCCCCAGAATCATCGATCTCGTCCAAACGGACGCGGTCCGGGCCGCCAGAAACTTTAGGTCGCGGCGGCTTGCCAGGAGACTGTCAAAAGTTACAGAGCCCTGCAGGTCACGGTGGGTTGAAGACCATTGAGGCGCCCATCAGAGAGTGGTCGCTGGGAACCACTATCTCTCACTACCGCATCCTGCAGAAGCTCGGCGGGGGCGGCATGGATGTGCTTTACGAGGCCGAAGACATCCGCCTCCATCGTCACGTCGCACTGAAGTTTCTTCCGGAAGGGATGACCCACGACCACCAGGCACTGGAACGTTTCCAGCGCGAGGCGCAACGCACGGAGCAGTGGAAGTCAGAGGGCTTATGACCAAGCCGTCAGATAGACGCCTTAACTGACTTCGAATTGCGGTGGCCTGCGCTGACCTGTAACTTTTAACAGTCTCCCCCCGGGCCTCCCCGGCTTAGAATTCGCGTCATCCCAGGTCGCACTTGTGTGGACGATACTGAGAACTACGGAAGGATGTGTCGCGGTGGGACCACGTCGTGAGATTGTCGCGGCCAGCGTAAATCGAGGAGTTTCCACTCCATGCAAGTGAGTCTGATTACTGTCATCTGGTCCATGAGTGCGTCAGCGTGCCTCACGCTTGCCGCGATTCATTTACTGATCTGGGCCAAGGATCGCGCGGCCGTGGCCAATTTGGTTTTTTCTCTGCTGGCGATCGCGACGGCTGCCTGGACGTTTTGTGAATTGTGGATGATGCGGGCGGATACGCCGGCAGAGTTCGCGACGGTGCTCAAGTGGGGGCACGTGGCCGTGTGGCTGCTGATTGTGTCCCTCGTCGTGTTCGTACGGAATTTCCTGAAGGCCGGGCGACCCTGGCTCGCATGGACGGTCTGCGGCCTCCGGACACTACTTCTCCTTGTCAATTTTCTGGTGGGGCAGAATCTCAACTACCGCGAGGTCACCCGTCTCGGGCACATGAGGCTTCTCGGTGAATCCGTTGCGATCCCCGAGGGTGTGCCGAATCCCTGGATCCTCCTGGGCCAGTTAAATTTAGTGATCCTCATCATTTTTCTCGCAGATGCCACCGTCACTGCCTGGCGGCGTGGCGACCGCCATCGTGCATTGGCCCTGGGCGGAAGCGTTGTGTTCTACACACTGATCTCTACCGGTCAGACGCTGTCGGTATTCTGGGGAGTCGTCCGCGTACCATACGTGGGCACGGTATTCTTTATGGGTGTGATCGCAGTGATGGGCTACGAGTTGAGCAAGGACGCAGTCCGCGCGCCGCAACTCGATCGCAAGTTGCAGGTGAGTGAGGCGGGGCTGCGTGAGAGCGAAGGAAGAATGAGCCTGGCCGTCGAAGGCGCTGAATTCGGCATTTGGATCCGGGATCTCGCGCGGAACGAAATCTGGGCAACCGACAAATGGCGCGCCTTATTCGGCTTTGCGAAGTCGGAACGGCTGGAGCTTGACCGCATCCTCGAGCGGTTCCATCCCGCGGATCGCGATGCGTTCCGCATGGCAATCGAGAAAGCCACCGAAGGCGACGGCAGATACGAAGTGGACTATCGAGTGGTGCTTCCAGACGGCCGGATGCGCTGGATCGGCTCTCGCGGTCGCGTCGAGTTCGACGACGCCGGCAAACCGATGATCATTCGCGGCGTATCACAAGACATTACCAAGCGAACAGAAGCTGAGCAGGAGGTGCAGAAGCTTCAACAAGAGATTGCACATGTGGGCCGCGTCTCCATGCTGGGCCAGCTCGCCTCGGCGCTGGCGCATGAGATCAACCAGCCGCTCGCCGCGATCTTGCGCAATGCGGAGGCGGCAGAGCTTTTCCTGCAGGATCCATCGCCGGATCTGGACGAAATCCGCGCCATCCTCGCCGACATTCGCAGCGACGACCAGCGTGCCGGCAGTGTGATCGACCGCATGCGCGGCCTGCTCAAGCGGCACAACCTCGTTCGAAGACCCGTTGATGTTGGCGAACTCGTTGGAGGGGTAATTGCCCTGGTGCGTCCCGATGCCGCGGCACGGCACATCACACTGAGGGTGACCATGGCCAAGGATCTGCGGCCCGTGTGCGGCGACCCCGTGCATCTCCAGCAAGTGCTGTTGAACCTCATCGTCAATGGCATGGATGCCCTCGGCGATATATCGGGAAAAAACCGGCACGTGAATGTCACCGCGTCGCTCGACGGGCCGGGGAGCGTCGAGATCGCCGTGAGCGACTCCGGCCCCGGCATTTCCGCCGATAAGCTCACGCACATTTTCGATTCCTTTTTCACGACCAAGCCGGAAGGAATGGGCATGGGCTTGCCAATCTCCCGCACAATCATTGAGGCGCACGGGGGGCGGCTCTGGGCGGAGAGCAGCAATGGGAGTGGGGCATCGTTTCGATTTACGCTCCCGATCGCAGGCGAGCACCCCCCGAAATGAGTGCGCCCACTATTCACGTCGTCGATGATGATGGCAGCTTTCTTACCGCCATCTCGCGGCTGCTCCGGGCCAACGGATTCTCTGTAAGGACCTATTCGTCAGCGCATGAATTTCTGGCGCAACGGGATGCGGATTTGCCGGGCTGCGTGCTGGCGGACTTGCGGATGCCTCAAATGAGCGGGCTCGATCTTCAATCTGCGCTCGGGCAGACTTCCAATCCGCTGCCGATTCTTTTTTTGACTGGGCACGGCGACATTCCCTCGACCGTGCGCGCCATGCGCGATGGTGCGGAGGATTTCCTGGAAAAGCGTGCGCCTAAAGCGAAGGTGCTGGACGCGGTGAAGCGCGCCCTTGCCCGTGATGCCCGTGAACGCGATACGCGCACCCGGCAGCGCGCGTTGCGCGCGCGCTTCGACGCGCTTACCGCAAGGGAACTGGAAGTGCTTTCCCACGTTGTGCAGGGACGACTCAACAAACAGATTGCAGGAGATCTAGGCATCCACGAGCGGACCGTCAAGCTGCATCGCACCGCGATCACCACCAAGCTGGGTGTGCAGTCCGTGGCCGAACTCACGCGACTGACACAGGAAGCGGGAGTGTTTCCCGAACCCGCTCGGACCTTCCCCAAAGGGCAGTAGCCC
>DATIYQ010000147.1:0-55358 GCA_035517515.1 Binatia bacterium
ACCATCCCGGGCGGTGCCATGGGCACCCGATTCAATTTCCCGCCCAGATACACGTAGCGCGGGGCCCGCGGGTTCGCACGCAGCAGATCTTGCTCCAGGCCGATTTCACGCAGCAGCCCGTAGAGTGGGGCAGTCAGCAGAAAACTCTGCGGCCCGGCTTCAAACAACGCGCCGTCCTGCCGCACCGTGCGGATGACTCCGCCGGGCCGGGCTTCCTGCTCCAGGAGCAGAACCGGGAGGCCGAGCTGCGCGAGCCGCCAGGCGCAGGCCAGTCCGGAGATTCCTCCGCCCACCACGACGATACGATGTTCAGAGGCCGGCACCGCGGGACTCAAAGCGTCTTGGAAAACAGCGGGCGCTCCGCCAAGCGCTGCTGTTCGAGGTAGGGATCGAATACCATGGCCAGGTTGCGGATGAAAATCCGGCCGAGGCCCACCACTTCCACCTGCGCTGGAGTCAGCTCCACCAGCCCGTCGGCCGCGCATGCGGCCAGGCGCTCCAGCTCCGCGGCAAAATGCTCATCGAAACGCAGCCCGAACTCCTGTTCGATTTCTTCTTTGCGCACCAGGGTGTGGCACAGCAGGCGGCTGATCACCTCGCGCCGCAGGCAGTCTTCCGCAGTCAGCCGGTAACCGCGCATGGTGGCCAGCCCGCGCTCTGCAATGGCGGCGGCATAAGCCCCAGCCTCGCGCTGGTTCTGCGCGTAGGCATTTCCAATCCCGCTGATGGCGCTCACCCCCATGCCGTAGAGGTCCGCGCCGGCCTTGGTCGTGTACCCCTGAAAGTTCCGGTGCAGGGTGCGATTCCGCTGCGCCAGGGCCAGCTCGTCCGTCGGCCGGGCGAAATGGTCCATGCCGATGTAGGCGTAACCCGCGGCCAGAAGTCGCTCCAGACCCGTCCGAAAGATGCGGAATTTTTCCATGCCTTCCGGCAGGCGGCGGGCAAACGAGCCCTGCTGCTTCTTCAACCAGGGCACGTGGGCATAGCTGAACATGGCGATACGGTCGGGGTTGATCCCGATGATCTTGTCCACCGTGTCGGCAAAACTCTCCGCCGTTTGCAGCGGCAAACCGTAAATCAGGTCCACATTGATGCTGTCGAAGCCCAGCCGGCGCGCCGCGGCCACCAGGTCGCGGGTCAACTCGAAGCCCTGCAGGCGGTGGACCGCCTGCTGCACTTCCGGATTGAAGTCTTGCACCCCCATGCTCAGGCGGTTGAACCCCAGGCGCCGCAGCGTTTCCAGATGTTCGCGCGAGGTAACCCGCGGGTCCACCTCCACGCCAATCTCCGCATCCGGCGCAAACGTAAATCGCGCGCGCGTGTAGCCGAAGAGTTCCTCGAGCTGCGCCGGAGAGTAATACGTGGGCGTGCCGCCGCCCCAGTGGAACTGGATCACCGGCCGTTTGCGTGACACCAGCACCGCCACCCGCTCTACTTCGCGCTTCAGCGTATCCAGATACGCCGCGGCCCCGGTCTTGTCTTTCGAGATCACCACGTTGCAGGCGCAAAACAAGCACAGGCTCTCGCAGAAGGGCAGGTGCTGGTAGAGGGACACCGGTCGGCCCTGGCTGTCCGCTTCGCGGCAAACGCCGTCAAAATCCTCCGGGCCGAAATTCTCCTGCCACACCGGAGCGGTGGGGTAACTGGTGTAGCGCGGGCCCGGGCGGTTATAGCGCTCCAACAGCTCCTCAGACACTTCCAGGGCCTGGACGTCCAGGGACCGTTCCAGCCGCCGTTCATTTGTGTTGCTCATCGCTCGATTCCCCGTGCCGCAGCGCGCAATGCGGCGTTAGACCATTCCCGGCGAAGCCTGCGCTTCCTCCACCGCTCCGGCCCCCCGGCCCGTGGCTCCGCTGCCGCCCATCTGCGCGGCCTGGATAAATGCCCGCGCCGATTCCACCGGCACATCCGGAAGGATGCCATGGCCGAGATTCAGCACGTGCGCGCGTCCTCCCGTTTGCGCCAGGGCTTGGCGGACGGCGCGGCGGACCCCGGCATCATTGCCCAGCAGGGCGGTGGGGTCCACGTTGCCCTGCAGCGGCCAGAGGCGCGCCGTGCGCTCCAGCAGCAAGGCGCGCAATTGCTCCATATCCACGCGCCAGTCCACGCTCAACACCGTGGCACCGGTCCGCGCCGCGCTCTCCATCAGGTGGCTCGAACCCTTCGAGTAATAAATGACGGGCGCCGTGCCCGCCTCCAGCGCGTCGATCAGTTGCTGCACCGCGGGCAGGGCAAACGAATCATAATCCTCACGGGAGAGTTCCCCGGCCCAGGTGTCGAAAATCTGCACCGCGGCCGCTCCCGCCGCCAGTTGCGCCTGCAGATACCGCGCCGTGCTGCGCGCAATTCGCCGCAACAGTTCCCGCAGAACCGACGGGTTCCGGTGGAGCATCTGTTTGGTCCGCGGAAAGCCACCCGAACCCTGGCCATCCACCATGTAGCAGGCCAGCGTCCAGGGGGCCGCGGCGAATCCCAGCACCGGTACTTCCGGCCCCAATGCGCGCGTGAGCTGTGAAATCGCTTCCGGCAGGAACCTTGTTTCCTCCTCCGGATCGAAATCCCTCAGCCCGTCCACGTCTTCCTGGGTGCGAATTCTGTGGCCCAGCTCTGGACCGGCGTCGGTAAAACTGATGCTCAGGCCCATGGCCTCGGCCGGGATCAGAATGTCTGAGAACACGATGACCGCATCCATCCCCAGCGCCAAAAACGGCTGCAGGGAGACTTCGACGGCCAGATCCGGCGTCTTGCACACCTCCAGAAACGAATGCCGGGCGCGGACCGCGCGGTATTCTGGCAGGTAGCGCCCCGCTTGCCGCATCATCCACACCGGGGCCCGATCTGTATCCTGGCCGCGGCAGGCGCGCAGAAACAGCGTTTTGCGGTCGTATTGGGAACCTGGGGCGTTGGTCATCGGGTCACAAAGTGTCCGTTCGATGATAGCAAATCGCGGCACCGCACGGGGCGGCTTGCGCCCGGCCCGCCGCGCTTGCCTGGATCAGTGTTCCACGGATGGGAATACGAAATTGTGACCACCGTCACGTCCCTGGCCTGCTCCTGTGGTTATATACTTTCGACTGGCAACCACCAGGGATATGGGAACTCCTCCGCCCACCTTCGCCTACGCGGCCGCGGCCCTCTATGCCGCCAGCCTGGCCTGTTATGTGCGCAAGCTCTTCGCGGAGGGGAAGTGGGCGGGCCGGGCCGCCAGCCTGCTGCTGATCGCCGCCCTGGTCACGCACTACTTCGCTCTGTTGCAGCGCGCCTTTTCCATCCACTCCGTACCCTACCAGGACATTTACGGCTCCACGTCGCTCCTGGCTTGGTTTCTCGCGCTGACCTACCTCAGCCTTGAATTTTTCCACCGCGAGCGGGCCATGGGCGCTTTCGCCCTGCCTTTGGTGCTGCTGCTGCTGGGCCTGGATTTAATCGTCACCCCGCACACCGCTCCGCGCGCGCCGGCTCGCGGAAGCATTTTTGCTCTCCACGTCACCACCAATATCCTGGCCTACTCCGCGTTCACCATTTCCTTCGTCTTCAGCGTGATTTACCTGGTGCAGGACCGGTTGATCCGCAAACGTCGGCCCGGGGCGATGCTCTGGCGGCTCCCGCCCATGGAGGACCTTGAGCGCATGACCCGAAACGGCGTGCGCGTGGGGTTGATCGCCATGATCTTCGGCATTGGTATGGGAATGGTAGTGGACCAGAGGCTCACCGGCCAGTTTCTAAGCCTCGATCCCAAAGTGCTGATCTCATTTCTAATGCTGGCCTGTTACAGCGCCTACCTGTGGGTGGCGCGATCGCCGGCCTGGCGTGGCGCGCGGGCCTCGCTGCTTTGCGCCGCCAGCTATTTCGTGGTGGTGTTCAGCTATACGGTGGTAAACCTCTACCTTTCCGGGTTTCACAGGTTCTACTGATGCGCAGCCGCCTCCACAACCCGGCTGGCTCGCCTGCTGCTAGAAACGGAGCGGCGCGTCCATGAGCGTTTACCTGCTGGGCGTAAACCATCGCACCGCGGGCGTGCACCTGCGTGAACGCCTCCATTTCTCCCAGCAGGACGCGCTGCACGCCGCCGGGGAACTCCGCGGCCAGGGCCTGATGATGGAAGCGCTGGTACTTTCCACCTGTAACCGCAGCGAAATTTACGGCGTTGTAATGGGCAACGAGGAATCGGAGGCCGGCGTCGAGCGCTTCGTCTGCTCTTTCCACGGCGTGGAACCCGCACATTTGAACGGATGTCTCTACCGCCGCCGCGGCCGTGAGGCCGTTACCCATCTCTTCCGCGTGGCCGCCGGGCTGGATTCCATGATGCTCGGCGAGGCGGAAATCCTGGGGCAGGTGCGCGAATCCTATCTGGCGGCGCAGCGCGAGGGGCTGACCGGGCCGGTGCTAAACCGCCTCTTTCAGGCCTCGCTCGAGGTGGGCAAAAGGGTGCGCACCGAAACGCGCCTGGGCGCGCAAGCCATGTCCGTTCCCGCCGCGGCCATGAAGCTTGCGGAACAGATTTTCGGCGACCTAAAGAACAATTCCGCCGCCGTGCTCGGCGCGGGCGCCATGGGCGCAAAGGCTGCCCGGCATCTGCGCAACCGCGGCATCGGCCGCCTGTGGGTGGCCAACCGCACCCCGGAGCGCGCCCGCCAGCTCGCCGAGGAAACCGGCGGGCATCCCGCTCCGTGGGAAGAGGTCCCCGACCTGCTGGCCAAAGCGGACATCGTGGTCACCTCCGTCGGCGGCAGCGACTGGACCCTCACTCGCGAAGCCCTGGCCGCCGCCATGCACACCCGGGGCAACCGGCAGATCTTCCTCATTGACCTCGGGGTGCCGCGCAACATCGACCCGGGAATCGCGGAAATTTACAACGTCTTCCTCTACGGCGTGGACGACCTGCGCGAAATCGTGGACCAGAATCGCCAGGCCCGCGAAAATGAAGTGCCCGGCGCCGAAGCGATCATCGCCGAGCACGTGGAGAAATTTGCCGCCTGGCAGAGCGGCTCAGAGGCCGGCGCCACTCTCGCCGAGCTGCGCCAGAAGCTGCGCCTCGAACGCGATTTGTTTGCCGGCAATCGCCGCGAAGAGCTGGAACAGTTTCCCGCCGCGGAGCGCGAGCGAATCCTGGCGCTGATGGACGGGCTGATGGAGCACCTGCTGCGCGAGCCCTCGGAGCGGCTGATGAAAAATCCGGAGGCGCGCGAGCGCGCCATCTTCCTGCGGGAACTGTTCGGCCTGGACGGCCCACGCATCCACCGCCCGGGTACGCGCCAGGGGCGGGACGAGTGAGCACCCTGCGCATCGGCTCGCGCGGCAGCGCCCTGGCGCTCTGGCAGGCGGAATACGTCCGCGCCTGGCTGGCCGCCCGCGGCTCCACCGTGGAAATCATCCGCATCCGCACTTCCGGCGACCAGTTTCAGCAGGGCGGTGTCGCGGGAATTGGGTTGAAGGGCGTGTTCATCAAAGAGCTGGAAGACGCGCTGCTCTCCGGCACCGTGGATCTGGCCGTCCACAGCCTCAAGGACATGCCTACGGAGATCCCCCCAGGCCTGGAGATTGCGGCTATCCCTCAGCGCGAAGACCCGCGCGACTGCCTCATCTCCCGCGGCCTCCGCAAGCTTGCCGATTTGCCGCTGGGCGCGCGCATCGGCACCAGCAGCTTTCGCCGCGCGGCCCAGCTTCGCCATCGCCGTTCGGATCTGGAAGTCTGCGAATTGCGCGGAAACGTGGACACCCGCCTGCGCAAAGTGGAGGAAGGCGCATACGATGCTGTTGTAGTGGCGCACGCCGGAGTCAAGCGCCTGGGCTACGACGCGCGCGTCACCGAGGTGCTCGAGCCGGAAGTCATGTTGCCCGCGGTTGGACAGGGCGCGCTGGCTATCGAAATTCGTTCCGCCAATCCGGAACTCGTCGAGTTGCTTGCCGGGCTCGATCACCCGGAAACCCGCACCGCCATTAGCGCGGAGCGCGCCGTTCTCTCCGCGCTGGAGGGTGGCTGCCAGGTGCCACTGGGCGCCTGGGCACGGATCGAGCGCGGCACCCTGCTGCTCGACGCCTGCGTCTGCGCTCCCGACGGCACGGAAGTGCTGCGTGAACGCGGCCAGGGACCGGCCATGCAGCCGGAGGCGCTGGGCCGCGATGTCGCCGGCCGGCTGCGCGCCGCGGGCGCCGAAAGGCTTTTGCGCCTGGCGGGGCGCTAGCGCCCAACCCCCTCGTCGGAAGAGGCGGGCTATATTCGCAGGTTCGGAAATTGAGCATGGCCACGACCAATCAAACGCGCGCCCTCTCTGGCCGCCGGATTGCTGTCACCCGCGCTCCCGAGCAAGCCGGCCAACTCGCCAGGCTGCTCGCCGAACACGGTGCGGAAGTCGTGCTCTGCCCCCTGGTGGCGTTTGAACGCCCGGCCGATTCCGCCGCACTGGACGCGGCCTTGCGGCGCCTGCACGAGTTTGACTGGCTGCTGTTCACCAGTCAGAATGCGGTGCGTTTTTTCGAGGAGCGCCGCCGGGAATTGGAAGTGGCCCTCGAATGGAGCCACCCGCGCGTTGCCGCCATCGGGCCGGCCACAGCAAAGGCCGCCCAGGAGCTGGGCTACGGCGTGGAATCCGTGGCCGAGGAAGCCACCGGAGAGGCCCTGGCGGCCGGCTTGAGAAATGTCCTGGCCGGCCGCTCCGTGCTGCTCCCGCGCAGCGACCGCGCCCGTCCGGATTTGCCGCGGGCGCTCGCCGCCGACGGTGCGAGGGTGACGGACGTGGTTGCCTATCGCACCATTGCCGCCGGACCGGAAGGCGAAGCGGCTCTGGAGCAGATTCGCAACGGAGGCATACAGGTGGTCACCCTGGCTAGCCCCTCGGCTTTCGAGCGGCTCGCGGATCAGTTGGGGGCGGCAACCCTCGCCGCGCTCACCGCCAGCGGCGCTCTGGCGCTGGCCGCCATCGGTCCGGTCACGGCCGCGGCCATTCGCCAGGCGGGCCTGCCGGTGGCCATCGTGCCCTCAAAGCCCGGGGCCGGTGATTTGGTTCAGGCGTTGTCCGCGCATTTTGCCGGAGTGCCGTCACGGAGCGAAACGCCGGCGCGGCCCACCGTTACGGGAGTGAAGGAGCCATGAGTTATCCAACCGATCGTCCGCGCCGGCTGCGCCGCACGGAAGCGTTGCGCGCCCTGGTGCGGGAAACGCGCCTTACCACCGCTGGCCTTTTCTATCCCATGTTCATTTGTCCGGGCGGCCGGACGCGCCAAGAAATCAGCTCCATGCCCGGCATCCGCCAGCAATCTGTGGATTGCTTTCTGGAAGAAGCGCGCCAGGTGGAGCAGTTGGGAATTCCCGGCATCCTGCTCTTCGGCCTGCCGGAACGAAAGGACGCGGAGGGTACGGAGGCCTGGTCCGCGGACGGCGTGGTGCCGCGTGCCATCCGTGCGGTGCGCGATGCCGGGCTCTCGTTGCTCGTCGCCGCAGACGTTTGCCTGTGTGAATACACGGACCACGGCCATTGCGGCCTGATCGAGGGTGAGACCGTGGTGAACGACCCCAGCGTCGAGCGGCTGGCCCGCGCCGCGCTGGCCTATGCGGCGGCCGGCGCGGATATTGTGGCCCCTTCGGACATGATGGACGGGCGCGTGGGCGCCATCCGCCGCCGGCTCGACGAGCACGCTTTGCACGACACCATCATCATGTCCTACGCCGCGAAGTACTGTTCCGGACTCTACGGTCCGTTCCGCGAGGCCGCCGAGTCCGCCCCCCAATTCGGAGACCGGCGCAGCTATCAGATGGACCCGGCCAACGCCCGCGAGGCTCTGCGCGAAGTGGCCCTGGATCTCCAGGAAGGCGCGGACATCGTGATGGTCAAGCCGGCCATGCCCTACCTGGACGTGATTCGCCGCGTGCGCGACGCCGTTTCCGTCCCGGTGGCCGCCTACAACGTCAGCGGAGAGTACTCCATGGTGAAAGCCGCAGCCGCCAACGGCTGGATCGAGGAAAAGCGCGTGGTGCTGGAAATCTTGGCGGGCATCCAGCGTGCCGGTGCGGACATAATTTGCACCTATCACGCTAAAGACGCTGCCGCCTGGCTCGGCAAGGGCTGCTGACCGTGCCCGATTCCAACCGCGCAACACGGCACGCTACCGAGCGTTCCGAGGAATTATTCGCTGAGGCGCAGCACATCCTCGTCGGCGGCGTAAACAGTCCGGTGCGCGCCTTCCGCTCCGTGGGCGGCACTCCGCTGGTGATGGTGCGCGGCTCCGGCGCGCGCATCGAAGACGCCGACGGCAATTCCTACCTGGACTATGTTGGCTCCTGGGGCCCTCTGATTCTGGGCCATACGCATCCCGCTGTGGTCGCCGCTGTGGCAGATCAGGCCGCGCGCGGCACCAGCTTCGGGATGACTTCGCAACTTGAAATCGAGCTGGCCCGGCTGATTACCCGCGCCATGCCCGCCGTCGAAATGCTCCGTTTCGTAAGCTCTGGAACGGAGGCGGCTATGAGCGCGGCCCGGTTGGCCCGCGCTGTCACCGGCCGCCCCTTGCTGGTCAAGTTCAGCGGGTGCTACCACGGCCATGCCGACCCGTTCCTCTCTGAGGCCGGATCCGGCCTCGCCACGCTTGGGATTCCCGCCAGTCCCGGCGTTCCTCCGGAGATCGCTGCGCTTACGCTGAATCTGCCCTATAACAACGCGGAGGCCGTGGAGCGGGCCTTTGGGGAGCATCCAGGCCGCATCGCCGCTGTGTTCGTCGAACCGATCGCGGCAAACATGGGGGTGGTGCTGCCGGAAGGGAATTATCTGCGGGATCTTCGCGCCATCACAGAGCGGCATGGCGCGCTGCTGGTGTTCGACGAGGTGATTACCGGATTCCGCGTGGCCCATGGCGGCGCCCAGGCGCTCTACGGGATCCGTCCCGACTTGACCATCCTGGGAAAGATCATTGGAGGCGGCCTGCCCGCTGCCGCCTATGGCGGCCGCCGCGATCTGATGCAGCAAGTGGCTCCGCTCGGCCAGGTCTATCAGGCCGGCACGCTCTCCGGAAATCCCCTGGCCATGCGCGCGGGCATCGAAACGCTGCAGAAACTCGCGCAGCACGGATTCTACGAAACGCTTCACCAACGCGGCCGGCGGCTCGCCGAGGGCATCTCCGCGTTGATCGCCAGGCGCCACCTCCCCTGTTGTCTTAATGCCGCGGGCGCTCTGGCCACCCTGTTTTTCACCCCTGGTCCGGTGCGCAATTTTGCGGATGCCAGGCGCAGCGATACCGCGGAATACGCACGGTTCTTCCACCGGATGCTGGAGCGGGGAATCTTCCTGGCCCCCTCGCAATTCGAGGCCATGTTTGTCTCTGCGGCGCACACGGAAGAGGACATCGACTGCACTCTCGCGGCTTGCGCGGAAAGCCTGGCCGCGTAACCTGCCGCCCCCGCCCCCGGCCGAAACGATTGCACGCGGGACCGTGGCCCCGCTCGCTCCACCCTACGGGCCGGCCCGTGCCGGTTGCCGGGTCGTCAAAACACGGCAGCGCAGCCGCGACCGGCTGTGCTACGCTTTCCCCCGCGCCGTGGCCGCCCGGTTCACTGCCGCGGGAAATCCGTCATGCCTGCCGACAACACTCTTGAGCTATCCTCCATGGGGCGGTTCAACCACAAGGTCAAGGGGATCGTGCAGATTGTGCAGGACTACACCAATCTGTCGGTGGAATGCGTCCTCAACGTATTCCGCACGCCCTTTTACCTCGACGATGCGCTGTTTCAGATGGACGTGATCGGCATCGGCTCCTTGCCCATCGTGATTCTCACGGGATTCTTTATCGGCGCGGTCATGGTGCTGCAAACCTCGGCGCAGTTCACCCGCTTCGGGGAGACTGCGTTGGTGGGCGACGTCGTGGCCATCTCCATCATCCGCGAACTCGGGCCGGGCATCACCTCGCTGCTGGTGGCCGGCCGTAACTCCTCCGGTATTGCCTCGGAGCTGGGCTCCATGTTGGTTACCGAACAGGTGGATGCCATGCGCGCCATGGGCACCGATCCCATCAAGAAGCTGGCCACGCCCCGCGTGCTGGCCACCACCCTGATGCTTCCCCTGCTCACCGCCATTTCCGATGGCATCGGTCTGGTCGGCGGATACATCATTTCCCATTTCCAGCTCCGCCTGGACCCCGTCCAGTACTGGACTCGTGCCATCCACGCCCTGGAATTCGGAGACCTCGTGCAGGGCATGGTTAAGCCGGTTATTTTCGGATTCATCCTCTCCACGGTCGGGTGCTATTACGGCCTGAACGTTCGCGGCGGCACCCAGGGGGTGGGACGTGCCACCACCCAGGCGGTGGTCACCGCCTCCGTGCTCATCCTGGTGATCAATTTCTTCCTCACGCGGCTGCTGCTGTTCATTTTTCCCTAGCCCCGGAAAGCACACAGACCACTCCCCACTTTCCCCGTTTACCCAATATAATCCTGCAGGCGGCCCGGGGAGGCACCACCAGGCGCCGCCACCCCGCGAATGAGCACCGGCTCCCCTCAAGCTCCCGCCATCGTCCTGGAAGACGTGCACATCGGATTTGAAGACCACGAAGTTTTGCGCGGCGTTTCCTTCTCCGTTGCCCGCAACGAGACGCTGGCCCTGCTCGGCGAAACGGGCAGCGGCAAGACCCTGCTGCTGAAAATTGTGGCCGGGTTACTGCGTCCGGATTCCGGCCGCGTGCGCGTGCTCGGCAGCGAGATCACCTCCATGTCCGAGCACGCCCTGCTGGACTTTCGCCATCAGTTGGGTTTTGTGTTTCAGGAAGGCGCGCTGTTTGATTCCCTGTCCGTGGGAGACAACGTGGCCTATCGGCTGCGGGAAGGAACGATGGAAGAATCGGAAATCGAGGCGCGCGTCCAGGAGACGCTGCGCTTCGTGGAGATGCAGGAGGCGATCGAAAAATTGCCCGGTGAACTTTCCGGAGGCATGCGCCGCCGCGTGTCCATCGCCAGGGCGCTGGCCTCCCGCCCGCCCATCGTGCTATACGATTCCCCGACCGCGGGCCTCGACCCGGTCACCTCCCAAACCATCATCACCCTGATTCTCCGCCTGCGCGACCTCTACGGAGTCACCGCGCTCCTGGCCACCCAGCGCCTCCAGGACGCCTTCGCCCTGGCCAATTTCCGCTTTGCGCCGGATTCGAGTCGCGTGGTGCGCCTGCCCCCGGACGGCCACAGCGCCGCTCTTCCGGCCAGCGCCATGCAGCCCCTCACCCGCTTTCTCTTTCTGCGCGACGGGCGCGTCTATTTTGAGGGCGGCCAGGAGGAGGTTCTCGCCTCCAAGGACAGCTACCTGCGACGCTTCCTGGTGTGACAAAATCCGGGCAGGGCCGTTGTCGTTTTTGCGAGGAGGAAAGAGATGCCGCAACGCACACAAGTCACCTGGTCGCAACTCCGCGTGGGTCTCCTGACGCTGGTGGGGCTCTGCCTGATCATGGTGGCCATTTTTTACGTCACCGGCCTGCGCATTCTGGCGCCGAAATATCAGTTGCACACCTTTCTGCCGGAAGTGGAAGGCCTCACCATCGGCGCTCCCGTCCGCCTGGATGGAGTTGAAGTGGGCAACGTGGACGCCATCCGCATCGCTCCCCCCGCCCCGGAGGGCTCCCCGGACCGCGAGCGCAACGTCGAACTGATCCTGCGCGTGGATCGCCGTTTCCAGAAAAACATCACCACCGAATCCCGCGTCAGCCTGGTCACCGAAGGCTTTCTGGGCAACCGCTATGTGCGCATCACCCGCGGATTCGCCGGCGCACCCATCCCCCCGCAGGGCGAGGTCACCGGAACCGAGGAAGTGGCCATGAAAGATGTGGTCGAGCGCGGCGCGGACCTGGTGGAAAATCTCGGCGCCCTGGCCAAGGATGTGCAGTCCCTGGTCGGTGCGGTGCGAAAGGGCCAGGGCTCGCTCGGCAAACTCATGACCGACGATTCGCTCTACAACCACGCCAACGCCACGGTCACCCGCATGGACCGTTTGCTCGAGCAGACCGAAAGCGGCAAGAACACCATCGGCAAGCTCATGGCCAACGACGAGGTCTACCAGCGCATCAATTCCGCCGCCGACCGCCTGGATAAGCTGCTCGCCAGCGTCCAGGACGAAAAGGGGACCCTGGGCAAACTCGTCAACGATCCCGCCCTCTATCAGGATGTGCGCGATTTTGTAGCCAAGGCCAATGCTTTCCTCGCCGATGTCCGGCAGGGGAAAGGCACGCTGGGTAAACTCTCCACCGACGACAAACTGTACGACAACCTCCGCGATTCCGCCGAAAGCCTGAAGGAAATCACCGACAAGCTGAGCCGGGGGCCCGGCAGCGTGGCCAAAGCCGTCAACGATGCCCAGCTCTACGACAATCTCACCGCGCTCTCCGCGGATCTGCGCCTGCTCATCGCCGATTTCCGCCAGGATCCCAAGAAATACCTGCATATCAAGGTGACCATTTTCTAGGCGAGAATTGCGACTCAGGTATTGGCGGCATCTTACGTGCCATGTTTTTGCCGGTCAATAGCGCCCCACAAGCCGCCCCGGGCCCTGCCGGGCAGGCACGGGCGTCTCGCCTGCGCTATACTGGCGCACGTGTCCGATAGGAAACACTCGCCCTCCGCCGTTCCCATTTGTAACCGTTTGTTCATTTTGTTTTGATACGGTGAGCCGCGGATGAAAGCTCTCGACGAACTGGTCAATTCACGCAGCAGCGAAGCGGGCCTGGAACCCGCCCCCGTCGAGCAGCCCGCGCCTCTCCCCAGAAAAGACGGCATACGGCCCTATCCCGGCGCTTTGGTGGTGGTAGAGGGAATCGACGGCTCCGGAAAGAGCACCCAGCTTTACTTGCTCAAGCGCTGGCTGGAAATCGGCGGCTACCGCCTGCACTTCACGGAGTGGAACTCCTCGGAACTGGTGAAGTCCGCCACCAAGCGCGGCAAGCAGCGCCGCCTGCTCACTCCGGTCACGTTCTCTCTCCTCCATGCCGCGGATTTTGCCGACCGCTGCGAGCGGCAAATCCTGCCGCTGCTGCACAGCGGCTACCTGGTGCTGGCCGACCGTTACATCTACACCGCCTTTGCGCGGGATTCCGCGCGCGGCTGCTCCACGGAGTGGCTGCGCAATCTCTATCGCTTTGCCCCCCTCCCGGATATCACCTTTTACTTCCGCGCCCCCCTGGAAGTGGCCGTCAACCGCATCCTCAGCGGCCGCCCCAAGCTGAAATATTACGAGGCGGGCATGGACCTGGGCCTCTCCTTCGACCGCGCCGAAAGCTTCCGCATTTTTCAGGGGATGATCATGGACCAGTACGATCGCATGACCGAGAGCGACCATTTCGTCGTCATGGACGGCACGCTGAAAATGAACCGGCTGCAGAAGAAGATGCGCGAGATTGCCGCGGAGCGCGTGGACCTGGATCGCTTCCGCCCGGGAAAGAAGCCATGAGCCGCGACGGGAAAGCTTCGGGCCGCCGGGCCGCGCAGGCCAGGGAATCCCTGCACGCAATGTCGCATTTCTTTGGAGCCCCGCTCCCCGGGCTGCACGAGGAAGAGTGGAGCGGCTCGCTGATCGTGCTGGAGGGCAGCGATGGCTCCGGCCGCTCCACCCAGATTGCCCTGCTCACCGAATGGTTGGAGTCCGAGGGCTTTGCCGTGCAGACCATGGGGCTGCGCCGCTCCAGCCTGGTGGCCGAAGACATTGACGATCTTCTGGCCAACAACGCGGTCACCCGCATGACCCTGGCCCTGATGTACGCCACCGACTTCTACGACCAGCTCGAGCACCGCATCGTTCCCGCCCTGCGCTCCGGGATGCTCGTGCTCGCCGACCGCTACATTTTCACCCTGATCGCGCGGGCCGTGGTGCGCGGCATTGACCGCGAATATCTACACGGCCTCTACCAGATGGCCTTGCGCCCGGACCTGACCTTCTGGCTTAACTTGCGCCCGGAAATGGCCTTCGAGCGCGAATTCAAGAAGTCGCATGCCATTTCCTACTGGGAAGCCGGGCGAGACATGTCCCTCTCTGCCGATCTCTATAAATCCTTTATCCGTTACCAGGGCATGGTGAGAAAGGAGTTCGAACTTCTGGCGCGGCGGCACCATTTCATCGAGGTGGATGGAGAGCGCAACGTGGCGGAGGTCAACGGCGATTTGCGCGCGCAGATTGCTGCCCGGCTGGGCATCCGCTCCACGCGTTTCCGTCCGGCCTCGGCGCGCGCGCCGGTTTGGCGATGATCCGGAATTGACCTTTCCCATCCACATCGCGGCCATGGACGCCGGCTCGAATGCCATCCGGCTGGTCATCGCACGTGCCGAATCTCCCACCGCCCTCCACGAACTGGCCACCGAGCGCGCTCCCGTCCGTTTGGGCCATCGCGCCTTCACCCGCCGTCGCCTGGATGAAGACACTATCGCCCGCGCGGTCAAGGCGTTTCGCGCCTTTCGCGAACTGATGGACCTCTACCGCGTGGAGTCTTGGCGCGCCGTGGCCACCAGCGCCTGCCGCGAAGCCCGCAACAGTGGGGAATTGATTCGGCGCATCGAGCGCAAGACCGGCATCCGCCTGGAAGTGATCAGTGGCCAGGAGGAGGTCCGCCTGGTGCGCACCGCGGTCCTCTCCGCCTGCAACGGCCGCATCGACCCGGGCGTGATCCTGGACCTGGGAGGCGGCAGCCTGGAGGTCAATCTCCTGCGCGCCGGCCAGATTCGCAAGAGCATCAACCTGCCGGTGGGCACGGTGCGGCTGCTGGAAACTCTTTCCATCGACGGCCGTATTTCCAGCCAGCAGCGCGAGCTGATTCACGACGTGGTGCGCCACCACCTGGGACATTTCCTGCGCGGCGTTCCCCGGGTTCCCTTCGGCCTGGCCGCCGCTTGCGGGGGCAATGTGGAAGCGCTCACCCAGATTTTTCCCGGTGCCCCGGTCGCAGGCATGGGGACGCTCGACCTTCGCCAGTTGCACCGCCGCCTCGGGGAGCTTACTGGCCGCGACGTGGGCGAGCGCATGCGCCGTTACCGCATCCGCCGCGACCGCGCGGACGTGATTGGCATCGCCGCCCTGGTGCTCGATGCCGCCGCCGGCATGATGGGACTGCGCACGCTGGTGGTCCCGGGAGTGGGCGTGCGCGAGGGCGTGTTGCGCGCCCTCTTGGCCTCGCGCTTCGCCGTCTCCTCCTCCCGCAAGGCCGCTGCTCGGCCGGACCAGCGCGCCGCGGAGGCGCGCGCCGGCGTCTTCTGGTTCGCCCAGCGCTTCTATTTCGACGCGCCCCACTCCGAGCACGTGGCCGCTCTGGCCCTTTCGCTCTTCGACCAGTTGCGCCCGGTGCATGGAATGGATGCCCAGGCCCGCCTGGCCCTCGAACTCGGCGCCCTGCTTCACGATGTAGGCCGGATTATCAGTGACCGCGGCCATCATCGTCACGGCGAGTATCTGGTGCGCTACGGGGAGATTCCCGGCCTCTCAGAGGAAATGCGCCAACTGGTGGGCTGCCTGGTGCGCTACCACAACCACAAATCGGAGCCGGATCCTGACCACCGCCCTTATGGCGACCTGCCCCGCGAGACCCGGCGGCAGATTCGCATGCTTGCTGCGCTGCTCCGTCTGGCTGAAGGATTGGATGCCGGCCATCAGCGCTCGGTGGGTGAAGTCCGCGCCTTCTACCGCATCGGGCGCGTGGAGTTCGAGGTCGGCGGCAAGGGCGATTTGGCGCCGGCCACCGCCGCCGCCCAGAAGCGCGCCGGCCTGTTTGAGCGCGAATTTGGCGTTTCTGCGGTCTTCCGGCGGCCCATGCGGCGGGAAGGCCGGCGCGTGGCTTAGCAAGTGCAGACATTACTGTCTGCGTCGTGCGGTTGAGGTGGCACCGCAAAACCGTGATTCGAGGAGGCCGGGAGACCGCGATGGTCATTTACCTCGTCCGCCATGGCATTGCGGTTGACCGCGAGGATCCCGATTGCCCCCCCGATGCCGAGCGCCCGCTGACGAAAAAGGGCGCCGGCAAGGCGCGCCAGGTCCTTTCCGGGCTCCGCGAGTTGGGCGCCAAGCCCGGGGCCATTCTCTCCAGTCCGCTGTTGCGGGCCTGGCAGACCGGAGAGATTGCCGCCACCGTGTTTCATTTCCCCAAAGACAAAATCCGCCGTACCGAGGCACTGCTCCCGGAGGCAGATCCTGCGGCCCTCTTGAAAGAGCTTTCGCGGCTGAGCGTCCAGGAAGTTTTATGCGCGGGTCATGCGCCGCACCTCGATGAATTTTTGGCCCTGGCCACCGGCCATCGCGCTTCCTTCACCGCGCTGAAGAAATCCGGAGTGGCCTGGCTCGATTGCCAGGCCCTGGCCCCGGGACGCGCTGTTCTTGCCGCCCTCTATCCACCGCGCGCGCTGCGCAAACTGGCCTAGCACCAAGGTCCGGCTCGTCTCCCGCCGCACAGCTTCAGCCAGTGCGCGTATCCCGTTCCGCCCGGACCGTTGCCAGCCACTGCTCTCTCCACTCCGCCATCTTTTTCCCCGATTGGCTTCGCACCGCCTTCGCGAATTCGCGTGACCGCGCTATCTGTGCTACCGCGGGGACGCTCGTTCCCTCCGCCAGGTACTTCACCAGCGAATGAGACAGCACATAGAACGGCGCAGCCACCCCCTGCCGGTCTTCCAGGATGCGCCGCGGCGTCCCGCGCGTGCCCACATACGGCAGCACGGCATGCCCGCGCGCATCGGTCAGCCAGCGCGCCGCCTCCGTGTCCACCCCAGCGTTCCCGTTGGCCGTGAAGAGGTGCGAATCGTATCCCTCGCCGCGTTCGCTGACCAGGCATTCGAAGTAGCAGGCCACACCCTCGCTGAACCACGCTGGCGCCCGCCGGCAGGGAAGAAGCACGTGGACGATTTCGTGAAGGTACGGGGCCGTGCGCGCCGCGATGCGCCCCGCGGGCAAATAGATGGTGCGCCCGCGCGTGGACGAAATGGCTCCCGACCTGCCCAACTCGAAGCACAGCCCCCCGCGGTTCTTGCAGCCTGCCAGGCGCTCCATGGCGCCCAGGCCGCGCTCAGCCAGCTCCGCAAACGCCCGGACGTCTTCGCGATTCAGTGCCTTGCGCTCATAGAGGATCGTGATGCAGCCCCCCCGGATGGTGTCCCGCGCCGGCTCCGCTGCCTCCCCTCGCCGCATCACCGCAGCAACACGCCCGCACTCATGGCTTCCCGCTGCCCGTCCCGGAGCGTTCGGATTGATTGGAGATGAGCTGAAGCATCTGTCTTGCGTCTTTCGCATGTGTGCCCGCGGGCGCAAGTTGCAGATACTTCCGGAGCGCTTCGGCTGTGCCCGGTGGCACCACCCGTGAACCATCTTTGTTCGTTTTCGTCGCCGCAAAAAATAGCATCGAGCCCTTGATGAAGTACGCATCGGCCTTGGTCGGATTCGCGGAAATCGCTTTGTCGCATGCGGCCAGCGCGGCGTCTTGGTTCCCGGCGTTGTAATGCAGCACGCAGAGGTTGAAATAGGGAATGGAGGGGTCCGGAGCCAGTTCCGCTGCCCGGCTGTATGACGCGATGGCTTTGTCGTTCTTCTTCAGGTTCAGATACGCATTGCCCTGGCTCACCAGCATCTGCACCACTCCGTCCCTGGCCCTGTCCCGGTCCGATTTCTGAATCGTGGGATCACTCGACGGGGCGCTCGAAGCCAGTTGCTGGCCTGCCTGGATGCCTTTCTCGAAGCTCTCCGCGGCATGCTCGTAATCTCCGGCGGTCATCTGCGCGTTCCCCAGCGCGTCCAGATAGTCCCAGCTCGTTGGATCGGCGGCGACGATGGCCTCTAGAGCGGCAATCTCCGCCTGGTGATCCCCCGCGCGCAGCGCCGAATTGTACCGGCGCACCAGCGCCTCGAGTTCGGCCCTCTTTGCGTCGGGTGCGGCGGCGCCAGTCGCAGCAGGGGCGCTCGCCTGCGGGGTACTTGCCGGCGGTCCTGTGGGCCCGCTGACGATGTCTAGATTCAGTTCAATCGGGGCATCCGGTTCGCTGGCGAGCTGCAGAGCTTGGCGGTACAGTTTTTCGTCCGCGGCCCCCAGGATGGACACGATGTACGTGCCGCGAGCCACGTCTGAAATTCGGAATGTGCCGTACTTGTCGGTCGTGGCCCGGAAGGCTTCAAACGTGTCCTGATTGCTGAGCACCACCAGAACCCCGGCCAGGGATTTTCCCGCTTTCGTAATGCGCCCATCCACCCGGGTGCGGCCGGCTTGCGGCCAGCCGGAATTGGCGCACAGCGTAATCGCCAGGAGAGTCACCAGGCCACGAATCGTTTTGGAGCTCATTCCGTTCCTGCCTCCGCCACGGAGGCGCGGTTCGCATTCTATCAACTGCGGCCGCCGCCGTGTGATTCCGGTTGGACCGCGCACGTTCCGCCCCTGGCGGAGAGCGGCCACTCCCCGCCCGGTTGCCGCCGGCGCCGTTGCAGGTCCAGGAGCCCCGCCCTGAGTTATACTCGCGCCTTCTCCTACACGCGCTGAAGGAGCCCTCCATGGCCGCATCGCCACCGCCGCAATCGACCGACATTCACGCCAAGGCCCTGGCCATCAATCTCGAGGCCTCCATCTACGGAACTTTCGCCGAAATCGGAGCCGGGCAGGAAGTGGCCCGATGGTTTCTGAGCGTCGGCGCGGCTTCAGGCACCGTCGCCCAGGCCATCTCCGCCTACGACAAGACCGTCAGCGACGACACCTACGGCGCCGGCACCCGCTACGTTTCCAAAGAGCGCCTGCTGGCCATGCTCGACCACGAGTACAAGCTCCTTCTGGATCGCCTGGGCAAAGACCGCGGCGCCCACACTCGCTTCTTTGTGTTCGCGGATACCATCGCCACCCGCAACTATCAGGGCACCAATGAGCAGCACGGCTGGCTCGGCCTGCAGTTTCAAGATCAACCCGGCGCCCAGCCCAGCCGGATTCTCCTGCACGTCAATCTCGGCGATTCCACAGCGCTGCTCCAGCAGCAGGCCATCGGCATTCTGGGCGTGAATCTGATTTATGCGGGGTATCACTTGCGCTCTTCTTCCGATGCCTTGCTGGGCGCCCTGTTCGAGGATTTGTCTGCCGATCGCATCGAAATTGATGTCATGGAGTTCGCCGGCCCGGCCTTCACCGGCGTGGATTCGCGCCTGTGGAGCCTGGATCTGCTCCGCCGCGGCATGGCCCGGGCGCTCGTGTTTGACGCCAAGGGCCAATTGGCCGAGCCCTCCAGTCCCTTGCGCAAGCGCCCCCTGATCGTCCAGCGCGCATGGATGGACGACCCCGGACTTTTCGGCAAGGAGACGCTGGAGGCCGCGCGCCGGCAATTCCTGGCCGAACAGAAGAAGTGCGAGCGCGATCCCGCAATCGTCCTGGAACTCTCCACCGTGCTCTCCCGCGGTGACGCCGCGATTACGAACGCGGAGCTGATTGCAGGGGTGGACCGGCTGGCGGGCCTGGGAACTGTCGTGGTCAGCCGGTTCGTGGAGGGCTACCTCGTCACCGAATACTTGCGGAGGCACACGGCAGAGCCCATCCGCTTCCTTCTCGGAATCGCCTCGCTCGTCAAACTGGCTGCGGAGCGGACCTCCCAGGACTCTCCCGGCGCCCTTCTGGAGCGCTTCGGGCGCCTGCTGGCGACGGACATGACGGTGTACGTAGCGCCCATGCGCATGGAGCCGTTTGTGGCCGCCCTCGGCGACCTCCCCTCCGGATTTGTGGTCGAATCCGACGCCAGCGATTTTATGACTCTGGAGGATTTCATCCCCAAACCTCCCGTTGAACATCTGTTCCGCTACCTGCGCGGAGCAGGGCGCGTCGTTCCCCTGGCACTGCATCCTGAGGAAGGGAAGAAAGAAACCGGTTCTTGAGAGAATTGCTGGTTCCAAACGAAGTGAGTCCGGCTGGATCTGGTCTGAATTCCGCTAATCTGCCACCACCGCCACGCCGCGCGGCACGGGGCGCGTCAGGATGGCCGCTTCGCGCACCGGCGCTGCCCGCACGATGATGGGTTTTCCGATCGCGGATTCCAAAAGGTGTTTGCGGCCGCCCAGAATGGCGGCGTGCTCTTCCGTCTCTTCCCAGCCGGCAGCGCGGATCATCAGGTAGTCCCCGCCGTTGCGCACCTCAATGCGGCGCACTGCGCCATCGTGCGCATCGTCCAGCGCGTCGGCCACGCGCAGCACCCCGGCCAGCGCGCGCACCATTCCGCGGCCATCGTCGGGAAGCGCGTGATAGGCACGATGCTTTTCCCGCGGCTCTGAGCCGCAGTGGTACCGCGCCAGGATGGCCACGCGCTCGATCTCCTCCTGCGTCCAGCCCAGCGGAGGCGCCAGCGCGGAAATCAGCCGGTAGGACGCTTTGTGATGGCCCTTTGCGGTTTCCGACCGGCCCACGTTGTGCAGCAGGCCCGCAGCGTGCAACAGCGTTCGCGAGCGCGGATGGTTGAGCGCGCCATTGAAGCCGGCGGCCACCAGGCCATCCAGAATTTCCACCGCCAGTCGCGCCACCTGCCGCGAGTGCGCTGTGTCTGGGTCCAACCCGGAGGCCCATACCGTCAGTTTGGCCAGGGCCGCGGCCTCCAGACGTTCCCCGGAGGGAAGCGCGCCGCGCCAGGTGTACCACAGCGAATTCCGCCCGCCCATGGCCGCGCGGTAGCCGTCCAGCCGCTCGGTGCGTTCGCGTTCGATCGCCTGCCCCCACCGCGCCGCCGCCGCGTCGTCCAGCGACGGCCCGGCCTCCGGCAGCGTTTCCCGCAGCACGTCCAGATCGTGCACCTCGCCCAATTGATCCTGCACCCGCTTCAAATCCGCGCCCCATTCCGCATGCCGCTGCGGCAAAAAATTCTCCACGGTGTAACGAAAGCGCTTCAGTCCAATGCGCAGCGCATGCCAGGCGGGGGCCGTGCGGCTGCGCAAGGCACGGCGATGGAGCGCCCGCGCCTCCTCCCAGCGTTCCAGCGCCAGGTGCTGGGCCACCAGACCGTCCGGCGTCAGCCGCCGGGTGCGTTGGTCGAGCGCGCTCGACCACGCCAGCCATTTCCGGCGGTCAAAGGAGCTCAGCGCGTGCGCCGCTTCCTGTTTCAGTTCCGGTTCACGGGCGGCCAGCACTTCCAGGAGTGCCTGGCGGACCGGGTCGCCTTCATGGGCCAGCCGCATCACCCATTCATTCAGCACTTGCAGGTCGCGCAATTCGCCCAGCCGGCGGAACAGCTTCCGGCAGGTGCGCCGCAGCTCGTCCCAGCCAGGGTCGCCATCCACCTCCGAGAGTCCCGCCGCCAGCGAGCGGCAGCGCCGCAGCGCCACGCGCAGGTCGTGCACCGCCTCTGGAGAGAGTTCGCGGGAGGCGAGCCGCACCTGCTGGAGGACGCGCCGCATCCAGTAGCGCAGACCCTCGCGTCTCTGCTTCGCGTGGTCGGACAACACAGGCATGTCGGATCCCTGGGAGAAGGGAAGAATCTCGTATTCTACGCCCGGAGTCTGCCCGGTCAAATTCCCCTGTGGAAAACTTGCAAGCGCAGCGACCAGGCGTGAGCGCCTTACACTGTTACTAGCCGGCTCTTTGGGCGCCGCAAGCAGCTCCCCTACTTCTCGTAGGGGCGCTGCTTGCTGCGCCCTTTTGTGAGACGCCGCATTGCTTGCCCCAGATCTCCTGGAAAAGCCGGACGGTGGCGGGCGCGTGCCCGGCATAATGGTTGTTGGCATACGCGAAAATCAGCACCCCGCGCCCGGAGATTTTCCAGCATACGTTGGCCCATTCCGTCAGTTCGCTGCGGCGGTCCACAATGGTCTTTTCCCAGGACTTGGTTCGCTCTTCAATCCCTTTGCGGTCTCCCAGCCATCGGATGTAGGCAAAATCCGCGGTCACCGGGTCTGTCTCGCGGAAAAGTTGCGATGGCCGCGGCATCCAGGGATGGTCGATCAGCGCCAGGGCCACCTGGTGACTGCGCAGCAGGTCGTAAAGCTTCACGCCCAGCCATCCCTTGTTGCGCACCTCCAGCGCGAAGCGCACCCCTCGCGGCAGGCGTTTCAAAAATGGCCGCAGCCGGTCCAGAAAGCCGTCCACCGAAGCAAATGCCATTTTGTTGAAGTAGGGAAACTGGAGCAGCAGCACGCCCAGCTTTTCCCCCAGCAACTGCATGCGCTCCACGAATTCCTGAAATTCGGCGTCGCAGTCCACCAGCACCTTTTCGTGGGTCACCGTCTGCGGCACCTTGGCGGAAAAGAGAAATCCGGGCGGGGTCTTGGCTTCCCAGCCGCGCACCGTGGCGGCTAAAGGTGTCCGGTAATACGTGCTGTCAATTTCCACCGTATCGAAGTGCTGCGCGTAAAAGGTCAGGTAGTCCGCCGGCTTCATCTCTTCGGGATAGAACACACCCTCCCATCCCGCCGCCGTGAATGCGGAGGTGCCCAGGCGCATCGCTCCTCGTGCGGCCATCAGCGCCGCCTGCTTGCCTTCCCCAGGTGGATCACGAAATTCCTCTCATCGCTCCGCCGCTCAGGTCTTTCGCCAGGTGTTCCAGTCACGGCGCACCAGTTTTTCCATGTCCCGCGCGGCCTCCAGCAGCCATTTGCCGCCGCGGCCCGCCAGATCGCGCCCGATCACCCGCCGCGCGCGGGCCGTGCCCAGGTGCACGTTGGCGGTCTCCGCCCCCATGCCCATCAGCAGGCGCTCTTCGTTCCGCCTCTCGGGCAGGTCCCCGATGCTGATTTTTCTGCAGCTCGGCGAGAGTCGGCGCACAATCCAGTGGCCGTCCACGTGGAAATGCGGATCCGGCACGCGCACCGCGCGCCGCAGCACCTCCGCATACAGGATCGGCCCGGAATGAGCATGGTGCCGCAGCCAGACCGCCGCGGAGGGCACCAGTGCCTTGGCCTCGCGCGCAATCAACCCTCCGCGCCAGTTCACCAGCGAGACGTAGCGTTGATGGCCCCGGCTTCCCAGGCCCGCTCCGCGGCGGGCATAGCCATACTCGAGTCGCTTCTCGGGCATGGACCGCTCGATCGCCGCGCGCGCTGTGGCCGGAACCGCTTTCGCGTCCACCCGCGGACACGCGCGCAGCTTCTCCCAATAGGTCGGACCCTCGACGATGAAGTGCAGCGCAACGCGCCGGAGCCAGCCGGTCCGGTCCGAGAGAACAAAGGGGCGCCCGTCCAGAGCGATCGCTCGCCGATATCCCTCCTCGATACACTCTGCAATCAGCCGCGGTTTCAGGCCCAGTTCGTCCACTTCCGCGGCCAGTAGCGCGCTGGTGGTTAGTCGAACCAGGTCAATTGTGTAAGGCATGTGGCTGACTTCGTCGAAATCGTTGATGCCCCAGATCAGCCGGCCCTCCAGATCCCTCCAGGTGCCGAAATTCTCCACGTGCAGGTCGCCCACGGCCAGCACCCGGGGAGCCGCAGCCGCTTTCGGGCATACCTCGGTCCACACCTGCAGCCAGCGGTAAAACGTCGCGCGCAGGAACGGAAAAACCGCCGCGGCCATGAACTGGTGCTTCAACCGCAGGTCCGCAGGGACCAATTGCGTTCGCGCTCCCAGCCATCTTTCGTAGCTTTTCGTTGCGGCCACAATGTCCATGGGCGGCCATCCCTCCTGCGCGCGTGGAATAGTAGCAATGCTGATGGCCGCTTCGGAAGATGTATCCCACTCGGCGCGGGGAGCGCTCAGCGCAATTCAGCAAGATCAAAGTCCGCGACCATTTCGGATCGCGATTTGTAGTCCGACCAGGCCTGTCCCCCCGAATAGGTATTTCCGGACTCATAGCTGCTCAGGACCGCAGAACTGTACGGTGTGCGCACTCCGATCGCGCGCACGCCAAACTCGGTTGGGCCGCGGTTAAATGCGTGTTCATACGCGTCGAAGAAATTCGCGACGCGCAGGTCGTGGCGCTGGCCGAAAAGATAGGCCTCGCGGGCTTCGTCTTCGCTCAGGTGGCGCTGGTAGGCGGGCAGAAGCGATGGGGAGAAGAGAAACGCGGATAAGGTGAATATGGTCAGAAGCCGGCGACAGCGGATCTACGACCAGCCGCTCCCCATGGTTCCCTCCCGATGGGTGCCGTTCCCCAGCGCTCAACGCCGCGCTGCAGCGGCGTCGGGCCTCTCTGCAGTGGCAGCCATGGGCACCTTTCCGGCTTCCGGCGTGGAGCGCCGTGCATACTTCGTGGCGACGTAATCGTCAATCAGCGCGCGGAACGCAGCGGAGAGCTGCTCATACGTTCCTTCCAGCGTGTTGAAGTGTTTTCCGTCAATGTAGACCGGGCAGCGCGGCGCCTCGCCCGTGCCCGGCAGGCTGATGCCGATGTTGGCAGCCTTCGATTCCCCAGGCCCGTTCACGATGCAGCCCATCACCGCCAGCTTCAAAGTTTCCACGCCCTCGTATTGCGTCTTCCATTCCGGCATCTTCTCGCGGATGTAGTCCTGAATGCGTTCCGCCAATTCCTGAAACGTGGTGCTGGTGGTGCGCCCGCACCCGGGACACGCGGTCACGCTGGGGGCAAACGCGCGCAGCCCCAGCGCCTGTAAGAGTTCGCAGGAGGCATACACCTCATCGCGCCGGTCGCCTCCGGGCCGCGGCGTCAGCGAAATCCGGATGGTATCTCCAATGCCTTCGCCCAGCAGGATGCCCATGGGCGCCGCGGACCAGATCAGCCCTTTCGCGCCCATGCCCGCCTCGGTCAGCCCCAGGTGCAGCGGCTGGTCGGTCCTCGAGGCTAGGTCGCGGTAAACCGCCACCAGGTCCGGCGGCCGCGAGGTTTTGCAGGAGATGATGATCTGGTCTTTGCGCAGCCCGCTCTCCAGCGCCAGTTCCGTGGACTGCAGCGCGGAGAGCACCATGCACTCGTTGATGATTTCTTCCGAGGTTTTGCCCAGGTCGTGGTCCGTGTTCTCCTGCATTTTCGTCATCACCAGCTCCTGATTCAGCGAGCCGGCGTTGACGCCGATGCGCACGGGCTTGCCATTGTCGCGCGCAATCCTGCAGATCACCGAAAACTGCTCGTCCCGCCGCTGGCCCGCTCCCACGTTGCCGGGGTTGATGCGGTATTTATCCAGCGCCGTGGCGCACGCCGGGAATTTGGTCAGCAGGACGTGGCCGTTGTAGTGAAAATCACCGATTACAGGAACGTTACAACCGGCGTCGGCCAGGCGCTGTTTGATTTCCGGAACGGCTGCGGCAGCCTCTGGCACGTTCACGGTGATGCGCACCAGTTCCGAGCCGGCTTCGGCCAGCTCTAGGCACTGCCGGGCGGTGGCCATGGCGTCCGCCGTGTCCGTGTTGGTCATGGATTGCACCACCACGGGCGCGCCTCCGCCCACCATCACCCCGCCTACATTTACTCCAACGGTTTTGCGCCGCGTCTGCATGCTTGCAACGTTCTTCCCGCATTCATTCTATACGATTCAAAAGAGATTCCGCCAGCCGCGGTGTTCAAACGCGCGCCGCGTCCATTTTCTGGCGTGGGCGGCCCGCGCTTTACCGGACTGCAAACGGGATGTGACCCTCCGTTCACAAGGGTGGTAAGCGTCGTCCCCTCGCGGCTCCCAGAACTGTTTTCGCGGCGGATTCACCGGAAGTCACACCAGTTTTGACGGCCCGTTCATGTGCGGATAACACCGCACGGTTATCTCCTTCGCGGGGACAAAGGCGTACGAACCTCGCAACCGGGGTTTCGTGACGGCGTGGGGAAGCGGCCTGACCTCCCTCATCCGCTCAAAGCAAGGAGGAACGCATGGAGCATTCAAGCTTTACGCGGGCGACGGCCTGGGCCGTGGCCTTCGTGCTGTGCTTTGCAACCGCCGGCCCGGTCTGGGCCGACGGCCATTACCACAACTTCGGCAACACGGCCACGCCCATCAAGCACCTCGTGGTCATTTTCAACGAAAACATTTCATTCGACCACTACTTCGGCACCTACCCGAACGCGACAAACCCCACCGGAGAGCCGCGGTTCCACGCGCGGCCGGGCACTCCCACGGTGAATGGGCTTTCCGGCGGGCTCCTCACGAGCAACCCGAACTTCCTGAATGCCGGGAACGGCACGAATGCAGCGAATCCGTTCCGCCTGGACCCCTCGCAGGCGGCGACAGCGGACCAGGGGCACAATTACACCCCCGAGCAGAACTCGTTCCACATGGGCCTTCTGGATGCATTCCCGGAGTACACCGGCACGGCTGGGGCACCGCCGAATGCTCCTCCGATGGCCGTGACGACCAAGGGTCTGGTCATGGGCTACTACGACGGGAACACCGTGACCGCGCTGTGGAACTACGCCCAATTCTACGCGATGAACGACAATTCCTACGGCTCCACCTTTGGCCCGTCCACGCCGGGATTGCTGAATCTCGTCGCTGGACAGACCAACGGCATCGGACCATTGTCCTTTGGCGTGCCGAGCAGCAAAGTGGTCGGTGGGATGAGCGCGACCAATCCCACGGGTGGAACTCTGATCGGTGATGCGGACCCTTACGCTGACGTGTGTTCCAGCACCAGCACCCAGGTGCAGATGACCAGCCAAAACATCGGCGACCTGCTGAACAACGCCGGCATTACCTGGGGCGCCTTTATGGGCGGTTTTGATCTGACCGCGACCAACGCAAACGGCACCACTGCCTGCATGCGCAGCACTGGCGGAGTTCCCGGTGTGACTGCGGATTACATCCCGCACCATGCCTTCTTCCAATACTTCGCTTCCACGGCTAACCCGAAGCACACGCGCCCCGGGCAGGGGGAAATTGGCTATGGCGGACCTGCCAACCACCAGTACGACATCAACGACTTCTATGCAGCGCTGAAGGCCGGTCAACTGCCGGCGGTTAGCTTCCTGAAGTCGATTGCCGTCCAGGATGGGCACGCCGGATACTCCGATCCCCTCGACGAGCAAATCTTCGTGGTCAACGTGATCAACGCCCTGATGCAGTCGCGGGATTGGAACGACACGGCGGTGGTCATTCTGTACGACGACTCGGACGGCTGGTACGACCATCAGATGAGCCCGATTGTAAACCAGTCCACGAGTTCGGCCGATGCCCTGACGGGCCCCGGTGCCTGCGGCAACGGCACCAACACAGCGCTTCCCGGCGCCAGCACCGCAACCACGCCCCACGCGCAGGGCCGCTGCGGCTATGGCGTTCGCCAGCCTTTGCTGGTCGTCTCTCCGTGGGCCAGGGAAAACTTTGTGGACCACACAGTGACCGACCAGTCTTCAGTGATTCGTTTCATCGAAGACAACTGGCTGGACGGGCAGCGGCTGGCCGGAGGCTCGTTCGACTCGGTGGCCAATTCGATCGATCAGATGTTCGATTTCTCGCAGCCCAATTGCCGGCATGACGCGCTGATCCTGGATCCAACGACTGGGGAACCGGTCAATCGGTCTGGGTCCCAGTCGGGGCCCTTCTGGCCTTGGCAATAGGCTGAATTCTCCAACCTCGAGAGGTTAGTATCAACGGGAGAGGTTAGTATCAACGGTGCCGCTGGCGCGCTCCGCACGCCAGCGGTACCGTAGGTTTTCCATAGAGGCCGGGGGAGATGGTCAGGAACAGGGCGGACTTGAGCCGCCGGGAGTTTCTGCAAAATTCTGGAATGATTCTGGCCGGGATGAGTCTGCCTTGGCAGACGAATCCCCACAAAACGGGTGTCATCGGCCGCCCCCTGCTGAAATTGGACGCACTGCAGCCGTTCGTTGATCCTTTGCCCATTCCGCGGGCAGCCGCTCCAGTCGGAACTCGCCCGCTTCCCAGGGACCCGTCCCGCAAAGTCCCCTACTACCGGATCGCAATGCGGCAAATTGAGGCCAAGATCCACCGAGACGTGAAGCCCACCCGCCTGTGGGGATACGGTGGAACGTCTCCCGGGCCGACCATCGAGGCGCGAAGTGGCGACCCCCTGTGGGTGGAGTGGGTGAACGAGCTGCCGAGGACCCACCTGCTTCCCATCGACCACACCATTCACGGCGCCGGGAAAAACTTGCCCGACGTGCGTGTCGTGGCTCACCTGCACGGCGGGAGAGTGCCCCCGGAGAGCGACGGCTACCCAGAAGCGTGGTACCCGCCCGGGAAGTCCGCCACCTACTACTACCCCAACCAGCAGGACGCGGCCATGCTTTGGTATCACGATCACGCCCTGGGAATCACGCGGCTAAACGTCTACGCGGGTCTGGTCGGGTCCTACTTCATCCGGGATAGCTTCGAGGATGGACTGGGCCTGCCGAAAGGGAAGTACGAGATCCCGATCGTTCTTCTCGACCGCTACTTTGACGCGCAGGGACAACTCTTCTACCCCATCGCTCCGGAGGAGGAAGCACCCTGGGTGCCCGAAGTCTACGGCGACGCAACTCTGGTGAACGGCAAGCTGTTCCCCTATCTGGAAGTCGAAGCGTGCAAATATCGCATCCGGCTGCTGAACGGATCGAACGCCCGCTTTTACCATCTCACATTGTCCAACGGCCAGGAGTTTCACCAGATCGGCACCGACCTGGGACTGCTGCCCGCGCCGGTGCCGCTGAAGGGCGTACTGGTGGCGCCGGCCGAGCGCGCCGACCTGGTGGTGGATTTTGCGGGCCACGCCGGTGAAAACGTCCATGTGATGCAGGGCGTGCTGCCGCTGATGCAGTTTCGCGTGGCGAAAACCCGGCCCGCCGGGACCGGAGTGCTGCCGGCTTCTTTAAAGGCAGTGCTGCGGATACCGGAATCAGAAGCGGTCACCACGCGGCTGCTCACCCTGGGTGAGAAGGACAACATGGCCGGCAATCCCGAGACGATGCTGCTGAACAACGCCCACTGGAGCGCCCCGGTGACTGAGAACCCGAAACTCGGCTCGACGGAGATCTGGAGCTTCGCGAACTTCACCGAGGATTCGCACCCCATCCACCTGCACCTGGTTCGCTTCCAGATCCTGGACCGCAGGCCGTTCGTTTCGGAGCAGTACTACCGGCAGGGGAAGATTGTTTACAACGGGGATGCGGCGCCGCCGGTGCCCCAGGAGATGGGATGGAAGGACACAGTGCAGGCGGACGTGGGGATGGTAACGCGCATCATCGCGCGCTTTGAGGGATTTACGGGACGCTATGTGTGGCACTGCCACATCCTGGAGCATGAAGACAACGAGATGATGCGCCCGTATGACGTGGTCGCGCCGTAACGGATTGCGGACGATCCTCGCACTGCATTTCATTTCCGTAAGGCTGGAACGCTTTCGACCGGCCGTGTTACGCTTCCCTCCAGCCACGCCGGAGTGGCGGAATGGCAGACGCGGCGGACTCAAAATCCGTTGGGCGCAAGCCCGTGAGGGTTCGACTCCCTCCTCCGGCACCAGAACCCGTCAGGCAGGATCGAATCGCGAGTGGCGGGGACAGAAGTCGGATTTCCGCTCCGTGGCTGCCCACCCGGTAGCACGGCCGAACCGCGGTTCTATTTTTTCAGGTAGGAAACGCCGTACTTGTAGGCGCCTTCCTTGGTCAATTCCTGGGTGTAGACGATGCGCGCGGGCACAAAAATATTCGCTGCCCCGGCGGCATAGGGGATGGCCACCTCGATGCGCGAGCCCAGGAAGTAGCGTTTGCCACTTTTGAAGCACAGGCCGCCGCGGGATACATCTTCGCAGGTGACCACCTCTTCATCGAACCCCGGCTGGCGGATGCAGGCGGGCATATTGGACTTGATGCGCAGATTCTTTCGCCGGCTCACCACCGGAGGGGGCGGCTCGGGCGGCGCCTCCACGGCCGATTCCGATGCCGCGGTTCCTTCCCCGGCAGCTTGTTCCGCATCGCCCGCCGCAGCCTCGGCCGGGGGCAGCGGTTCATCCATCAGTTCGCCGGGAACCGCCTTCCAGATGGAAGAGTGGCCGCACTGCGAGCAGCTTCGTTGCAGGCACAGGTTGGCTTCGTAAACCTCTGCTTCCACTTCATCCATGTAAACGATTTCGCGGTTTTTGCAGCGCCCGCATTGCAGCAGAGCCCGGCCCACGGCGCTTTGCCCCTCGGTAAGAGCGGGGAAGTAGATGTTCCAGAGGTTGACGTTTTGGTCCATCAGCGCCAGGCCGTAAATGTATCCGTCGTGTTGCCCGCCAATCTGCCCTACCACGCGCACCAGCGCTTCCTTTTTGGTTCCGGGGCGGCGGAGGATCAGCTCCAGGTCCGGGCCGAGCTTGCGGGACATGACGACTGTGGCGCCGTGGCGGCTCACCAGCACGGTGCGCGACTGCTCCACAAAATGTTCTCCGCTAAAGTCCGCACCGAACACCTCGACGGGAATGGATATGGATACGCGGTCGCTTCTGCGCAGGCGCTCGAGGCTCATGGGTGCGTGTGCCGCCAACCAACCGTCCAGCAAATCCGGCCCGCAGGTCCAGATTCCCGGAAATCCGGGTTCGCATCTGCGGGCCCGGCGGAATGGACGAAAGTACGAAGGCCGGCGGCCGCAACATCCTAACAGAAATGGCCCGCGGTGATACCGGGCGCGTGGCAGGAAGTACACGGCGGCCCCGGGCGGCGGCGCCGTCCCAGGGAGTGATACTCTACCGCCGGGCCCGCGGATGGAACGCACCGTTCACGAAATCGTGCTGGAGTACGACCCGGCGGCGCCGCTTGCGGAAGCGGCCACCATCCCCTCGAGCTGGTATGTGGACCCGCGAATCGAGGCGCTCGAAGCGCGCACCGTCTTCAGCAATAACTGGATCGTGGCCGGTCGCACCGATCAGGTGGCGCAACCCGGCGCCTTCTTCTCCGCGGAAGTTGCCGGCGAGCCGGTGGTGGTGGTGCGCGGAAGCGATGGCATTCTCCGCGGCCTCTACAACGTCTGCCGGCATCATGCCGCGGCGGTGATCACGGAACCCTGCGGAGTCGTCCAGCAATTGCGCTGCCCTTACCACGGATGGACCTACGGCCTGGATGGATCCCTCAAGGGCACCCCGGATTTCGAGGAGGTTCGCGATTTCGACCGCGCGCTCAATGGCCTCGCGCCCCTGGCCGCCGAAATCTGGGAAAACTTTGTTTTGATCCATCTGAATTCGCCGGCCGGCCGCCTGGCGGACTTTTTGGGGGGCCTGCGGCGAGTGGTGAATCCACTCGGGTTGGCCGGGCTGCAATTCCTGGAGCGCCGTGAGTACACGCTCGACTGCAACTGGAAGGTCTTCGTGGATAACTACCTGGACGGAGGCTACCACGTGCCCTATCTGCACAAGAGCCTCTCCAGCGTGGTCTCCTACAAGGACTACACCATCCGCAACGAAGATCGCTACTGCGAACAGTCCAGCCCGCTGGATCCCGGCGCGGCCACCGATGCGGTGACCGCCCAGACCCGTCAGGGCAGCCGCGCCTATTACCTGTGGCAGTACCCGAACTTCATGCTCAACTGGTATGAAGGCGTGATGGACACCAATCTGGTGTTCCCCCTCGGAGTGGACCGGTGCCGCGTGGTCTTTGATTTCTACTTTTCAGAAGTGGACGGCCCCGCCGCGGAGCGCAACCGCCGGAGCATTGAATTGAGCGACCGTATCCAGAACGAGGATGTGGGGATCTGCGAAGCGGTGCAGCGTGGCTTGCACTCCCGATCCTACCGGGCCGGGCGGCTTTCCGTGCGGCGCGAAGGCGGGATGCATCTATTCCACCGTTTGCTGGCGGCGGATTTGCGGGCCGGGCTGGCCATTTCAGACGGCGCGCGGCCCCAGAACGATTGACGGTCCCGGGCACTCAATTCACGAAAAACTCGCCCGGGCTGGTCTACAACATCGCCATCGTCACGTCTGCCCAGGAGACCTCCTGCCGGGCCATTTCACTGCCGCGTCCAAATAGATGCAGTCCGCTGCACATTCTCTGCGCGGCTTTGCTCGTGTTCCTCCTCCGTGAAGTCTCTAACTGCTTGTTGCTCATCGGGTTGTTCCACGTGAGAGAAGCGGCGAAGTTTGGCTCGTGGCTTGCCTTATCCTAGGGTCGAAGAAGGCGTAATCACCCCATGAGGGGGGCTGCCCGCTCACCCGCCGCGGCGGGAGTGGACGGTCCCCCCTCGCCATATTTTTTTCACTCGCCCATCCGATCTGCTGTTTGCCTTTTCAAGGACACCGTGAAGGATGAATTGGTGGGGAACCTCCGGTCCTCACGTGCCGGGAGGTACGCGCGTGTCGGTGCACAGGGTGCCAGCACTCCCTGGACCTGCACGCTTCAGGAGTTTCAGTTCCGTTCAGCGAAAGTGGACCGGCGGCTGCCACATGCGCAGCCCGCCCCGTATGGCGTTGGAATTGTCACCCAGGCGGCATTTGGCCGGGAGCACTTTCAGTTTTTTTGAGTTGCCCCCTCCGAGCACCACAAAATCGGCTCCCAGCACTTCACGGAAGTGATTGACGATGCGCGTCACGTGCTTTTGCCATTTCTTGCGCCCCATGCGCTCCAGGCCGCGTAAACCGGCGTAATCCTCGTAGGTCTTTCCCTTGCGATAGGCCAGATGGGCAAGTTCCATCGGCTCGAGTTCGCCATTGGACACCATCGCAGATCCCAGGCCGGTACCCAGCCCCAGAAAAAGCATCGCGCCGCCTTCGTAACTTCCCAGCGCCTGCATCGCGGCATCGTTGATGACCCGTACCGGACAGCCAAATGCTTTTCCGAAATCGAAACCGACCCAACCAGGTCCCAGGTTGTGCGGTTCGTGGACCGGCCGTCCGTTCACCACCAGTCCCGGATAACCGATGGAAACGGCTTGATAGCCCCAGCCCTGCGCGGCCTTCTTCACGTCACGGGCCATCACTGCGGCGGTCATCTTTGGCCCGGAGGGAATTTTCAAAGTCTCCGGATGCCCCGTGCCGCCAACTTTCAGGTTGGTTCCTCCGATGTCAATCACCAGGATTCGTTGTGGGGCTTTCTTCGTGGTTTTTCGTTTCATTGCGTATGCGTCTCGCACCCCGCACGAGCGGCGGCGGCACGGCTCCTTTCCCGCGGGTGGCAGCGGGCAATTGAGGTCCCGGGCGAAACCAGCGGCGGATCCCTCCCGGCCCGATTAGTTCGCGAGAGCATATCAGGAACGGCGCAGGGAACACAGACCGGGCGCCCGGATCCGTGTGTTCCAGGTAATAGCGTTCGCCCGCATGCCGCTCCGCGCATAAGACGGCGCCCCGAATGCTGCGACTCCGTGACGTGCGCAGGTAGTTCTCGCCCCGCAGTTGTTTCGAAATGGCCGCTAAAACCCGCCTCATACTTGCTGGCGGAAGGGCCAGATTTCAACCCCGCCACCAGCCGAGACTGGAGATGTGGAAGGGCGGGGTTTCAACCCCGCCGCCAAACGAAGCCGGAAAACGCGGACTTTACCCCGAAGCCATCTCGTACCGCGACGCGCAAGCTTTTGTGAGATGACTTGGCTCTCTCGAATTCTTGCTCTTGCGCTGCTGACCCGGCCCTGTCATCCCGAATCCCCGCGGTCTTTGCGGGGTGAGGGACCAGCTTTTTCTTTTGACCCCCCTGTCCAGAGCAAATCAACCGAGCCAGATGACTTCCAGTGCGTCGCAGTTCGGCCATCCCTGGCTCGACTCCCCCACCCGCCGAAACGCAGAGCCCTTCATCGATTCAATCACCGTAAGCGGACACACTCCCACGAAAGGCGAGCGATTGGCAGGATCCGGCCCGGGTCGGTAGAATGGCGCTCATGGGTCGGCTGCTCCGAATTCTCTGGCGCTGGTCGCTGCTGCTCCTGCTGCTGGTCGCCCTGTTTGCTGCCGGCGAAGACGCGGTGCTGCGCTACCGCCTCCAGCGCGGCGCGGGCAGCGCCGTGCTGGACCACGTCACTATTTACGACGCCGCGGAAATGAAAAACGGCCGTGTGGAAATCTATTTCGACCATCCGGAAATCCGCGACTGCGTCCACGCCGTGTTTCCCCACTTTGGGGATCCGCCGTGCTGGTATGTCCGGCGGCATATATTTAAATTGTTGACAAATGCGTGGTCCGGCGCGGAGTGGCGCGCAGCGCAGTGCGTGCCCGCGCGCGCGCCCAGTGGCTCATCCCGCCTGCGCGGCTCCGCCCTTCAGCCTGCCTGAAGCTCGAAACTGGAAGTGATCTGGATGGAATTCTGGAGCGAACGGTAGACCGGACACTTCTGCGCGAAAACTCCGTGCAGCCGCTCAATCACTGGACGCTTTCCCTCCTCGGCGCGCAGGGTGAAGTGCACGTGAATGCGCCGGAGAATGAGCACGCCCTCTTCGGTTTCCACTTCGCCCGTGGCCAGACAGGAAGCGCGTCCCTCGTCCACCGCGATTTCGCGCGCTGCCAGCGCGCCGGCTAGGGTGCCCAGCATTCAGCCGCCCGTGGCGGCAACTACGTAATCCAATGTGGCCGCGTGCGGCTCCGGCAGTCGGTCCGCGGGAACGCCGTAATGCCGCGCGATCGCGCCGTGCACGCTGAAGTAGACTGGAGCCGGCTCTCCAGGCAGTTGGGCCACACGCAGCGGGCCCAGCCGCCGCTCGATCTGCACGCTGGAGCGGTAGGTTACGGAATCTTCGGGCATGGTTCCTCCTGGCGCCGCCGCGCCTCCCTTAGCGCTCGATGATGTTGTTGCGCACCGCAAAACGGACCAGTTCGACCACCGAGTGCAGGTCCAGCTTCAGCATGATATTGGCGCGATGGGTTTCCGCCGTGCGCACGCTGATGCCCAGGACCCCCGCCACCTCTTTGTTGCTTTTCCCCTCGGCAAGCAGTTGAATGATCTCTCGCTCGCGCTGCGTCAGCCGCCCGCGGATTCTTTTCCGGCGCTCGCCACCCTTACCGGCCCTGGCCCCGGCGGCCGCAAAATGCTCGGCAACGCGCGCGGAGGCGAAGGGCTTGTGTCGGCGCAGCATTTCCACCGCCGAAATCAGCGTGCTGTCGGCAACGTCTTTCAGGATGTATCCCCGGGCGCCGGCCTCTAGCACTTTTTCCACCATCTGTTCGGACTCGTGCATCGTCAGGATGAGGATTTCCGTCTCCGGGGAAACGCGGCGAATCTGGCGCGTGGCCTCGATTCCGTTCAGCAGAGGCATGCCAATGTCCATCACCGCGACATCCGGTTTCAGCCGCGCAGCCAGTTCCACTGCTTCCCGGCCGTTCGCCGCCTCCCCGCCCACCTGCCACCCGGGACGGGATTCGAGCAGCGTCCGCAATCCTGCGCGCACCACGGCGTGGTCATCCGCCACGAGGATTAAACACCGCATGGGGCTCCTCAACGGGCAGCGGAATGCGCGCCCGCACCGTGGTACCGGTTTCATTGGATTCGATCTGCAACTCTCCGCCAAGTTGCGTCAGGCGTTCGCGCATGCCCAGAATTCCCACCCCAAAGCGCGCCCCGGGCTGTTCCGCTTTGCGCTCGGAGACCGCGGGCATGCCGCGTCCCCGGTCCTGCACCTCCAGGTGCACCGCGGCCTTGCGGCCGTGCAGTCGGATGGCGGCCGTGGGGCTTTCCGAGTGTTTCTGGATGTTGGTCAGGCTCTCCTGCACGATGCGGAAGAGCGCCGTTTCCGCCTCCTGCGAGAGGCGCGGAAAATCCGCTTCGATGTCCACTTTCAAAGAGATCCCGCTACGATCCCCGAAGCCCTGCGCATATTCCCGGATGGCCGATGCCAGCCCCAGTTCGTCGAGCAGCGGAGGATGCAGCAGGTACGAGAGCGTGCGGATCTGGCGGGACATTTCCTGGAGCGTCTTGCGCGCCTCGCCCAGCAGGTGCCGGCCGGTTTGGTCCAGCTTCGACGGGGTGCGGGTGACTTGCGCCAGACGCAGATTCACCGCCAGCACCAGTTGCGCCAGGCTGTCGTGCAAGTCGCGGCCCAGCCGCCGGCGCTCTTCGTCCTGAAGCTGGAGCAGGCGTGAAGAAAGCCGCCGCAGCTTCTCCTCGGACTTTTTTTGCACCGTGATGTCTACCAGGGAAGCGATCACCCCGGAGATTTTTCCGTCCTTTGCGAATTGGGGCACGGCGTTCCCCACCATCCAGGAAACCTCGGCGGACCCCACGCGTCGCCAGCCGAGAACCGCGTTGTGCACTGGCTTTGCCGTGGCCAGCACCCGCGGCACCGGCCGCTCCGCCAGCGTCAGCACCCGCCCATTGGCATCCAGCAATTCCAGCGGAGCCTCCGCCGCTAGCTTCCCCCGCACTTCCGCTTCGCTGATTCCAAACATCCGCTGGGCCGCCGCATTGGCGAACTGGATTCTTCCCTCCGCGGAAAAAAGCACAATCCCGGCGTCAATGTTTTCCACCAGGGTGCGGAAGCGCTCTTCACTCGCAAACAGCGCCTCTTCCCGCTGTTTCTTTGCGGTGATGTCGTGGGAGACGGAAAGCACGCATGTGGTGCCCCCAAGCTGAATGATATCGGCGGAAATCAGCACGGTGCAATGTTCCCCGGATTTGGCGCGGAGGATCGCTTCGTACTGGCTGATGGGGCATCCATTGAGCAACGCGCGTTTGAATCCCTCTCGGCCCGTTGGATCGGCCCAGATGCCCAGTTCCGTCACCGTCTTCCCCAGGGCCTGCTCCCGGCTCCATCCAAACTGCCGCGTATACGCTTCATTCACCTCCAGATAGCGCCCCTCGGCCAGCGTGGTGATCACCATCGAGTCCGGCGACGCCTGGAAGGCCTTGAAAAACATCTCGCGGGAGGCGCGCTTTTCAGACTCCGCGCGCCGCAGGTCCGTGATGTTGGTCAGCGATGCGATGGCTCCGGCCACCTCGCCCTGTGCGCCGAACTCCGGCACCGCGTCCACCAGCGTCCAGAGCAGTTCTGCGGAGTTGGGAATGCGCCACCCCATGATTTGATTGCGCACCGGCTGCCGCGTGCGCATGCACTGCACCGCCGGACGCATCTCCGGCGGGATCTCCCGGCCGTCTTCATTGCAGGCGGGGAGAATCTCCGGAGAGGTGTGGCCCAGCAGGCGCTCCCGTGGCAACCCGAGCATTTCCTGCAGTGCTTGATTCACGAATTGGCAGCGTCCGTCCGGCGACCAGGTGGAGATTCCCACGCGCAGGGTTTCCACCAGGGAGCGGAATCGCTCCTCGCTGGCCCGCAGCGCGTCCTCCGCCTGCCGGCTCTCCGTGGTGTCTCCCACCACCACCAGGGATAAGCGGCGATCCTCCAGGTTGATGATCGCCCCGGAAAAGCGCCCGATGCGGATTTCCCCGTCCTTCCGGCGGAAACGGGACTCCTCATCGCGAATCTCGCCGTGCCTCCGGAAACGCTCGCGGATGGAAAGCATGCGTTCCTGGTCCACCCACAGGCCCAGCCCCTCCGGCGCTTTTCCCAGGGCTTCCTCCCGGCTAAACCCGGTGAGTCGCGAAAAACTCTCGTTCACTTCGAGCAGCGTGCCCTCGGGAACCTGCGCGATGCTGATGGCGTCGGGGCTGGAGCGGAAGGCGGCGGAAAACATCTGCGCGGATTCGCGCGCAGTGTGTTCGGCGCGCCGCAATTCCTCTGCGATTCGCCGCTGTCGCTGGCTGGTCAGCAGCAGCCGCGTGGCCGAGCACGCAAACGAAGCGGCGATGGCCAGGGCGGCAATGGTGATTTGTTCGCGCGCGATCCGCCGGCCCATGAAAATCACCAGCAGGGGGATGGTCACCGGGAGGACCTGCGAGGCAACCCAGGCGGTTTCGTCTGAAGTCTGCAGGGCCGGATCCTGTTCCGGAGGATTCGACCAGGTGGCCGCCAGGATCACCAGGTAGGCGAAAGGCAGCGCCCAGGTGGCGTCCGCCCAATCCGCCGGCACATCCACGCTGCCGAGCCACAGGATTCCGATTCCCTCCGCCAGCCCCAGCGCCAGGAAAAACACCGCCATCCGGGAGAAAAACGTGCGCGCCGTGGATCGAGAAAGCGCCGAACTGCGGAAGAGAAAGGCGCCCGCCAGCAGCACGTCCCGCGCCACCGCCGCCCCCATCAGCCGGCGAAACATCAGCATGCCATGCGTTTCCCACAGGGAGGGGACGTAAAAAAAGTACAAATAGGCGGTGAGAAAAACGATGCCGATTTGCGCGAAATCCAGGTTGAGTTCCCAGCGCGCCAGCCGGCTCTCGTCCGCCCGTCGGGGCAGCAGCATCATGGCGGCCGGCGCCACCCAGATGAACAACACAACGTCGGATGGCCAGGGCATGGCCCGGGGAACGCGCTGGATGCTTCCGTAGTAGAAGACTGCGATTTGGCCCGCCGTGGCCAGACAGAGCGCCGCACCCACCAGTCGCCAGAGTTGTCGAAAGTATGGGGAAGAGCGGCGAGCCGCGGCGAAAGCGCAGATGGCTGCCCACGCCACGATCGCCGCCTGGACCAGATTCGAGAGCAGATGGGTCTGGGCAGGAGACGGCACTGCCGTCACGGCAAGAAACAGCAGTGCCGTCAATAGGCCCGCAACCGCCAGGGCGATTCGCGAAAACCCGCCCAACGAGAACATGGATGACCCCGGGTAAAAGGCTAGTCTATGTCCACTTACCGCTCCGTACAACCGCCCTCACCAGCAAGTTCCCGCCTCTCCGGTCCACGGGCAACCCCAGGTACTGTAAACTACCCGGCCATGCCCATCGCTGGGTCCGAGACACTCTCCGTTTTGCTCTCCCGGGGGCGAATCGCTCGGCGCGTCCGGGAACTTGGGCGCCGCATCAGCCGTGATTTTCGCGGGGAGAGCGTGTTGCTGGTGGGGGTGCTGAAGGGCGCCTGCATCTTCCTGGCGGACTTGAGCCGCGAAATCTCCCTCGATGCCTCCTTCGATTTTCTGGCTGCGGCCAGCTACGGCGCTTCCAGCGAGTCCAGCGGACAAGTGCGCCTGGTGAAGGATCTGGACACCAGCATCGAAGGGCGCAACGTGATTCTGGTGGAGGACATTCTGGACACCGGGGTCACCCTGAACTATCTGGCCGGGCTCTTGCGCCAGCGCCGGCCCAGGGCGTTGCGCATCGCCGCGCTGCTGGATAAGCCGGATCGCCGCCTGCAGCCCATCGAGGCGGATTACCTGGGGTTTCGCATTCCCAACCACTTTGTGGTCGGCTACGGCCTGGATTATGCGGAGCGCTACCGCAATCTCAAGGACATTTGCGTGGTGCACTTGGGGAAGTCGGCAAGGAAGAAATAGTCGTCCGCGTCGCGCAGTAACGCTCCCCGCAGCTGGACAGGAGGATGCCGGGATGTGGTGGGACCGCGGAAATGACCAGGGCCCTCGCGCCATTCTCGCCGCGCTCGAGAACCCTCGGCGCCACGCGCGGCGGGCCGGCGGCGCGCAGGCCGTGTGCCGCCAGCTTGCCGCGCGAATCGACCAAACGCTCCTGAAGCCCGCCGCGACCCAGGAAGACATTCGCCAACTGTGCGCAGAGGCCGTGCGCTGGGGCTTCGCTGCCGTGGTGGTCAATCCGTGCCATGTCCGGCAGGCCGCCGGGCTTCTCGCGGGGTCGGGTGTGGTTGTGGCCAGCGTGGCTGGGTTTCCGTTGGGTGCTTCGCTGCCGGAGGTGAAACGTCTGGAGGCAGAGCGCGCCCTGGACGACGGCGCCGCCGAGGTGGACATGGTCATGGCCCTGGGCGCCCTGCGCGCCGGGGAGACCGCTGTCGTGGAGGAGGATGTCCGCGGTGTCGCGCGGGCCTGCCGGAAGCATGGAGCGCTCCTGAAAGTGATTTTGGAGTGCGCCCTGCTGAACGACGAGGAAAAACGGCTCGGGGCGCGCCTGGCCGTGCGTGCCGGCGCGGATTTCGTGAAGACTTCCACCGGATTCGTCTCCCATCTCCCGCAGGGCGGCGCAACCGCCGAAGATGTAGCCCTGCTGCGCGCGGTGGTGGGCCGGAAAATCGGCGTGAAGGCCGCGGGTGGAATTCGCACCCTTGCCGATGCCGCGAAGATGCTGGCGGCCGGCGCCTCGCGCATTGGCACCAGCGCCGGGGTCGCCATTCTCGAAGAGTTTCTGGTCCTGCTGCGGGATTCGCCGGACTCCTGCTGAAACCCGCCGGCCAATTTGGCGCCGCCCGATTCCTCATGAATTGTCCTCCGCGGGCTGTCATACTCATCTGAGTAGAGTGGGAGCCACGGGTGATCTCCCGCTCGCATTCGAGCGCCCATGACGTCCCACGAATCCAACATGCCGGCTCTGACCAACGAGACATCGACCGCGGTAGAAGTTTCCCCGGAAATCCTGGCCACCCTGGTCGAGATTGGCGAGGAGATCAATTCCTCGCTGGACCTGGACCAGGTGCTGCAGAAATCCGCGGCCCTGGTGCGACGCCTGGTGCCCTACGAGATTTTCGCCGTCCTGCTGCTCGATCCCGCTTCGCAGGACCTGCACTTCCGCTTCGCCATCGGATACTCGCGCGAGGTGGTGGAAACGTGGCGGATTCCCGTGGGGAAGGGAATTACCGGTGCCGCGGCACAAACCGGCCAGCCGGTGCTGGTGGGCGATGTCAGCCGCGATCCCCGCTATCTGAGCGCGGTCGAATCGGTCCGCTCGGAGATGGCCGTTCCCCTGCTGCTCGAAGGGCGCGTCACCGGAGTGCTGGATATCCAGAGCCGCGAACTGGAATCGTTCAACCGGGAGCAGCAGCAGGTGCTCGCGCTGGTGGCCAGCCGCCTCGCCGGGGCCATCGAAAACGCCCGGCTCTACGAGAGCGCGCGCCGCCAGGCGGAAACCTTGCGCGTGCTCAACGAGGCCGGGCGCGAGGCCAGCTCCATCCTGGACGTGGAAGCGCTCCTGCGCCGCGCCGCCGATTTGATCAAACGCGTGATTGATTATCAGATGGCCAGCATCCTGATTTACGACGAAACGGAGAATCGCTTCACCCACGCCGTGGACGTGCGTTTTGGCCGCAGCGAGCAGAGCAAGCTGGCCATCGGTCCCACCGACGGCATCGTCGGCGCGGCCTTGCAGCAGCGCCAGCCGGTGCGCGTGCCGGACGTGAGCCTGGACCCGCGCTACATCTGCTGCAACCCGGAGGCGCGTTCGGAGTTGGCCGTGCCCATGATGCACAAGGGACGCGTGGTGGGCGTGATGGACCTGGAAAGCCCGAAGAAAAACTACTTCACCGAGGAACACGTACAGACGCTCTCCACCCTGGCCGCCAGCCTGGCCGTGGCCATTGAAAACGCTCGCCTCTACCAGCAGGTTTCTCGCGATGAGGCGCGAAAGGACGACGAGCTTCAGGCCGCCCGAAAAATGCAGGGCGCGCTGCTTCCGCGCGCCAGCAGCCTTTCTGCCGGCGATTACGGACTGGAAATTGCCGCGCGCTACGTGCCCGCGCGCGAACTGGGCGGCGATATGTACGACTTCCTGCGCTATGGCCCGCAGCAGATCTCCGTGGCCATCGGAGATGTCGTGGGCAAGGGCAGCGCCGCCGCTCTCTATGCGGCCACCGCGGTGGGCATGTTGCGTAGTTTGGCGCCGCAAAAGCTCGCCCCCGCGGAGCTGCTCCGACAGTTGAATCAACTGCTTGGCGAGCGGCGCATCGAGGGCCGATTCACTACCCTGTGCTTTGTCACCTGGCAGAAAGGCCGCCAGAAGCTGCGTATCGCCAATGCCGGACATTGGCAGCCGCTCCTGTGGAAAGACGGCCGCTGCCAGAAGGTGCCGGTGGCCGGCCTGCCCCTGGGAATCGAAGAAGAGGCCTCCTACGACGAGCGCGCCTACCACCTGGAACCGGGGGATCTCCTGGTGATGTATTCCGACGGAATTACCGAACGCGCAAACCCAGCCGGAGAATTCTACGGCGCGGACCGCTTGGGCCAGTTGGTCGAACGGCAGCACGGGGCGAGCGCAGGGGAACTGGCCGACCTGATCTTCCAGGAGGTGGACCGTTTCGCAGACGGAACGCCCGCGGCGGACGACGGGACCCTGGTGATTCTCAAGGTGAAGTAAGCGCAGCGTGGCGCGCATGCCGCGCCGGTGCTGTGGATGGCCCCGCGGCCGGTGTTACGGCGACGAAGTCTTTGGCGCCGCCTGCGCCGGAGCGGCTGGCTGTGGCTTGGCGTCCTTGCCGGGTCCATCCGAAGGCCAATGAAGTTGAGGATTGGCCGGCGTGGCTTGCGTGCTCGGACCGCTAGGAACCGGGTGCTGTCCATCCATGGGTGGGTGGGCCATCGGGCCCCCCGCAGGCTGGCTCTTTAGCACTTTCCACCCCCCCGCGCTGCGCTCTAAAGCGTAGGTCATCTGCATCGTGGCGCCTTCCTGCTTGGTGCGGAAGAGCACCTGGGCCTCAGCGTGATCCCCGTTGACGGAAACCTGCTGCACCGTGGTCTCCATGGCCGCGAGGTTGATGCTGCTGTTTTCTCGCAGGTGTTGCAGGATGCTGGCGCGGATGGCCTCTTCGTCCGACGTCGCCTTCTGGCAGCCCAACAGGCCAGCCAGCAGCAAACTGGCGGTCATCCATAGCGCGCAACTCTTCATTCGAATCATCATCCTGGACCGGCAGCCGGCTCCTCACTGCGCATTATAGACGATGTGGCCGCCCACCAGCGTCGTAATGACTTTCCCGTCCTTGATTTTTTCCGGCGGGATGGAGAAGAGGTCCGCATCGAGAATGACGATATCCGCCAGTTTCCCGGGGGTAAGCGAGCCCTTCTGCGCGTCCGTAAATTCCGCGTAAGCGGAGCCCAGCGTGTACGCTTCGATGGCTTCGGCCAGCGTGATTTTCTGTTCCGGGATCCACCCGTTCGGATACTTTCCGTCCGTGGTGGCGCGAGTCACCGCCGCGTACAGGCCCAGCAAAGGATTGAGCGGGGCCACCGGCCAGTCCGTGCCAAACGCCAGCTTCACGCCGTGGTCCAGCATGCTGCGCCACGCATAGGAACTCTTGGCGCGCTCATGGCCGATCCGTTTTTCCGCCCAGCGGCCATCGTCAATCGCGTGGTAGGGCTGCATCGAGGCCACCACGCCCAGCCGGGCGAAGAGCGCGAAATCGTCCGGGCGGACGTGCTGCGCGTGCTCGATCCGCCAGCGGCGTCCGCGCGCCGGTCCCGCTCCGTTCCGCCGCGCAATTTCTTCGTACATGGTCAGGATCTCGTGGATGGCGCGGTCGCCGATGGCATGGATGGCAAGCTGCAATCCGGCGGCGTCGGCCGGCTGCCCCATCGCCAACATGTGTCCTTCGGGCAGCATCATGGCGTTGAACAGCCCCCGGGTATCCGGCGCGTCGTTGTAAGGTTCAAAAAACAGCGCGGTGGTGGAGCCCAGCGACCCGTCGGCGAATCCCTTCACTGCTCCCGTGCGAATCCAGTCGCCACCGAATCCCGCGGCGATGCCGGCCCCTGCCGGATGCTGATATTGCTGGATGGGGGTGATGCCGTAGATGCGCGCGGTGAGTTGGCCGGCCAGCAGCAGCTTCTGGTACACGCGCATCTCTTCCGCATGGCTGATGTCCTGCACCGAAGTCAGGCCGAAGCGCCGCGCTTCACCCAGCGCCGTGCGAATGGCGGAGGTGAGTTGCTCCTCGCTCGGATCCGGAATCACCCGCCCCACCAGGCCGGAGGCCGCATCCTTCAGTGCGCCGGTGGGATTTCCCTGCGCGTCCCGCACAATCGTTCCGCCGGGAGGATCGGGTGTATTGCGGTCCACTCCGGCCAGTTTCAGCGCCAGCGAATTCGCCAGCCCCATGTGGCCGTCATAGCGGTCCAGCCACACCGGATTCTCCGGCGTAACCGCATCAATCCATTCCCGCGTGGGCAGTGCCGCCCCGGGCAGGCGCTCGTGGTCCCAGTTCCCGCCGAGCACCCATTCGCCTTTTTTCAGCCTCCGCGCGTACTCTCCCACGCGCCGCGCAAATTCCTCGCGGGTGGTCACGTCGGCCAAATGCACCTCGCTGAGCAGCGATCCGCCGTCCACGAAATGCACGTGTGAATCATTGAACCCGGGAAGCACGGAGTGGCCCTGTGCATCGAGCACGCGCGTCTGCGGCCCGATCCAGCCGGCCATCTCCGCGTCCGTGCCCACGGCGGCGACGCGCTCGCCCACAATGGCCACCGCCTGCGCCTCCGGGTGCGCCCCGTCCACCGTGTGCACGCGCCCGTTGCGGATCACCGTGTCTGCCGGACCGTGCGCCGCCGGCGCCTGGGCCCGCCCCATCCCCAGGATAAACAGCAGGCACCCCGCCCCCAGGAGGACCGTGACCGCCAGCCGGAACTTCCGCATGGAAACTTTCATCGCTTCCCTCTCACTTGCCGTGTCTGGGCCGCAGCATGCCCGAGTCTTCAGACCCTCGCGCCGTCCCTTACCGCGCCCCCCACTTTAATTTCTCACGCAGGATTTCAAAATAAAGTCTCCCGGGCGGCCGCACCAGCTTCATTTTCGTCGGCGCTTTGGTCACGAAGATCCGGTCTTTGTCCCGCAGTTCCACGCCCACCTGGCCGTCAATGGTCAGAAACGCCGGCTCTTCGCCGCAGGCCACCACCAGCTCGATTCTCATCTCGTCGGGAACCACCAGCGGCCGGTTGGAGAGAGCATGCGGGCAGATCGGCGTCACCACGAACGCTCCCACCTGCGGGTAGAGAATCGGCCCGCCCGCAGAGAGCGAGTACGCGGTTGAACCCGTGGGCGTGGAAAAAATAATCCCGTCGGCCCGGTAGCTGCACGCGTAGCTCCCGTCCAGATACATGTCCAGCTCCAGAATGCGTGCCATGGCGGCTTTGTTCACCACCACGTCGTTCAGCGCGCGGTGGCGGGCCACCGCCGCGCCTGCGCGCTCCAGCGTGGCGTCCAGCAGCACGCGTTCGCTGATCCGGTAGTTGCCCCCCAAAACGATTTCCAGCGCCGGGTAAAGTTGCTCGCGCGGAAAACTGGTCAGAAAGCCCAGGCCACCCAGGTTGATGGCCACCACCGGAACGTCGTGATCGCCCAGCGCCCGCGCCGCGGCCAGCAGCGTGCCGTCTCCGCCAAGAATTACCGCCAGGTCTGCGCGGCGGCCCAGTTCGGAGCGTTCCAGAATGCGTTCCGGTTGCCCCACGCAGTCCGCCGTCTCCTGGTCGTAAAATACCTTCACCCCCCGCTTCTCCAGCCATTCGATCAGCCCCGGCACGATCGCGCACAGGTCCTCCTTGCGCGGCTTGGAGATGATCCCGACGGTGCGGATGTCGCCCATGTTTGGCGTGCGATTCTACTTCAAATCGCGAGTCTCCGTACCGGCAAGCCTTCCGGTGCACAGCGTCAATCCAAGCGTGTTGCGCGTTTTTACTCCCTACGGGTCAATCAGGGCGTCGCGCATGAAGGAAAAACTCCTGGTTGCCTTTGGCGCCGGGGAGGCGGCTGGGGCGGTCGCCCAGGAGGGCGAGGCCTGCGGCTTCGGCCGCGGCGCGCACACGCTCCACGGCGCGGCCATGGAGCGCAGGGTCCCGCACGATTCCGCCGCGGCCCACGTCGGCGCGCTCCAGTTCAAATTGCGGCTTCACCAGCAGCAGGAAGTCGGCACCGGGCGCGGCCAGCCGCACCAGCGCGGGCAGCACCTTGGCCAGGCTGATGAAGGACAGGTCCGCGGTAATCATCTGGGCCTGCTCCCGCAGGTCGCCTGGCGCCAGTAGCCGCGCGTTCTTTTCGATGGCCACCACCCGGGGCTCGCGGCGCAGTTTCCAATCGAGCTGGCTGGTGGTGACGTCCACGGCATAGACGCGGCGCGCCCCGCGCTGCAGCAGGCAATCCGTAAATCCGCCGGTCGAGCAGCCCACGTCCAGGCAGATTCGTCCGCCAGGATCCACGCCGAACTCTTCAAGCGCCCCGGCCAGTTTTTCACCGGCGCGGCTGGCGAAGGCTGCGGCCGCGGCCGCTTCCAAGGCGGCGTCGGCAGCCACCTGCGTGCCTGCCTTGGTCACCGGCGCCCCGTTCACGCGCACGCGCCCGGCCAGGATCAACGCCTGGGCGCGCTGCCGCGACTCGGCCAGCCCGCGCTCCACCAGCAGCACGTCCAGCCGGCGTTTCTCGATCTTCGGCGTCCGCGCTTCGTTTTTCGGTTCTCGTTTTGCGATTTTGGTCTTTTCCTACGCTCTGCGGGACACCAGAAAGTCGGCCACGGCGCGCAGCCGGGCGGCCCTCTCGCCGAATGCCTCCAGCGCCGAACCGGCCTGCCGGTAGAGCCCGCGAGCCACTTCACGGGATTTCTCCAGTCCGTAAAGCGCCGGGTAGGTGGCCTTCTTTTGCGACTGATCTTTGCCCGCCGTTTTGCCCAGCGTGGCGGAAGATTCCTCCACGTCCAGGATATCGTCCACCACTTGAAACAGCAGGCCCACGTGCTCTCCATAGCGGCGCAGCAGAGCCACGTCCGCGTCCCCGGCTCCTCCGGCAATGGCGCCGGAGACCACCGCCGCGCGGATCAGCGCCGCCGTTTTGGAGCGATGAATGTATTCGAGCATCGGGGCTTCGATCGGTTTGCCTTCCGCCTCGAGGTCCGCCACCTGGCCTCCCACCATTCCGTCCACGGTGCCCGCGGCCGTGGAGATTTCCCGCACCACGGCGGCGCGGCTCTCCGCGGGGAGTTCCGCGCGCGCGAGCACTTCAAAGGCGCGCGTCAGCAGGGCATCCCCGGCCAGGATGGCCATGGCCTCTCCAAACTGTTTGTGGCAGGTGGCACGCCCGCGGCGCAGGTCATCATTGTCGAGCGCGGGCAGGTCATCGTGAATCAGCGAATATGTGTGAATGAATTCGAGCGCGCAGGCCACCGGCAGGACGGGCCCCACCGTCGCTGTGAACACGCGCGCGGATTCCAGGCAAAGGATCGGGCGGATGCGCTTGCCACCGGCGAACACGCTATAGCGCATGGCCTCGTGAATTTTTGCGGGCGGCGCTGTAGCCGGGGGCAGCAGCGACTCCAGAGCAGCATCCACCTGCGCCCGGTCGGACTCGAAGAAATCAGGCAGGCTCATTGCTTTGTGCGGGGCGGTCTCTGCGATCGGCGCCGGGCCGGGAAGGCAAGCAGCACACAGCCACGCGCGGCTGCGCTGATCCTAAGACCCGCCAGCATCAGGAAGCGTCTTCCTCTTCGGCGCCTTTGGGACGGAATGGCTCCGCGGCCAGCTTGCCATCCGCGGATTTCAGCAGGATTTCCACCCGGCTTTCGGCCTCTTGCAATTGCTTCTGGCACTGTTGGGAGAGTTGCAATCCCTCCTCAAACAGCTTCATGGCTTCGGTCAGCGGAAGATTGGGCAGTTCCAGGCGTTTGACCACGTCTTCCAGGCGGGCCAGAGATTTTTCAAAGTCCATGGCCGCGCTCTTCTCCGCCCCCTCGGGGGCATCGGCGGAACGAGGCTTTTTGGCTGGTGGCGCGTTCACTCGTCGGCACCTCGCAAGCCGCGCGAAAGGGGCGCACCACGCGGCGGCGCACGCGGCCTGATTCTAGCGCAGCCCAAAGTGCCCCGCCAACGCTTTATGGCGCTGCGGCGGACACTGCGGTCCATCGGCGACTGGATTTGCGTACCAGCAACTACGTAGGAAATCAGCGCGATTCCTCTGCTCAACCCGGTTTACGACAATGGAGGCCGGGGAGAGTGCGCATGGAGAATTCCAAGAATGGCTCGGCGCCCGCGGTCGGCCCCATTCGCGTGCTGGTGGCAGACGACGCGCCCACGGCGCTGAACGCCATGTGCGCATATCTGGAGCTCGAGGGTGGATTCGAAATCGTGGGCACGGCCAGCGATGGCCTCAATCTGCTCCAGCAGGCGGAGATTCAGAAACCCGACCTGGTGCTGGTGGACCTGCAGATGCCGCGAATGAACGGCCTGGAAGTGGCCCAGCGGCTGCGCGCTCAGCATCCCCAGGTGGCGGTGATCGTGTTCTCGGAGTTCGAGGCCGCGGTGCTCAAGGCGGAGTGCATGCAACGCGGCGCGGACGCCTTCGTCCAGAAAAGCCAGATGCCGGAGCAATTGATGCGCGAAATCGCCCGTCTTTTCCCCCGGTCCCACCGTCCGTAAGGAACCGTTGCCAGCAGCGCCAAAATCGAAGGGGAAGCAAACGTGACGATCATGGCTCCTGTAAGGGAGGAAGAGAGGCGGAAACCCGGGATGTCTGTGCGATCATGCTCCGTCCTGATCCTGACCGCGGACGGGAAGTTACGGGAAACGCTGCAGGCCATGCTGGAGCATTCCGGGGAGGGCGCGTTCCGCGTCGAGCACCGGGAAACTCTGGTGGAGGGACTCGAGCGGCTGGCCGCCGCCCGATGCGACGCTTTGCTGCTCGATTTGAATCTGGGCGACCGCCGCGGGCTTTCTGCCCTGGTGGAAGCTCATTTTCACTTCCGCACCCTGCCGATTGTGGTGCTCGTTTCCCGCGAGAATGAATCCCTGGGGAAGCAGGCGGAGCAGGCCGGCGCTTTGGGGTTCCTTGTCAAAGAAGATCTCTCCCCCCGGCTGCTGGAAAACTCGCTGCGCCAGGCGCTGAATTCCAGGGAAGTGCCGCCGGAACGTGCCCAGCCGGGCCGGCAGGAATCCTGAGCCCGGGATCGGCCTGAAATCCAGCCGAAGCTCTCCTGAAGTTTTCAATCTGCCCCCGGGCGGGCTCGGGTCGAAGCGCACGCCCCGGATGGGCCACCGCGGCGTTTCACCTCAAAACGTCTGGAACAGGCCTCGCCACAGCCGTTGCTCCCCTCCAGGACCCTGAACCTTGGGACAGGGCGGCTCCCTCACGATTTTGATTTTTCTGGTACTCGAACCGCCCCAAATTTGCGTATAGTAGTGCCGCTTAAAATGAAGATCTGCCGAGTCTGCCAAAACAACTTTCCCGACGACGTCGGTGTGTGTCCAAACGACGGCACGGACCTGCACAGCTCCACGGAGATCAAAGAGGGCACCGTAATCCGTGGAAAGTACGAAATTATTTCCAAACTGGGCGAGGGCGGTATGGGCGCCGTCTTCAAGGTCCGCCACAAGATGTTCGGCGAGATTCTGGCCCTGAAGGTGGTTGCCGAGCGCCTGCTCCAGGAACCCGGCTTCCTCCAGCGTTTCCGTTCCGAGGCGCTGATCATGCGCGCCCTGAACCATCCCAACGACGTCCGCGTGCAGGACTACGACGAAACGGAAGATGGCCGGCCGTTCACGGTCATGGAATACGTGGAAGGCACGCGCATGGACCAGTTGATCCCCGCCGGCTCGCAAATGGACATGGTGCGCGCGGTGCGCCTGGTGATGCAGGTGTGCGACGGCCTGGGTGCCGCCCACCAGTTGGGCATCATCCACCGCGATGTGAAGCCTTACAACATCATGGTGTGCAAGGACGCGCAGGGCAACGAGGTGGCCAAAATCCTGGACTACGGCGTGGCCAAGGTCAAAGAACAGGGCCAGCTCTACCAGGCGCAAAAAACCCAGGCCGGGGTCATGATCGGCACGCCTGCGTACATGTCTCCGGAACAGGTGAAGGGCATCCCCAGCGACCAGCTCGACGGGCGCGTGGATCTTTATGCCGCGGGCATCATCTTGTACGAGCTGTTGTGCGGCCGCGGTCCCTTTGTCGAAAAGAAGCCGGTGATGATGCTCATGGCCCACGCCGGAATGCCGCCGCCGGATCCGAAACAATTCCGGAAAGATATTCCCCCGGCGCTGGCCGCAGCGGTGCTCAAAGCGCTGGAAAAAGAACCGGCCAAGCGGTATGCCAACGCCGAAGAGATGCGCAACGCGCTCTCCGCCGCCATCGGCGGCGCTCCCGCGGCCGTGGCCGCCGCCGCTGCCGCGCCCGCTCCCGCGGCCCCGGCTCCCGCTGCCGCCGCTCCCCCTGCGCCACATGCCGCACCGCCGGCCGCGCCGCCTCCGGCCCCCGCTCCTGCGCCCGCCAAGCACGCGGAGGCGGACCCGGATGCCACCGGTGAGCTGGACCGCAGCAAAATTCCCGTCGCGCCCGCCCCCGGCAAGGCGGCCGCGACAGGACACGGCGCCGGAGCCGCGGCCCACTATTCCGGGAAGTTGCCCCGCGCTCACAAAGTTGTCTCCTACGGGGAAAAGAAGCAGCGGAATTGGGGACGAGTGATTGTGATTTTGGTGGTGCTGGCCGCCATTGTTACGGGAATTGTCTGGTTGCTGGCTCCGGCCATCCGTGGCCTCTCCAGGTCGTCGCGCGTGGTGCGGCAGTCGTCTGCGCAAGTGGCCCGGCTGACTGACTCCAGCATTCCCGCCCGGTTCTTCGCGGCTCCCCGCCAAGGTTAGCCGGGAGTTTCCCGTCGCCGTCGCTTGGAAATCCGTGCAGGTCCGCGTGCCTGGCGCTGCGCGGAGTACAAGCGTCGCGTGAGATGCAGATAATCCGGGCTAGCGCGATGCGGCCGGCACCAACCGCAGCCGGTGCGCCACCCGGGATTCCTCCGCCGCGTCCGTAAATGCGCTGGGGATTCCGCGGCCCTGGTACCACGCGGGAAACTGGTCGCGGTAATTCGCGCTGCGAAACTGGCCGGACTCGCCCGAGGTGACGTTCATCAGCGAGTTGTCGAAATTGGAGAGGTCGGCAACGAACCGCATGGATGGCCCGAACGTGGGCGTAATCTGCTTCACCGAAAACTCGCTGCCGGAGATGGGCACCGGCCCGATGCTGAGCGCGCGCTCCAGAATGCCGGTGCGTCCCAGCGGATGGTTCATCCGCAGCACATTGAACACCCCCCAGGCCCACTCGCGCACCTCGGGGTGGTGGGACGCCTCCATCATCTTCTCCACGGCCAGGTCCGCGCTGGAGATCAGCAGCTCGTCGTAGCTTTTGAATTCCGTTGGCAGCCACCGCGCCGGCCGCTCGCGCAGCACGTTTTCCAGAAATACACTGGAGCGCATCCATTGATATTGCCGGATGCGCGGCCCCAGCGGCTTTCGCAGCAGATTCACCAGCACGGCGCGGCGGGTGAACTCCAGAAAACTCATCGGCACGGAATCAACGCTGGCATCGCCGTTCCAGCCGTCCAGCATTCCCAGCATCTGGCGCGCGCGCGGATCCCGTGCCGCTACCTTGTCCCGCGCTTGCCTCAATTCCCGGGCCAGCAGCACGTCCGGGTAGCTGTAGGTGTCCGTCTGAATGTTGATGAAATCTGCGGGCCGCAGGCTCTTGCGCTCCCCCAGCAGTTCGTAGATGCGCGCGGTGCGATACGGCGCCATCCAGTTGTCCGTGAGGTACCATGGGTAGGCCGGCCCCACCACGCGCGCGTTGGCCGTGGCCATCACCCCTTCGGGCGGATCAAAGCGGCTGGGCAGGTCCTCCACCGGAATGTAGCCCGTCCACTCGTGCGCGTCCGTATCTCCCGGCACCGGCACGCCATCGGCCGGGGTCCGGCGGATGGGAACTTTCGCCGCCACCACGTACCCGATGTGGCCCTCCACGTCCGCATACACCGCGTTTTGCGCCGGGCCGGGAGTCTGCCGGATCAACTCGACGAACTCCGGCCAGTTCTTCGCCTGGCCCAGCAGGAAGTAGGTCGCGTCCAAACCGCCGGGCTCCGTCGCCGTCCAGCGAATCGCGTATCCCCTGGAGTTGTCGCGAAGCACCACCGGTCCGTGCCGGGTGACCAGCACATCGAAGAGCTGGTCGGCCTGGCCGCGCACGCGGATCACCTCGTGCCGCACTTCCGCCTTTTGCCACGCGCCGTTTACGCGGTACTCCAGTGGGTTTTCCGGATTGAACGTTTCGATGTACACGTCCTGCACGTCCGCAAAGTTATTGGTAAATCCCCAGGCGATGTGCTCGTTATGACCGATCACCACCAGCGGAGCGCCGGGCAACGCGAAGCCTTTCACGTTCCAGCCCGGGGCGGTCAGGTGGACCAGGTACCAGATGCACGGCACGGCCCAGCCCAGGTGGGTGTCGTTGGCCAGCATCGCTTTCCCAGTCGCGGTCATGGCGCCGCCGATCACCCAATTGTTGCTTCCTCCGGCGGAGCGGGAGGTCTGCCCGAACAGCGGGAGCGGTCCGTCCGCCGCCGTCCACGGGCTTTCCGGGGCGATGCGCGCGACGCCCGCATCGGCCGCCACTCCCGGGGCTTTTCCCTGCGGGAAAGCGCGGGGCGCGCCCCCGGCCGGCTTGCCCGGGGCCGTTCCCAGCCCTACGATCGGGTGGTCCCAAGGGGAATTTGCCGTGGCCGCGTAGAGATCGTTGGCCATCTCTGCGCCAACTGCCCGGCTCACCTCCGCGCGCAGCATCTGGTCCTTCCAGAAGCCGGTCAATTCCTTGTAAAGGTTTGCGGCAATCAGCAGCGTATCCGCCGGAGTCCACGGCTGCGGCGAGTAGCGCAGCGCCAGGAATTCCGCGGGCAGGCGTCCGCGCCGTTGCTCCATGTACAGGTTTACGCCGCGCGCGTACGCTTCCAGCAGCTTGCGGCGCTCGGCCGGCATTCCCGCCACCGCGGCTTCTGCGGCCCGCCGAAAGCCCAGCGCGCGGTTCTCCCGGTCGTGTTCCAGGGCCACCGGCCCGAAAATCTCAGCCAGCGTGCCGGCGGCGGCGCGGCGCAACAGATCCATCTGCCACAGGCGATCCTGGGCCATCACGTAACCCTGCGCCAGCACCAGATCCTCGATGGATTGCGCGCGGATATGCGGCACACCCCACGCGTCCCGCTCCACGCTCACTTCCGCGCGCAGGCCCTCGAGCCCCGCCGTTCCGTCCAGTTGCGGCAGCGCGCGCTCCAGCGACCACCAGATGGATCCGGCCGCGGCGAATAGCAGCAGCACAACAAACGCCAGCGCGGCCCCAAGGGATTTGGACCAGGTGGGCATGGGATGCAGGAAAGAGACTGTAGCCCAGCAGTTGAAGCCGCGCAATGCGGTATGCGGCCCCGCTCGGCGCGCCGGGCCCGCCTGTTCACCCCCAGCCGCTTCCTGTTAAACTCGGCCCCAGCCACCGATCGGAGCCTGTTTTGACCGCCCTGCGCCTGCTCACCGTCATCCTGCTCCTGGGCTGCAATGCCTTCTTCGCCGCCGTGGAGTTCTCCCTGGTGGCCGTGCGTCCCTGGCGCATCCGCCAGTTGGCGGAGGAAGGGGATCCGCGAGCCCGGGTGGTCGAATCGCTGCTGCGCGAAATCGGCCGCGCCGTTTCCGGCGTACAAGTGGGCGTCACCCTGGCCAGCCTCTCTCTAGGCTTCCTGGGTGAGGCCACCGTGGCCAATGTTCTGGAAACCGTGTTTGCCGGCATCGGCGGCCCGGCGGGCAGGCTGCTGCTGCATGGTTTCTCCCTGGCGGTGGCTTTTCTTACCCTCACCTACCTGAGCGTGGTGCTCGGCGAGTTGGTGCCCAAGACCGTCAGCCTGGAGCATTCCGAGCGCGTGGCGCTGATGGTGGCCCGGCCCTTCAGCTTGTTCCTGCGCGTGTTCAATCCGGCCATCGCGCTCTTCGAAATCTCCGCGCAGCGCATTGGCCGCTCGCTCGGCGCCTCCGGCACGCGCTTCCATGCCCAGGTCCATTCTCCCGAGGAGTTGCAACTGCTCGTCGAGCAGTCGCGCGAGCAGGGCCTGCTTGAACCCGGGGAAGAAAAATTCATCCAGCGGGCCATCGAGCTCGATAGCGTGCAAGTCCGCGAGATCATGGTTCCGCGGCAGGATGTGCACGCGCTGCCCGTGGAGTCCTCCATGGAAGATGTGCTGCGCATGCTCGCCGTCACCCAGCGCTCCCGCCTGCCCGTTTACCAGGGCACCCTGGATCACGCTGCGGGCTTCCTGCATGTGAAAGACATGCTATGGGTGCTGCTGGACCGCCAGCGGCGCCTCGAAGAAGGCGTGCCCCCGCAGGAATTTCACCTGCGGTCTCTGCTGCATCCCCTGGTGATCGTGCCGGAAACCAAACCCGCCGGCGACCTGTTGCGCGAGATGCGCTCGAAGCATACCGGCATGGCCCTGGTCGTGGACGAGTTCGGAACCATCCTGGGACTGGTGACCCTTGAAGACCTGCTCGAGCAGATCGTGGGCGAGATTCACGACGAGTTCGATGTGGTCGAGCGGCCGCTGGCCCTGGCCGACGGCGCAATGGTGGTGGATGGCGCGCTGAAAATGCGCGACCTCGAAACGCAGTATTCCATGGTACTGCCCGAAGATCCGGCCTATGAAACCCTGGGAGGATTTGTGCTCGCCCGCCTCGGCTTCATTCCCCAGGGCGGGGAATCCTTCGAGGTGGATGGCCTGCGGTTTACCGTGCTCGAGGTGGACCGCAGGCGCGTGGCCCGCGTGAAAATCCAGCGCGTTCCGGTGGCCATCAAGGGCGGGGAAAAGGCGGCGACGGGCGCCGGCTAGAGCAGTTCAACCACCACTTCCACGCCGCGCTGCGCCGCCAAGGTGCGCGAGGCATTCCCGCGATTGACGGATATCTCCAGCAAGCCTGCGGAACCCAGAATCCCGAAAGGCTCGCCCGGACCGCCCTCCCCGTACGTGTTCAGCACCTTGGGCACTTCCTTGCCGCCCACGCTGATGCGGTACTTGCCTTCGGGCAGGAAGGCCTGGGCAATCAGGTCCGGAGGGATATTGGTGATCAAGTTCCCGAAGTTGTCCACCTTCAGCACCACGCCCTTCACCTTGCCGTCGGCGGCGCGCGGCCGCGGCAGCGTGAACCGCACCGGGTCCATCACCTCTTCCCCGAAGCTCATGGGTTGCTGATTCTTCGCCAGCCACGCCGCCACCGGCGCAAACAGGTCGCGCCCGTGAAACGTGTTGCTCATCGGACGCATGAAGTAATGGTCGGAGGTCACGTGGCGAACCGTAAAGCTCTCTTCTTTGTCGTACACCATGGAAAGCACGCCGTTATCCGGGGCCACAAAAAAGTGCTGGTCTCCGGTCACCAGGATCGGCCGCCGTGGCGTGCCCACTCCCGGGTCCACCACCACCAGGTGGATGGTCTTGGGCGGGAAATACTTGTAGGCCATCCCGATGGTCAGCGCCCCGTCCAGAATGTCGCACGCCAGCACGTGATGGCTGATATCCACGAAACTCAGCTCGGGAAGGATTTTCAGCATCACGCCCTTCATCGCGCCAACCAGATGGTCGTGGGTGCCGTAATCGGTGGTCAGGGTGATGATGGGTGGGCGCAAATCTCCCCCGTCTGCTGTGAGCAGGCCTTCGCGAATCTATTCGGCACGCTAGCCAACCCGCCACGCTTTGTCAAGGCAAGCAGCGCCCCCCTGTGCGCGCCCCGCATGGGCCTTGGCACAGGCACTCCTGCCTGTCGCGCCGTGGGACAGGCATTCCTACCTGTTTCCCCTCCCCCAATCCACCGCCGCCAACCATCCGCCCTCACCCCGGCTGCTGCTGCGTTAGGCAATGCAGTGTCCCCAGCCCCAGCACCAGGTCCACAGCATGAATCCCCACCACCGGCCGATCGCGGAATAGCTCCCCCAGAATCCCCAGGGCCACCCGGTCGTTCGGGTCGTTGAACGTGGGGACCAGCACGGCCGCGTTCCCAATGTAGAAATTCGCGTAGCTGGCGGGCAGGCGCAAATCCTCGAAATAGAGCGGCGCGGGCATCGGCAAGCGTACCACCGCCGGCCGCGAACCGTCCTCCAGGCGCATGCCTTCCAGCCGCTCGCGGTTTTCTTCCAGCACCCGGTG
>DATIYQ010000148.1:0-6155 GCA_035517515.1 Binatia bacterium
GGCGCGCTGGCCGTCGGCGGAGGACATCCACCGCCGGCAGGTGGCCAGCTCCGCGGCGTGATCGTCCGCAAACACATCCGGGCGGATGGACGGCTCGATGCGCAGCGCCCCGGTGAGCGAATCGGTGAAAATCTGCGGCGGTTCGGTCAGCAACTGTTCGATCTCCCGGAATTGCTTGACCCGGGCTTCATCTCCCGGCAGCGCCAGATCGTTCAGACCCACCAGGCGCTTCAGCACGGCCATATTTTCCGGATCGTTCATGGTCTGCTTGAACGTGGGGTCGTTGCCGAGCAGTTGCAGGAGCTGCAAGAGCGCCTGGCGCTGCTGGGTCCAGGAGACCGGGAAGTTTTCGTCGGACTCCGGATAGACGCGGACGCGGCCGGCGAGGTCCGCCAGATGAACGGTTTCCGCGGACCAATCTCCACTGGAGCCGACCACGGGCAGCTCCAGATCCTCCACGCGATTCCGCCGGAAGCACTCGAGGCCCAGCAGCATCAGGTCCGAATAAAACCGCCGGATGCGTCCCCAGGGGAGTCCCAGGCGGCCCATGGCCTGGTCGCGCGCCATGGCGTAGCCCGTGGCGGTCTTCTGGTTTTCCATTTCGCCGCCGAACAGCGCGGGAAACGCTCCGGTGAGAAACTGGGCGACCGGGCCGAAGAGGTCGGACATGTGGCGCAAGAGATCGGGAGAAAGCGCGGCCTGGGGGGTGGCGTAAAATCCGGCGCCCACCGGCTGTCCCGGCCGCGGATGCACCGGATACATGGCGCCGGGCGTGCTGCTTTGTTCCTCGAGCGCTTCCAGGTCAATCATCTCCGCGTCCACGTAGGTGGCGGGGATGCCGTATTCATACGTCTCGATGGCGATGTTGCCCAAATCGTTCAGGCGCTCCTGCACGGAGATGAGCGCTTCTCCCAGGGCGGGACGGTCCTGCCCGTCGCCGGGCATGGCGTGCAACACGCGCCAGTGGTCGTCCATATTTTCGTTGCGGCTCTCGCAGTAGGTTTCACCGGCGAAGGCCACGTAGCAACCGTCGGGAAAGAGCCGCAGCAGTTCTTCGCGGGTCTGCTGGTCGTCCAGCGCGTAAAACGCCCAGGGGCGGAGCCAGGCGCGCTGGTAGGTCACCAGATTGGCGAGCACGTCGCCGGTTTGTTCCACCAGCGTGCTGCCCTGAGCCACGGAGAGCCGGGCGATGCGCTCGTACTCCTGGTCTCCGCCCAGGCCTCCGGCGGAGATTTTTTCGGCGGCCTGCGGGTAGGCGGCCTTGAGCTTGGAGATGTGGGCCTCGACGCTCCAGATGAGGTAGGGAAACTCATGCTGCTCGCGCGCCCACAACGGCGTCTTGAGTTCCAGGGCGCCGATGATGGAAATCACTTCCTGGCCGGCGGGCAGGCGCTCGACGCCCGCGCGCCGCGGCACGCGCACGGTTTCGGCGGGAGTGAAGTCTTGTTCGGCGAGCTCCGCGCCACACTGCGGGCAGCGGGAGAGACATTCGTTCCTCTCCGCTTCGCCGGCGCCTTGCTCGCTGCTGGAAATTGCCGGGGCGGCTCCGTGCGACTGTCCGGCGCGCGTTTCGGATCCCGGAGGAGAGGCAGGAATGCCTGTCCCACACCAGCCACACTCCGGGCACTGGGCCTTCGCCGGGGTCAGCACGGCCTCGGCTTCTTCAAACACGTCCTGGAGCTTGAAGCCGAAGCGTTGCCCATCCACCACGTAGCGGACGTAGCCGCCGACCTTGCCGTCGGTGTACAGGTAGAAGGCGGTGTCTTGCAGCAGGGTGCGCGCGTCGTTGGAGCGTTCGAGATACTCGATGACTTTGGTGCCCGCGGCGGCGGTGGTGATGTCGCGCTCATCGGTGGGCGACTCCGGGAAGAGGCGCGTCTGCGGAACGTTTTGGGAGAGCGCGGCCATCAGCGTCAGCCCGAAGGGCTGATAAATGTTGGTGACGTACTGGTAGCGCGGCATGTCTGCGCCGGCGTCTGCGGATTGGGTCCACGACGAGTCGAAGGGGGTGTGAAATGCCTGGTCGCGCTCGCTCCACCAGATGTACTGCTTTCCCTGCCAGAAGAGGCGCGCCTGGCGGACCTTGCGGATCTCCTGCCGGCGCGCGTAGATATTTTCGCGGGCCAGCTCGTCCACCAGGCCGCGCAGGGCCTGCTGGAGCGGCTCCGGCAGGCGCTCGTTGTTCGGGCCGTGGGGCCGCTCGAGCGCGGGCACGGCTGGGGCGAACCCCCCGGGCGTTTGCGGAGGTTCGGCCGATTCACCAGATTTGCGTACTTCGGTGGACACGCGTGGCTCCTGCGTGGGACAGGCATTCGTGCCTGTCTCACGGTGGGCTTGGTTAAAGCGGACAGGCAGGAATGCCTCTCCTACAGCGCTCAGTCTTCGTTTTCGCCGGCGGAATCCGCGGGGCGATCGCGCCGCGCGCGGCGAGCCTGGTGCCCGCGCAGATGGCGTTTCACTTCTTCGCCCGCATCCTCCGCGCCGGCATGTTGCGACTCGACGCTGTGATGGCCGGCACGCGGGTGCTGGTAATGCGCGTGGACGGAAAAGCCGCCGTCTTTCTGCGGGTGCACGGAGATCTTTTTCAGATCGCCGTGGGCCGTGGTTTCCCGCGCGTCGTCTTGCTGCTCGACGGCCATGGCGCGGCCATACGCGGGGTTCATGTAGTGCCGCCCTCCGATATCAGGCATGGGTGTCTCCTTGCAGGACAGACTTTCAGTCTGTCCGTATACATTTGTGGATCGGTGGACTCGCGGCCCCCGCACCGGCTGATTCCGAAGCTTCGGGACCTGTGCTACTTCGGGGATCCCTGGCCGCGATGGACGGACTCGGTTTCCAGCTTCTGCTTCAACTGAATCCAACTGATCGGCCGCCGCAAGGGCTGGTGCGATTTCTTTGCCGCGGGGCCATCGCCCGCGGCCGCCGTTCCCAGGGTTACGGGACCCACGCTGGCGCGGGCGTAGATGGCGTTGCGCAGGTGGGCGTTTTCCGCCTCCAGGCGCGCGAGGCACTCCTCCAGCAGCCGCGTGTAGCGGGTGGTGGTGAGCCAGTGCCAGACGCGCTCGATCCAGTTGGAGGGTTCTCTCACGACGAATGCCATGGCGAGCGCCGGCGCGGACGGATGTAGGCCGGCTTGGCCTTGCGCTTCTCTTCGAGCTCGAACCTGCGGGCCGAGAGGGCGCGGAGGGTGGGATCGGTGGTCTGGACCTGGGCCATGCGCTCGAGAATGCGCGTTTCGAGCGGCGCAGTGCGCGGATGCAGGCGCGACTTCAGTCCGTAGCGCGCGGCATCGGCGGGATCGTCTCCCTCGACTTTGGCGACGTCTTCCACGTGGCGCTCGTCGCGCAGCAGGGTGGGCAGCACGTCAATCAGCGCCCGGCAATTGTCGGCAATGACCCAGTGATCCGTTTCCAGCAACTGGTAGAGGAGCATCCAGCCGCCCACGCGGTCGTTATCGGCCGGGGCCGGGCGCGGGAGCTTGCCTGCTCCGGCGGAGGCGAACACGTCTCCGAGCTGATCGGCGATGGTGGCTTCGTCGGTGCGCTGGGCGAAGGCATCGGGGCCCAGGTACACGGCGTCAATTTTTTCGCCGCGGCTGCGCTCCACGATTTCATGGGCCAGGGTGCGGGGGGAGAGCCGCTGGACCACGTACTCGCGGTAGGTGATGGTGCGCCGGCCGTCCTGGGCGTGCCAATAGACGGCCGCGGGATGCTCAAAGCCCCAGTCAATGGAAATCCAGCGGGGCAGCCAGGGCGTGGCGCAGAGCAAGCCGAGCTCTTCAGCGCGGGCGGTGTGCCGCCGGAGGTCGAAGAGATCGAAATACTGGCCGGCGAAAAGGTTCCAGTCGCCCTGCAGATAGGCCTGGCGCAAATGGCCGGGCAGGGCCTCGAGGGTGCGGCGATAGTGCTGGTCGCGGCGGTAGACTGGGTTGTCTTCCAGCAGCGCGGGGAAATACTCGTAGTCGGCGGCATTGTATTCGTCGGGGCGCTCCATTCCGGGAGCGGCGCGGCGTTCAATCCACAGCGCTTTGACCCAAGCGTGGCCCGCGCCTCCGGGGTTGGAGGCTCCGGCCATGCAGGGGAAGGAGCCCGGGAGGGGGCACCGATTGCGGCTGGTGAGAAAGGACCACTGGCCGAAGGTGAACTGAGTGAGCTCGTCCAGGCCGATGAAGAGGAACTCATCTCCCTGGTACTGGTAGATGTCGTGCTCGCTGCGCGAATAACCGAACTGAGTGACCGAGCCGTTCCACCAGGTGACCCGGCGCTTCGCTTCGTTATAGGAGCGATAGAGTTCGGACGGCACGTGACGGCGGAAATAGAGCAGCAGGGATTTTTCCAGCTCGGGAAAAGTGCGACGCAAGAGCAGCGCATTTGAGCCGGGGTGATCATTGGCCTGATTGACGCCTTCCATCAGCAGGGCCATGCTCTTGCCGGGACCAGCGGCGCCGCCGAAGAGCCGATACTTGGCCGAGGACTGGTGAAAGAGCGCCTGCTTGGGAAAGGGCCGGTAGGGCAGCTTCCACTGATCCCTCTGGTCGCGGGTCCAACGATCGATTCCGGTGAGTGCGGCGACGGAGGGCAAGCAGGATCCTTGGGCAAAGGCGAATCGAGAGTACCGACGTTGGCGCGGAGGTTCTGCCGCGGAAATGCTCCGGTCCGGCGATGAGCGGCAGTGGCGGCGCTGCCCGGAGCACAGGCTGATCCCGAAGCTTCGGGACCTGTGCTACTTGGTGATGCGGGGGAAGAAGCGGCCGACGGCGAACGCGCCGACGCCGGCGAGGACGGCGATGCGCTCCGGAAGCGGAGAGAAGAAGGCCGCCCCGATGACCGCGGCCGCTCCGATCATTTCCAGCAGAAAGCCAACCTGAATCCCGGGGGAGCTCGTTTTGGTGGAGCTTGGCGGGGTGGTGGTATCAGTCATTTTTGTTCTCCTGGTGTGAGATTCCGGATAGCGATGGGGCGGCGCCGGCAGCCCCGGAGAGCGACCGGAGGCACATTTCCTTGTCCTGCTGGTCCTGAGAATCGGGGTCTATGGAGCGCTGCGGCCGGGGAACATTGGACATAAACTGAAAACCGGCGCTCCCGGCCTCCTGGCCATCGCCGGCCAGCTTCTTGTCTTGCTGGTCGAAAAGAATTTCCCAGAAATTGAAGAACGATTTGGCTACGGTGGCGTCTCCCGCGCCGTTCAGCAAATTCGTTCCCACCTCGACGGGATCTTTGGCAGCAAAAATGGCGCGCACCAGGCTCTTGGGATTGCGCATGCGCCAGAGGGCGCGTTTTCGTTCGCACGGCTGCGGCTGGGCCGGCTGCGGGGGCGGGGGCTGGGGCCGGGGCGGTTTGCGCCGGGCGGCTTTGCGCGCTCGCGCGGCTGAGCGTGGACTCATCGCCGTTCACCGGTCCGGCAGCACCCCAGCATCATTTGTGATGGGGGAGGCGCCGCGGGGCCGCCGCTGGAAGACTCGGCGATGGCGATGGCGGTGGCCACGGCGCCGCCTGCGGCGTTCAACGTCCAGTTGGGCGCGGCGCCGGAAACGGTGTTTTCCAGGTCCGCGCCGCCGTATTCGCCGGTGCTGTTGGTTGCGAAATTGCCGTAGGGAGAGGAAATGCCGGAAATGGTGGTGGTGCCGCCGACGGCCAGGCCCTGCACGACGACGTCATTGGACCCGGTGAGGGTCAGCCCCACTCCGGGGGCGGGATTGGTGCTGCTGCTGTGAGATCCCAACCCGCCGCTCGGGTCGAGGGCCACGGACGATCCAGTGTAGGAATACTCGCGAAACACGAAACCGCACTGGCCCGGAGCGGAGGACCAGGTGACGGTGATGGTGGTGACGCCGCCGGACAAATTCAGAATGTAGGCGCAACTGGCCCCGCCCGTGCCGCTCAATCCGAGATGACAGCCCGCGGGAACGGTCCAGGTTCCACCGGTGGTGACGGAAGAAAGGCTGACGGTGGAATTGTGCCGCGTGGTGATGATTCCGAAATGTCCGGCCCCGGTGGCGCTCACGGTGATGGAGCAAGTGGTGGCGCTGGTCGAACACGAGGACCCGGAGGCGGCCTGTTGCACCAGAGTAATCGTGGCCCGGGCCGGAGCCGCCCACAGGCCGGCGAGTACGGCGAGAAGGAGCAATTTCTTCATGGCTAGAATTGCGTGTACCA
>DATIYQ010000149.1:0-3794 GCA_035517515.1 Binatia bacterium
CCGGAGTTTCACCCCGAGGGCGACGTGTGGATTCACACCCTGCTGCTGCTCGAACAACTGCCCGCCGGCGTTTCTCCGGCTCTGGCCTGGGGCGCGCTGCTGCACGACGTGGGAAAACCCCCCACGTTTACCCCGCCACGCGGTGCCGGCGACCGCATCCGGTTTGACAGGCACGTGGAAGTCGGCACGCGCATGGCGGAAGACATCGCTCACCGCTTGCGTTTTTCGAGCGAGGAGACGGAGCGGGTGGCGCAGCTTGTGGCCCAGCACATGCGTTTCAAAGACGTCGCGGAAATGCGTCCGGCCACGTTGAAGCGCTTCGTGCGACAGCCGCATTTCGATGAGCACCTCGAATTGCACCGTATGGATTGTCTGGCCGCCCACGGCAAACTCGACGCTTATGATTTTGTGCGCCGGTTTCTGCTGGAAACCCCGGCAGAAGAGGTGCGTCCGGCCCGGCTGGTCAATGGAGAGGATTTGAAGTCCTTGGGATTGCCCCCGGGTCCCGCCTTTCGGCAGGTCCTGGATGCCGTCGAAGAGGCCCAATTGGAGGGACGCCTCACCTCGCGGGAGCAGGCGCTGGCCTTCGTGCGCGAGCGCTGCAAGGAGGGCCTGCCCGTCCGCTAACCCAACGAATCCTGGAAGGGCGCGTCCATATGGAGAGCAGGCTGCAAGAGGTGAGGAGAGAGTCCTGGTCCGCGGATGCATCGCTAAACTGCTCTGAATCTGTTATTTAGGCCTGGACTTGCAATCTTTAGCGGATGCCGCTAAACTATCGTGACTGTGAGAGAGTGAATCTGCGCAACTCTCCCCCTCCCACAGTCATCCAACTGTTCGTAGTCGCGCTTTGGGGCGCCATTCAGCTCCCCGAAGCCAGTGAGAGGAGTACCGTTCATGGCTGAGAAGACGAATCGAATTCCCCCGGAATTGCCTTTGCTGCCGGTGCGCGAAACGGTGCTGTTTCCTGAGGCGGTGATGCCGCTGACCGTGGGCCGGGAAAGTTCCCTGGCCCTGCTGGAATCGCTGCACGGCGAAGAAAAGATTATCGGTGTCGTGGCGCAATTGGACCCGCGCGTGGAGGAGCCCAGCGGCAGCGACCTGCACGCGATGGGCACCGCGGCCAAAATCCACAAGATGGTGCGCATGCCCAACAACACCGTGGTGGTGTTTTTGGAGGGCCTGCACCGCATCCGCGTAACCGAGGTGGTTTCTTTCCGGCCGTTTCTGCGCGCCCGCGTGGCCGTGGAAGAGGACGTTGTGGGCCCCTTGGATTCGGAGCTGACCGCGCTGGTGCGCCAGGCCCAGGATCTGTTCAAAGAGGTGGTGGGCCGCTCGCCGCAGCTTTCCGACGATCTGCAAACCCAGGTGATGGGCAAAGACGATGCCGGAAGGCTCGCCGACTTTATTGCTCATACCCTTCCTTCGCTGCCCACGCTCCTGCGCCAGGAGCTTTTGGAAACCTCCAGCGTGCGCAAGCGCCTGGAAACCCTGGTGCGCGAACTCTCCAAGGAGCTGGAAGTCCTCGAGCTGCGTTCGAAAATCCAGGAGCAGGTGCAGGAGCAGGTGAACCAGAACCAGCGCGAATACCTGCTGCGCGAGCAGATGAAGGCCATTCAAAAGGAACTGGGAGAGGCCGACGACGTTCAGAACGAAATCGAGGAGCTGCGCAAGAAGATTGAAGCCAGCGGAATGTCCCCGGAGGCGCGCAAGGAATGCGATCGCGAGCTGAAGCGCCTCAGCAAGATGCAGTCCGCCTCCGCGGAATACATGGTCTCGCGCACCTATCTCGACTGGATGACCACGCTGCCCTGGGCGAAATCCTCCGGCGCGGAGGAGATTGATATCCCCAAGGCCCAGGGCATCCTGGACGAGGACCACTACGACCTGAAGAAGGTGAAGGAGCGCATCCTCGAATACCTGGCGGTGAAAAAGCTCCAGCCGGCGATGAAGGGCCCCATCCTTTGTTTTGTCGGGCCTCCCGGAGTCGGCAAAACCTCGCTGGGCAAGTCCATTGCCCGGGCCATGGGGCGCAAGTTCGTGCGCATCTCCCTGGGCGGCATGCACGACGAAGCAGAAATCCGCGGCCACCGGCGCACCTACATTGGCGCCTTGCCCGGACAGATCATCCAGGGCATCCGCCGCGCGGAGAGCAACGATCCTGTGTTCATGCTGGACGAGGTGGACAAGCTCGGCCGTGACTTCCGCGGCGATCCCTCTGCGGCCTTGATGGAGGTCCTGGACCCGGAGCAGAACGCCACCTTCCGCGACCATTATCTGGACGTGCCATTCGACCTCTCCAAGGTCATCTTCATCGCCACCGCCAACTGGATGGATCCCATCCCCGAGCCGCTGCGCGACCGCATGGAGATCATCGAGCTCCCCGGTTACACCGAGGAGGAGAAGATCCACATCGCCAACAAGTACCTGATCCCCAAGCAATCCAGGGAACACGGGCTTAAGGAAGGCGAGAGCATTGAGTTTACCGACGAAGGCCTGCGGGAAATCATCCACAGCTACACCCGCGAAGCCGGCGTGCGCAACCTGGAGCGCGAAATCGCCACCCTCTCCCGCCGCCAGGCGCGGCGCATCGCCGAGGGGCAAACCGACAAGCTGGTGGTCACCGCGGAAGTGGTGCGCCAGGCGTTGGGTGTGCCCAAGCACCGCACCGAAAAGGAAATCGAGGAGCGCGTCAACCGTCCGGGCGTCTCCGTGGGGCTGGTGTGGACCCCCGCGGGCGGCGACATCGTGTTCATCGAAGCCTCGCGCATGCCGGGCGGAAAGCAGTTCACCATGACCGGCAGCCTCGGCGACGTCATGAAAGAATCCATGAATGCCGCGCTCACCTGGGTGCGCGCGAATGCCGATCGCTACGGGATTGATCCCGAGTTCTTCAAGAACAGCGACGTGCACATCCACGTTCCTGCGGGCGCGGTGCCCAAGGACGGTCCCTCCGCAGGCGCAGCCATGGTCACCGCTCTGGTCAGCTTGCTCACCAACCGCAACGTGCAACCGCGCGTGGCCATGACCGGCGAGACTTCGCTCTCCGGCGTGATCCTGCCGGTGGGCGGGATCAAGGAAAAGGTGCTGGGCGCGAAGCGCGCGGGCATCCAGACGGTGATTCTGCCGGCCGAAAACGAAGCCAACGTGAAGGAAGACCTGCAGCCCGAAATGCTGCAAGGACTGGAACTGCACTACGTCCATAACCTGGACCAGGCCCTGGAAATCGCCCTGGGCAAGACCGATTCGCCCGCCAAGGAACCGGCGCCTCCTGTGCCGCCGGTTCCCGCGCTGCGCCCGGAAGAGAAGCCCGTGGCCAAAGTGCCCGGGGTGCCCCCGCCGGTGCACTGATTTTGGCCTCCGGGGGCATCGGAAACCAGCCGTGCCGCCCCGGCTTGCTACGCATTTTCACCGTCCTGAAGAGCGCGGCGCACGCTGAGTAGAAACCAGCGTGCGCCGCGCTCTGTTTTTTTTCGCCCATTCCTTCCACACTAAGCCCCGTAAGGCGGCGCAGGCCTGTTCCGCCGCCGCTGCTCCATGAATGCCGAGAGTGGTTACGAACGATTGCGCGAGGCGGCCCGGGCCACAGCCATGCATCTGGCCGCGGCGTTGGGCGGGGGCGGGCTGGCCGCGCGCTTCATCCTCAGCTACGCGCAGCGCCATCGCCGCGCGGCCCTGACCGCGCACCTGCCGCGCTATCGCGAACTGGTGGCCATGATCCACCGTGAGTGCCTGCTGGCCATGGTGGCCTGCGTCGAGGTGGAACTTCCCCGGCGGCTGCGCGCCGGAGGCGCTCC
>DATIYQ010000150.1:0-23014 GCA_035517515.1 Binatia bacterium
GTCGGAGACGCCGGGCAGGCCGCGGATCTCCCCGGCCAGCTTGCTGGCGATCTGGTCGCAGAGGTGCAGATTCATTCCGCTGACCTGCAGGTCAATGGGCGCGGGCACGCCCTGATTGAGCACAGAATCCACCAGGCCGCCGGACTGAAAATAGGTGCGCAACTCCGGAATGTCCGCGGCGATGCGGCGGCGGACCCGGTCCATGTAGAGGAAGCTGTCTCCTTTATGGTCCTCTTTCAAGCCCACCTGGACAAAGGCGGTATGCATGGCCTGGTTGGGAGTGAACAGGGAGGAGAGGTCCGGCATCACCCCGACATTCGAAATGATGGTATCCAAGTCTTCCTTGCTCACCGTTCCGCGGATGATGTCTTCGACGCGCTGGACGTAGTTTTCGGTGAGTTCGATGCGCGTACCGCTGGGAGCCTTGACGTTGATGACAAACTGGCCGGCGTCGGTGCGGGGAAAGAAGGCCACGCCCACCACAGGGATCAGCAGGGCGCAGGCCGCCAAAACTCCCCCAAACGCGTAAATGGTTTTCCAGGGACGGTCCAATACCCGGCGCACGCCCTTTTCATACACATCGAGCATGCGATCGAACTGAACATTAAACGCGCCGTGGAACCTGGCACCCCAGGACTTGCGGCCGTTGGCTGTGCCTGGGTGGTGGTGAATGGGCTTCAAAACATGGGCGCAATAGAGCGGCACCACGGTCATGGCGCAGAAGTAGGAAGCGGCCAGGGCCAGAGCCACGGCCAGTGCCAGCGCGCCGAACAGGTATTTGCTGACGCCGAACAGGAAGGTCACCGGGAAGAACACCACCACGGCCACCAGCATGATGGCGAGCACCGCCAGGGCCACTTCATTGGCCCCATGCAGTGCTGCTTTCTGCGGTTCCTCGCCAAGCTCCAGGTGGCGAAAGATGTTCTCCAGACTGACCACCGAATCGTCAATCAGGCGGGAGAAGGCCAGGGCCAGGCCGCTGAGCACCATGCTGTCGATGGAGCGGCCCATCAGGTGGAGGATGAAGAAGGTAATCATCACGGAGAGGGGAATGGAAAGAAAAACAGCAAAAGTGGCCCGGGCGCTGCCCAGAAACAACAAAATCATCAGCGCGGTCAGAGTAACGCCCATGCCGCCTTCGCGCAGCACGGTGCGGATGGCATCGCGCACAAAGACGGACTGGTCGAGGTCCACGTGCGTATGCAAGATTTGAGGGATATCGCGCAGGTTCTTGATGGCCTGGCGAATCCCGTCCACGACGGCGATGGTGTTGGTATCGCCGCCCTGTTTCTGCACCGGAACGTAAACGGACCTCTGCCCGTTCACGCGCACGATGTTGTACTGCATGAACGAGCCGTCTTCGGCGTGGCCCACGTCGGAGACGAAGACAGATTTCTCGCCCTCGGTCTTGAGCGGCACCTGATTCAGCGCGTCTCCGCTCGGCACCTGGGCATTGGTGTAGATGTTGTAGTCCAGCGGGCCGATGCGCACATCACCGGCCGGCAGGATCAGGTTGGATTGGTTGGTGGCGCGCACCACGTCCATGGGGCTCAACTGGTGGGCCTGAAGCTTGAGCGGGTCCACGTACACCATGATCTGGCGGTACTTGCCGCCGTAGGGCGGGGGCACGGTGGCGCCAGGAACGCCGGCGATCTGGTTGCGAATCTGGTATTGCAGATAGTCGTGCAGCTGGGTTTCGGTGAGGCCTTTGCCCTCGACGGTGAGCAGGCAGACCGGCAGGTTGGAGGCACCGGTGCTCAGGACCACCGGGGGCAGGGTGCCCTGGGGGAGCCGGCGCAGGTCGGCCATGGCCAGGTTGGAGACCTGAGTGACGCTGGCATTGGCGTCCGCTCCCGGCTGGAAGAACAGGCGGATCAGGCTGACCCCGGTCATGGAGCGGGACTCGATGTGATCCACGCCGCTGCCGAGGGTGAAGAAGCGTTCGAACGTGTCGGTGATGTCGGCTTCAATCTGCTCCGGGGGCATGCCGCTGTAAAAGGTGGCCACCAGCACCACGGGGATCTTGATGGGCGGGAACATGTCCACGGGCATCTGCACCATGCTGGTGAGCCCGAGCACGCAGACAAACAGACAAACGACGATGACGAAGTGCGGATGCCGTAAGGAGAAACCTGGCATGGATTTTCCTATTCCGCCGCGGCGGGCGTAACCGGCTTCGGGTTGACCAGCTCGCCGTTGCGGTACTGCGACTGATCGCCGATGACCACGCGCTCGCCTTCTTTGACCCCGGAAACGAGCTGAACTAGATCCGCGGTCTGGAGGCCCAGCGTGACTTCGCGCCGTTCGATTTGATTCGAGGTGTTCACCACCAGAACGTTTCCGCGCCCTTCTCCAGCCGGTTGAAACGCCTGGATGGGCACAGTGAGCGCATTTTCCGCGGTATGCAGGGGTACTTCCACCGAGGCGTACATTCCCGGCACCAGCGCGTAATTTGGATTGGGCACTTGCACTTCGGTGTGCATGGTGCGCGTAGCGGGATCGATCTGGCCGGAGGTACGTACGATCTTGCCCTCAACCAATTTGCCCATCGAGGAAACCTTCAGGCCCACCGTTTGACCGATGGCGACGTCGGGCACTGCCCGCTCCGGCAGGGGAATGACCAGGCGCAATACGTTGTTCTGGGAGAGCTTGCACAGCGCCAGATCGTTCTTGCTGGAAGCGGTTCCAGCGGAGAGCAGCGCGCCCTTGAAGGCATTCATCTCCGTGACTACGCCATCGAACGGGGCGACGATGCGCGAATACGCGTAGTAGGCCTTGTCCTTGTCGAGCGCCGCCTGGGCCACGGCCACGGCCTGTTCGGAGGCGGCCAGCCCGGCCCTGGCTCCGGAAAGGGCGGCATCCGCTTCCTGATCCTTTCCCTCGGCCACGTCCACGTCCTGCTGGGCGACCAGCTCGGGGCGCACCTTCTGGACGTCGGCGAGACGCGTGTAGGTGAGATTGGCCACCTTGTAGGCCGACTGGGCGCGGTTCAGCTCTTCGCGCGCGCGCTTCAAATCGTGCTGGCTCTTGCGCAGCGAGGCTTCGTCCAATTGCAGCTGCTGCTCGAGTTCGGGGATTTCCAGCACGGCCATCACCTCGCCCTGGCGCACGTGCGTGCCCCAGTCGATGTTCAGCTTCTCCACATACCCGGAGACCTTCGCGTACACGTTGATCTCCTGGAAGGGTTCGAACTCCGAGGCGATCTCCAGTTTGTCCGTAATGTTTTTCCGGAGGACCGGGGCCACAGAGACGGCTGGGGCATTGGCCGCGGTATCGGCGCTCACCGGACGGCCGCGGGCGCAGCCCGCCAGCGTTGCCCCGAGAGCTCCGGCCAGGAGCATCCCGGCCGGCCCTCGGAAGGTGCTTCTCCATCGTTGCACACACCGCGTGTTCATGATCCTCCTCGCTTGCCACTGGCCTCGCGAAAGGCCGCTTCCTGGAGTTCCATAATCTTCAGTTCTTTTTGCGCCTCTTCCAAGCGTTGGAGGCTAAGACTCTCCCCGCGGCACAGGCCGATCATGTGCCGCCGGCGCTCGAGGATGCCCCGGGTGACGGCGGGCACTTGCGCGGCAATCTCTTCGGGGATGGAAACGACGCCGTGCACATCCCCCAGCAGCAGATTTCCCGGCTTGATGTGGAGATGGCCAACTTTCACCGGCGCCCCGAAGCTGGAGATATGCGCGTAGGCGTGCGACACGGAGACGTTTCCCGCGAATACCTGGAATCCGGTGCAGCGCACTTCAGGGATGTCCCGAACGGCTCCGTTGGTGACCATGGCCACGCAGCCCAGCGCGCGCAGGATGTAGGAATGCACTTCCCCCACGAACGCGCCCAGCCCCGGCGGATCATCTTCATCCTGGAGCACGATGATGCGCGGCGAGGGGATGGACAATACTTCCTTCCACCAGTCCGTCCGCCAGTAGTAGTAGGTGCCGCCGCTCATGGGGGGAGCGGCGCTCTTGATCTTCGCGGTCACCGCGTATCCGATCACCGCCGGAACCTCCGGGAAAATGCAGCGGACGCTCGAGTCGGTGAAGCCTTCATTGGGCAGGCGGACTCCGAAACTCTCGATGGCGCTAGCCACCGCGCACGTGCTCATCCCGCGGAGCTGCTCGAGAAGATCGGGCGAAAACGGGGGCTCCATCTGGGCACTCCTTCCGGCCGGAACTTCCGGCTATGCGACGGATCCAGAGGGCACCGCGCAGGCGTGGACTGGTCCCCAAGCCTTTGCGCGACGCTGTCGGGAGAAACTAGGAGATGGAGAGAGGAGGAGCGCGAAGAGGTCGAAGACCCAATAGCGGCGCGCGGGAGACCATGGCGACCGGGAGGATGGTCTCCGCCCGGGAGATGCTGACGGCAACAGGGGGAAGCCCGGCGCTGGGAAGAAGTGGAGTCGCCAGAAGCGCGCGCAGGGGATGGGCCTTCTGCGCAATCTTCACGGAACTGGAAAAATATGCGGCGCTGTGAGACCCGGGAGAGTAGTGGCTGGTCTTGGCCTTGGACGCCAGTCCCAGCAGAGCCACGGCCAGCAGCACGACGCTGGCGGCGATCAGCCGTCTTTTCTGCGCAGGTGAGATCAAGGTCAAGTTGGGAGCTTCCGGCCCCAAGTGCGTCACGCCGCTCCTGAGGTTCCCACCGCATCCACAGGTGCCATGCTCGTCCCGACCAGTGGCGAAACTCCGCTGATCATAGCGCGGGCCCGGCCAGCCAGGCAACCGCGTAGCGCATGGTTGTGTCGTTTGAGTTTGCAACTCTGAACGGCCCACGACCGCCGGGAAATGGCTGCTCGCAGGATAGACTCCAGGATAGACGCGGCGGGAGAGGGAAGCGTTGCCTGGGGCGTTTTGGGGGAGCGGGGAGCGTTCATGCCAATTTCCCGGGGTTGTAACAGAGTTGTAACACGCGCCGCCCAAAATGGCGCCCCCGAGGAGGCTAACAACCGAAATGAAAAAATACGCTATGGCGGCCGGGCTGTGCCTGGCCATGGCTCTGGCGGTCGGCGCGCAATCAGGGGCTACCCTGCTGAACGGCGCGGGGGCAACCTTCCCATATCCCATCTATTCCAAATGGTTTGACGTTTACCGTCAGGAGCATTCCAATGTGCAGATTAATTACCAGTCCATCGGTTCCGGTGGCGGCATTCGCCAGGTCATCGCCGGTACGGTCGATTTCGGCGCCACCGACGGTCCGATGAAGGATGAGCAGATTTCGCAGGTAAAGACCGGCGTGCTGCACTTCCCCACGGTGCTGGGCAGCGTGGTTCCCATCTACAACATTCCCGGTGTGACCGCCGAACTGGACTTCACGCAGGCGGCCCTGGCGGGCATCTACCTGGGCAAAATCACCAAGTGGAACGATCCGGAAATCGCCAACGCAAACAAGGGCGTGAACTTGCCGGCAGACGACATCGTGGTGGTGCACCGCTCCGACGGCAGCGGAACCACGTACATCTGGGTGGATTTCCTTTCCAAAGTCAGCCCCGAGTGGGCCGGGAAAGTCGGCAAAGACACTTCGGTGAACTGGCCCGTGGGCCTGGGGGGCAAGGGCAACGAGGGGGTCTCCGGGTTGGTCAAGCAGACTCCAGACGCAATCGGTTACGTGGAGTTGATTTACGCGTTGCAGAACAAGATGACGTACGGGAAGGTGCAGAACAAGGATGGGCAATTCGTGAAGGCGGACCTGGCCACCACCACCGCGGCCGCGGCTGGGGCGGCCAAGAGCATGCCCGAAGACTTCCGGGTGTCCATCACCAACGCACCGGGGAAGACGGCCTATCCAATTTCGAGCTTCACCTGGCTGCTCATTCCCACTACCATACCGGACGCGAGCAAGCGCGATACCCTGAAGGACTTCCTGAAGTGGATGCTCAGCAAGGGCCAAACGTACACCGCCGACCTGGGCTATGCTCCACTGCCCAAGGAAGTGGTGCAGCAGGAGAGCAAGGCGATCGCGAAGATTAAGTAGACCGCGGACACATGGCAACGGCTACCACCGCAGGGAAGAGCGCGGGGCCGCGGGCGGCCCCGCGCTCTTTCTCCGCCCGGTTGATGGATGGCGATCAAGTCGCCCATTTGATCACCTTCATTTTTGCGGCCAGCATCATGCTGATTACCGTGCTCCTGGTGATCGTGCTGTGGAATCATTCCGTGCTGCCGCGGAACAAATTCGGCCTTTCTTTTTTTACAGGGAGAGTCTGGGACCCGGTTGCGGAGCAGTTCGGGGCCCTGCCTTTCGTGTACGGTACGCTGGTCACCTCCGCATTGTCTTTGATCATCGGAGTGCCGCTGGGGCTAGGCGCGGCCATCTTCCTGGCGGAACTGGCGCCGCCGAAGATCTCCGATGGGCTGACGTTTATCATCGAACTGCTGGCCGCAGTGCCCAGCGTGATTTACGGGTTGCTGGGAATCTTCGTGGTGGTGCCGTTTGTGCGCACCGGTCTGGCCCCCTGGCTAATCCGCCACTTCGGTTTTCTTCCGATTTTCAAGGGGCCGTGTTACGGGGTGAGTTTTCTGGCCGCGGGCCTGGTGCTGGCCATCATGATTGTGCCGTTCATCGTCAGTGTGTCGCGCGAGGTGCTGCTGGCCGTGCCGCGGGATCAGCGCGAGGCGGCGCTGGCGCTGGGCTCGACGCGCTGGGAATCTACGTGGAAGGTGGTGGTTCCTTTTGCCACCACCGGGATTCTCGGCTCCGTCTTCCTGGCGATGGCGCGGGCGCTGGGGGAAACCATGGCCGTGACCATGGTGGTTGGCAACGTCACGGAAATCAAGACCTCGCTTCTCGCTCCCGGTTACTCGATCGCGGCGGTCATCGCCAACGAGTTCACCGAGGCCACCGGCGAGATTTATCTGCAGGCGTTGGTCGAGCTTGGCCTGGTGCTCTTTCTGGTGACCTTCGTGCTCAACGGTCTGGCCCGGCTGTTGATTCTATTCACCGCGCAACGCGGAGGGACCACATGAGCGCCTGGGCCGGCAGCGCGCACTTGAAAATCCGCCACGGGATCAGCTATTTCATGCTGGGCTTGGCGGGTTTGTGTGCCCTGGTGGTGGTGGGGGCGTTGTTTTACATTCTGGGCTACCTGATGAAGAACGGCGGCACGTCCATCAACCTGGACTTTTTCACCCAGTTGCCCAAGCCGGTGGGCGAGACGGGTGGCGGCATGGCCAACGCCATTGTCGGCAGCATGAAACTGCTGCTGCTGGCTTCGCTGATCGGCGTGCCCGTGGGGGTGATCGGCGGGATTTACATGGCGGAATTCAGCGGAAAGATCTCCGCCTTTATCCTGCAGTACACCGCGGACCTGCTGAACGGCGTGCCCTCGATTGTCATCGGAATCCTGGCCTATACGCTGGTGGTGCTCCCGATGAAGCACTTCTCCGCGATTGCCGGAGGCTTCGCCCTGGGCATCATGATGATCCCCATTACCCTACGCAGCACCGAAGAATTCCTGCGCGGCGTGCCGCTGGCGCTGCGCGAAGGATCCATGGCGCTGGGGGCAAGCAAATGGCGGACGATTGTCAGCGTGGTGCTGCCGGCGGCCTACCGCGGGATCCTGACGGCCATTCTGCTTTCCCTGGCCCGCGTAGCCGGGGAGACGGCGCCACTGCTGTTTACGGCGCTGAACAACCGCTACTGGAGCCCAGGTTGGAACCAGCCCATCGCCTCGCTCCCCTATATGGTTTGGAACTACGCGATCTCGCCGTACGACGATTGGCACCGGCAGGCCTGGGCGGCGGGGCTCGTGTTGCTGGCGATGGTGCTGTTGACGAACATAGTGGCGCGCGTGGTGCTGGCGCGCGGCAGCAACGCGATGCCGAGGTAATGCCGTGGACCTACCGATGAAAGCAGCTTTGGGCGCCTCCCCGATCCGGCCGCCGGCCCCGGCGACCAAAGAGAGCTCCAACCCAGTGGCCGGCTTGCAGACCCGGCTGGAAGTTCGCACCCTGAACTTCTTTTACGGCAGCAAGCATGCGTTGTTTGATGTGTCGCTGATTGTGCCCACCAACCGGGTGACCGCCCTGATCGGGCCATCCGGATGCGGCAAATCCACGCTGCTGCGCACCCTGAATCGCATGCACGAGACGGTGAAGGGCGCGCGGCTGGAAGGCGAAATCCTGCTCGACGGCGAAGACATTCTGAGCCAGGACGTGACCCGTCTGCGGCGGCGCATCGGCATGGTGTTCCAACGGCCGAATCCCTTTCCGAAGTCCATTTTCGACAATATCGCCTACGGCCTGCGGGTGAACGGCTTCCGCGGGTCCATCTCCGAAGCGGTGGAGAAGAGCCTGCGGCGCGCGGCGCTGTGGGAGGAAGTGAAGGACGCGCTGCACAAATCCGCCTATGCGCTTTCCGGCGGGCAGCAGCAGCGGCTGTGCATCGCGCGGGCCCTGGCGGTGGATCCGGAGGTGCTGCTGCTGGACGAGCCTTGCTCCGCGCTTGACCCGATCAGCACGGCGAAGATTGAGGAACTGCTGTTTGCCATCAAGGACAACTGCACGATGGTGATCGTGACCCACAACATGCAGCAGGCCGCGCGGTCCAGCGACTTTACCGCCTTCATGCTGGAAGGAAAGCTGGTGGAGTATCAGGGCACGGAGAAACTCTTCACCACGCCTTCCGATCCGAGGACGGAAGCCTACATCACTGGACGCTTCGGATGAGGAGCCGCTGAATGGAACGCCACTTTGAAAAAGATCTGGAGGAATTGAAGGACCGGCTGGTGTGGATGGGCAGCCTGGCGGAGCGCGCCGTCCACCAGTCCATGCAGGCGGTGCTCGATGGCGAAAAGGAGATGGCCAACCGGGTGATCGAAGAAGAACCGGCCATCAACGAGCTGCAAATCGAGGTGGACGAACGCGTGGTGAAGCTGCTGGCCACCCAGCAGATTACCGCCGGCGACCTGCGCTTTGCGGTAGCCGTTTCGCGCATCAATGGCGACCTGGAGCGCATCGGCGACCAGGCGGTGAACATCGCGCAGTCCGCGCTGCGCATCCTGCGCCACCCGCGCGTGAAGCCTTACGTGGACCTGCCGCGCATGAGCGAGATTGCCGAAGAGATGGTGCGCGACGCGCTGAACTCTTTGGTGCGGCGCGACGTGGAGCTGGCCCGCAATGTGCTGGCGCGCGACGATGTGGTGGATTCCCTGCGCAACCAGATTTTCCGCGAGCTGCTCACCTACATGATGGAAAATTCCGCGGTGGTGTTCCCGGCGTTTGAACTGATCCTGGTGGCCAAGAATCTGGAGCGCATCGCCGACCACGCCACCAACATCGCCGAAGATGTGATCTTCATGGTCGCGGGCCGCGACGTTCGCCACCCGGCCCTGGACCGCCGCTGACGGCCTTCTCGCATCTGCTCAACTTGGAACAGAACGTGAGCAATGCCGGCGTTTCGTCGGCGCTGCTTTCCTGCCGGGCCCGTGCTTGCATCCCATGTTGAACCGGTAGAAAATCCGCCTGCTCAGATATTATTCCAGGCTCATTTGCGAGACGCGCAGTTAGTACGCGCGCTCCAGGAAAGGCGTACGGTGCGCAATCTCTTGGTCAGCTCATTCCTGGTCCTGGCTGCCGCCATGCCGGTCGCTGCGCAATCCAAGCCGCCGGTGCCGGTCTCTGACTACGGCAAGTGGGAGACGCTGGTCACGTACCGGGAATATGGCGGGCTATCGCCCGATGGAAAGTGGCTGGCCTATGGCATCAACCGGTCGAATCGCGAGAACGAATTGCGCGTGACCAATATTGCCGATGGCACCACGAAGATCGCCGGCTTCGGCGCGCAGCCCGTGTTCTCTTCGGACTCGCGCTGGGTGGCCTATGTCATTGGCTATTCCGAAGCGCAGGAAGACAAGTTGAAGAAAGACAAGAAACCGGTGCAGAACAAGATGGGCCTGATGAACCTGGGCACCGGGGAGCAGACGGTGGTCGAGGCCATCGAGGCGTTTGCCTTCAGCCCGGACGGCAGCTACCTGGCCATGCGGCGCTACCCGCCGGAGAAGAAGGACTCGGAGAAGAAGGATTCGCCGGATCCCACCGCCGACGCCGAAGCCACACCGGGAGCGACCCTGCTGCTGCGCGAACTGGCTTCGGGACGTGAGACGTCTTTCGCTAGCGTCTCGGAATTCGCCTGGCAGGATCTGCCGGTGCGCGGAACGCTGCTGGCCATGACCATCAACGCCGAAGACAAGACGGGAAACGGCGTGCAGTTGTTCAACGTGCGCGGCGCCTCGGTGCGCGCGCTGGACACCTCTTCCTCCGTTTACAGCGGACTGGCCTGGCGCAAGAAGAGCGCGGATTTGGCCGTGCTGCGTTCGAAGACCGGCGAGCATCGCGAGGGACCCACGCAGGTTGCGCTCGCGTGGATGAATCTGGGCGAGGCGGGAGAGAGCGCGCGTGTTTATGATCCCACCGGGGATGCGAAGTTTCCGGCCGGAATGCGCACCGTTGCCTTTCGCAAACCGGCCTGGGCGGAGGACGGCGGAGTCGTCTTCCTCGGCATCGCGAAATGGGACGAAAAAATTGCGGAGCAGAAGAAGCCGGCCCCGGGCGATGCCGGCGGCAGCGATGTCGGAAAGGCCGCAAGGGACAAAGACCTGGCCGAAGAGGAGCCGCCCAGCGTGGCCGTGTGGAACTGGCGCGACGTGGAAGTGATGCCCAAACAAAAATTGAACGCCAAGAACGATCACCAGAGAAACATGCTCGCGGCCTGGCAGGTGGAGAAAAATACCCTGGTGGCGCTGGGCAGGGACCTGGATGAGGAGGTCACACCCATCAAGCACCAGCCCCTGGCGGTGGCCGCGAACTGGTCTGGCTATGCCCTGGAGCGCACCATCGGCCGGCCGGCCGCGGACATCTGGCTGGTCTCCACGGTCACTGGGGAGCGCGTCAAGATTCAGGACCGCCTGAATGACGACCACTATCTGGAGGCCAGTCCGGAGGGAAAGTATCTGCTTTACTTCCATGAAGACCAATATTGGACGGTGAATACGGCGACGCATGCGATCGTAAACATCACCAAGAATCTGCCCACGGCGTTCGTGAACCGGGAGTCGGACTGGACCATCCAGCAAAAGCCGCCGTTTGGAGTGGCCGGGTGGACCAAAGAGGATGCCGCGGTGATTCTGTATGACAAATTCGATCTCTGGCAGGTGGCGCCGGACGGTTCCGGCGGGCGCCGGCTGACCGATGGCGCCACGGAACAGGTGCGTCACCGCTACGAGAAACTGGACCCGGAAGAGGAGTTCATTGACACATCCAAGCCCGTGTTTCTCAGCCTGTTCGGCATCTGGACAAAAAAATCCGGATTCGCGATCCTGCGTCCGGGGGAATCTGGCGCATTCAGCGAGCAGCGTCTGGTGTGGGCGGAGAAAAGCCTGGACCGGCTGGCCAGGGCCAAGGCGGCCGATGTGTATGAGTATGTCTCGCAGACCTTCGTCGAATCTCCCAACGTATTTGTGGGCGGCCCGTCGCTGCAGGACTTCAAGCGCGTGACGGACACCAACCCGTTTCAGGCCAACTATGCCTGGGGCCGCGAGGAGCTGATCGAATACAAGAACAGCCACGGCCAACGGCTGCAGGGAGCGCTCTACTATCCCGCAGGATACGATCCCTCGAAAAAATATCCGATGATCGTTTACATGTATGAAAGGCTCTCGGATGGGTTGCACCGCTACAGCGCTCCCTCCGAGCGCAACTACTACAACATGGGCGCCATCACCAGCCACGGCTACTTCGCCCTGGAACCGGATATCGTGTTCCAGCCGCGCGATCCCGGCGTGTCGGTGGCGGATTGCGTGACCGCCGCCGCAAAGCAGGTGATCCAGATGGGCGTGGTGGACCCCAAAAAGATTGGAGTGATGGGCCACTCCTGGGGCGGCTTCGACGCCTCTTACCTGGCCACGCACACCACGAACTTATTCGCCGCGGCCGTTGCCGGCGCCCCCATCACGGACCTGGTGAGTAACTATGGGAACCATCACTGGAGCTCGGGCATCGCGGAGACGGATCACATCGAAACCGGCCAGCAGCGCATGCAGGTGCCGCTGTACGAAGACTTGCAGGCGTATATCCGGAACTCCGCCGTTTTCGGGGTACAGAATATGACCACCCCGCTGCTGATCGAGGTGGGAGACAAGGACGGAACCGTCTTCTACCACCAGGGTGTGGAGCTCTATAACATCGCGCGGCGCGCCGGGAAGGACGTAGTGCTCCTCGAATATTCCGGCGAAGATCATGGGCTGCGAAAGAAGGCCAACCAGATGGATTACCAGCACCGGATTTTCGCGTGGTTCGGACATTATTTGAAGGACGAACCCGCGGCCCCCTGGATCAGCAAGGGAGAAAGCTATCTGGAGCATGAAAGGGAACTGAAGAAGCTCAAGGCAGGCGAAGCCCGTGCGGGCGAAGGCGCGAAATGACCGCGGGCACGCACCGGGGGCTGAGGAGGGCTTGAGTGCTTCCTCAAGCCAGGGGAATTCGCGGGTAAGCCCGTTCCACTAATCACCAAAATGCTTTACCCGGGGAGCGGCCAAACAGGGGGCCACCATTCGACCCCAGCAAACGACCGTTTGAGACACTACTAACCCCATTGGCTTGAATGCGTTGACAGGCCGGGGGGCCTCTGCTAGCGTGAAATTCTGGTAGACATATCCCCAGAGGATTCCCGGCAAGCGGATTGCATTGCAATTCACCGGAGGAGAATAAGTTGATTTCAAGAGCTAGGAACTTCCTGTTTACTTCGGAATCGGTCACCGAAGGCCATCCCGACAAAATGGCCGACCAGATCTCCGATGCCGTGCTCGACAAGGTGCTCACGGAAGACCCCACGGGGCGCGTGGCCTGCGAGACACTGCTCACCACCGGACTGGTTGTGGTGGCCGGCGAAATCACCACCTCGGCAAAGTTTGATTACTCGGATTTGGTTCGCAAGGTGGTGAGCGATATCGGCTACCGCCATTCCGAGCACGGCTTCGATTCCGAAACCTGCGCGGTGATCTGCTCCATCAAGCAGCAGTCCGGCGACATCGCCATGGGCGTGGACACCGGGGGCGCCGGGGATCAGGGGCTGATGTTTGGCTTTGCCTGCGACGAGACCGAAGAATTCATGCCCCTGCCCATCACCCTGGCCCACCAGCTTTGCCGCCGCCTCTCGGAACTCCGCAAGAACGGCACGCTCGGTTATCTCCGCCCGGACGGCAAGTCCCAAGTCAGCGTGGAGTATCGCCAGGGCCGCCCGGCCCGCGTGGATTGCGTGGTGGTTTCTTCCCAGCACAGCGACAAAATCTCCCAGCAGAAGCTGCGCGCGGACGTGACGGAACAGGTGATTCGGGCGGTGGTTCCTGCGGAAATGCTGGATGCCGACACGAAAATCCACATCAACCCGACCGGGCAGTTCATCACCGGAGGCCCGATGGGCGACGCCGGCCTGACCGGCCGGAAGATCATCGTGGACACCTACGGCGGCTATAGCCGCCACGGTGGTGGCGCATTCAGCGGCAAAGACCCGACCAAGGTGGACCGCTCGGCCTGTTACATGGCGCGTTACATCGCCAAAAACCTGGTGGCTGCCGGCCTGGCGCGCAAGGTGGAAGTGCAGATTGCCTACGCCATCGGCGTGGCGGAACCCGTCTCGGTGATGGCCGACACGTTTGGCTCCGGAATTATGGAGGACGAGAAGCTGACCAGCATCATTCGCGAGACCTTCTCGCTCACCCCGCGGGGCATCATCGAATCGCTGAATCTGCGCCGGCCGGTCTACCGGGCCACGGCCGCGTACGGACACTTCGGGCGCCGCGAGCCCGGATTTACGTGGGAACAAACCGACAAGGTGGAAGCCCTGCGGCGCGCCGCCGGCCTGTCTGCTTCCCCTTCCACGGCGCGGGACGAAGTGGCTGCGCGCCGCTGACTCCCCGGAACCATTTCCAAGAGACGGCATCCAATTTCAAAAGGAGATTCGTGTGAGCACTACGGAACGACTGTCCGGAGATGTGAAGGACCTCGCCCTGGCCGAGCGCGGGAAGCGCAAGATCGAATGGGCCAACCAGCAGATGCCCGTGCTGCAGTTGATCCGCAAGCGGTTCATCAAAGAAAAGCCGCTCAAGGGCCTGCGGCTCTCCGCCTGCCTGCATGTGACCAGCGAGACGGCTAATCTGGCCATCACCCTGCGCGACGGCGGGGCGGACGTGGTGGTGTGCGCCTCCAACCCGCTCTCCACGCAGGATGAAGTGGCGGCGTCGCTGGTGAAGGATTTTGGCATTCCCACCTATGCGGTGAAGGGTGAGGACAACGCCACCTACTACGCGCACATCAGCGCCGCGCTGGACCACAAGCCGCGCATCACTATGGACGACGGCGCGGATCTGGTGACGCAACTGCTGACCAAGCGCACGGCGCAGATTCCCGACGTGATCGGCGGCACCGAAGAAACCACCACCGGCGTGATCCGCCTGCGCGCCATGGCCAAAGACGGCACGCTGAAGTTTCCGGTGATCGCCGTCAACGACGCGCAGACCAAGCACTTCTTCGACAACCGCTACGGCACCGGTCAGTCCACCATCGACGGCATCCTGCGCGCCACCAACCTGTTGCTGGCCGGCTTGAAGCTGGTGGTGAGCGGCTACGGCTGGTGCGGCCGGGGCGTGGCCATGCGCGCCAAAGGCTTGGGCGCGGATGTGATCCTTACCGAGATTGATCCCATCCGGGCGCTCGAGGCCACCATGGATGGTTTTCGCGTGATGCCCATGCGCGAGGCGGCGCGAATCGGCGACATTTTTGTGACCGTGACCGGCGACAAGGGCGTGCTCAACGGAGAGCACTTCCAGGCCATGAAGGATGGCGCGGTACTGTGTAACTCCGGCCACTTTAACGTGGAGATTGACATTCCGGCGCTCGAGAAACTTTCCGCCCCCAAGCGCGAGGCCCGGCCGTTTGTGGACGAATACCAATTGAAAGACGGGCGGAGGCTTTATCTGCTGGGCGAAGGGCGCCTGGTGAACCTGGCTACCGCAGAGGGGCATCCGGCTTCGGTGATGGACATGAGTTTTGCCAATCAAGCGCTGGCCGCGGAGTACATGACGCAGCATGCGGCGGAATTGGGTCCCAAAGTCTATCCCGTTCCGGAACATCTGGACAAACAAATCGCCCGGCTGAAACTGGAATCCATGGGAATCCAGATCGACAAGCTCACCCCAGAGCAGGAGCACTATCTGGCGTCCTGGCAGGAAGGCACCTGAGCCCGAACAGCAAGATTCGGGAACCGATCTGAGAGCCTGGGGACGAAAACTGCCGCGGGAAGCACGGAATGGAGTGTAGAAGTCTGCCTAGAAAACGGGCTCCGATTCCCACGCCTTGAAAGTTTCCTTCTGAATCCTCTCTGCGTACCCCGCGTCGATGCGCTAGAATGCGTTGCTTCGTCCGCTGCCGATGTTTGACCTGGCCCACATCGCCCTAGAAACTGCCAAGCGCCGCGGCGCCACCTACGCCGACGCGCGCGCGATGGATATCCGTTCGCGCGATCTTTCCACCAAGAACGGGGAAGTGGGCACGCTGAACGAGGGCGAATCCTGCGGAATTGGAATCCGCGCCATCGCTGCGGGCGCTTGGGGATTCGCGTCCACGGACCGGCTGACGCGCGAGGGGGTCTCCGCATGCGCGGCGCTGGCCGTGGCCATCGCCCGCGCCTCGGCGCTGGCCAAGGTTGCGGATGTGCAGCTCGCTCCCGAATCGCCCGTGGTGGATACCTGGCAGAACCCCTTTGTGAAAGATCCCTTCCGCGTTCCGGTGGAGAGCCAGCTCGGTCTGCTGCTCGCGGCGGACCGGGAGATGCGCCGCGTCCAGGGCGTGACCCTGGCCGAGGGCTCGATGGCCTTCCGGCGGATCGAGCAGTTTTATGTCTCCAGCGAGGGCGCCCGCATCCACCAGGTGAAGGTGCAGTCCGGGGCGGGGATCGTGGCGACGAGCTTTTCGGGCGACGAGATTCAGAAACGCTCCTACCCCAACAGTTTCGGCGGGCAGCACATGCTCGGCGGCTACGAACTGGTGGAATCCTTTGACCTGGCGGGCCACGCGCAGCGCGTGGGTGAGCAGGCCGTGTCCCTGCACAGTGCTCCGCAGTGTCCCGAGGGAACGCGCACGCTGCTGCTGGATGGCACGCAGCTCGGATTGCAAATCCACGAATCCGTGGGGCACCCCATCGAGCTGGACCGCGTGCTGGGCATGGAGGCGAATTTTGCGGGCATGAGCTTTCTGACGCTTGAGAAGCTGCGCACGCTGCGGTATGGATCAGAAATCGTCAACGTGGTGGCGGACGCGCGCCTGGAGCACGGACTGGGCCTGGGCACGTTTGGCTACGACGACGAAGGCGTGCCGGCCCGCTCGACGCCGATCATTTCCAAAGGGCTGTTCACCGGATACCTCTCCAGCCGCGAAACCGCGGCGCTGGTGGGAGAGCCGCGCTCCGGTGGCACGGTGCGCGCGGAGAGCTGGAACCGGCTGCCCATGATCCGCATGACCAATGTTTCGTTGCTGCCGGGCGCGTGGCACAGCCCCGATTTGGTGGCGGACACGGACGACGGCGTGTGGATGGAGACAAACCGCTCGTGGTCCATTGACGATCGGCGCTACCACTTCCAGTTTTCCACGGAGATTGCCTGGGAAATCAAAGGCGGGAAGCGCGGGCGCATGCTGAAAAATCCCAGCTACAGCGGGATTACCACGGAGTTCTGGAATTCCTGCGATGCCATCTGCGGCCCGGAGGAATGGCGATTGTGGGGCACGCCGAATTGCGGGAAGGGCCAGCCGCAGCAGGTGATGGGCACCGGGCACGGCGCCGCTCCCGCGCGGTTCCGCAACGTGCGCCTGGGCGCGGCGTTTTCGAAGTGACGCGGTGCCCGGGCATTCCTGCCTGCGCGGTTTGAACTGGACCGTGGTGGCTGCAGCGCGGCCGGTCCCTAAGCCTCGGGAGGCTGCGCCTGGTGGCATCTGAACGATGAAGGCACGACACAAAGCGCGAAGGCGCGGAGCGGCGGGACCGGCCGTGGCTTCCGGGCATCTGCCTTCGCAGGGCGAGTTGCGGCGAATCGCTGAACGCGTATTTAAACTGAGCGAGGCGGACGAAACGGAAGTCACCATCGCGGCAGAGTCCGACGCGCTGACGCGCTTTGCCAACAACACCATTCACCAGCACGTGTCCGACCAGGGCCTGGCCATCTCCATCCGCGCGGTGGTGGATGGGCGCACCGCGCGCGCCACCACCAACAAATCGGACGAGGAGTCGCTCCGCCGCGCGGCGCGCGCGGCGTGCGAGATGGCGCGGCACCAGCCAAAGCAGCCCGGACTGTTGCCCATGCCCGGACCGCCATCGGCTCACGACGCGACGCTCCCACGGCGTTATTTTGAGGCCACCGCGGCCGCCTCGCCTGCCGCCCGGGCGCGTGTCGTCGCTTCTGTGTGCAACGCGGCACGGGCCGGTGGGCACACGGCTGCGGGGATTTTTTCGACTGGAGCCCACGCCATGGCCCTGGCGAATTCGCGGGGGCTTTTTGCGTTTCACACCCAGACGCATGCGGAGTTCTCCATCACCGCGATGGACGGAGATTCCTCCGGCTGGGCCAAGGCCAGCTCTCCGGACCTGGCAGAGATCGAACCCCAGGAGCTGGCGCGCCGGGCCATGGACAAGGCTTTGCTCTCGCGCCAGCCGCGCGAAATTCCGCCCGCACGTTGTACGGTGATTCTCGAGCCTGCCGCGGTGCTGGATCTCACCGGGTTTCTGTTCTACGACTTCGCGGGCACTGCCGTGCTGGACCATCGTTCCTGTTTGAACGAGCGGCTGGGAAAACAGGTGTTTGGACGGAATCTCCAGATGTGGGACGACGTTTACCACCCGCTGCAATCCGGCGCGCCGTTTGACGGCGAAGGCCTTCCGCGCCAGCGCGTGCAGCTGGTGGAGGCCGGCGTGCCGAAGCGCCTGGTGTATTCCCGCGCCACGGCGAAGAAAATGAAGGCCAAACCAACCGGGCATGCATTTCCGCTGCCCAACGAATACGGCGAGGCGCCGATGAATCTGGTGCTCGAGGGCGGCAGCACTTCGACGGACTCCATGATTGCTTCCACCGACCGCGGCGTGCTGCTGACCCGCGTGTGGTACGTGCGCGAGGTGGATCCCTACGAAAAAGTTTTGACCGGAATGACGCGCGATGGGACGTTTCTGATCGAGGGTGGGCGCATCGTGGCCGGCCTGCGTAATTTCCGGTTCAACGAGAGCATCCTCGAGATGCTCTCCAAGGTCGAGGCCATGGGCCCGGCGGTTCGCGCGTCCGGCGAAGAGGCGTTCGATATGGTGGTCCCCCCCATGAAGGTGCGCGACTTCCACTTCACCGAGCTGACGAAATTTTGATGGTGGTTCGCCGGAAGAAGATTTGCAGCGGCACTGCTTGCTGCGCCCTTTGAACCCCGCCCCACCAAACTGTGCGAAGCAAGCACGCCTGCCGGAGGAGCAGGCAGCGCCCCTACGGTTTGACTGGCTCGAGTTTGTCGCAGTTGATTTGGCCCTCTTCTTCGATGTGGCCGGTGACGCGCAGCATGCGCGTCTCGAAGACCAGCGCGCCGTAGCGCTCGTAGGCTTCGGGGAAGAGCACAGCCTCGAAGGTGCCCCGCTGGTCCTCGAACGTGCAGAACATCATGTTGCGGTAGTCCTTGGTGCCCACGTGGCGGAAGGTAATCAGCCAGCCGAGCAGAATGACGCGGCGGCCGCGCTGGCCGCGCGGAATTCCGGCGAGTTCGCTGCTCCAGATTTCTCCGTTGCGCGGCACCCGGTCGAGCGGATGGCCGCTCACGCACACCTCCAGCAGTTCCTGCTCGTAGCGCAGGCGCAGTTCCGGCGTGTAATCCGTAAGGGAAACAGCCTCGAGTTGCGCAGTCTGTGGCGCGGGAAGAGCGGCGTCAGGGAAAAGAGGGGATGCCGGGCTCAAGTCCGGCGCTGCGCCCGCAGGATGGGGTATGCCGTTTCGGGTAAGGCGCCAGAGGAGTTCCGGCCGCGTCAGATGACCACCGTGCGCCGCAGAATCACCGCCCGCGCCGCCGCCCACTCCATCAAACGCGCCGCATTTGATGAGCGTTTCGATTTCGTCACGCTCGATGGGCACGCGGGCCAGAAAATCCTCGAGCGAGCGGAAGAGGCCGTGCTCTTTGCGTTCGCGGAGAATGGTGGCGATGGTTTCGCTGCCCAGGCCGCGCACCTGCATCAGCCCGATGCGCATGGCCCGCCTACGCTCGCCGGAAGAACTGGCGAGCTCCGGCGGGCAGACCCGCGATTTCGTACCGCCGGTCCTGAGGTCGTAGGGGCGCTGCTTGCTGCGACCCTCGATACTCACCGCATCAACACAGGGCGCAGCAAGCAGCGCCCCTACGGCGGGGCTGCCTTCTTCGGTGGAATATTCCAGGCGCGAGTGGTTGATGGACGGCAGGCGCACCTCGATGCCCGCGCGGCCATCGGCCGTCCAGCGCTTCGCTTCTTCAACATAGGCAGAGACGTGATAGAACCCCGCGCCCGCGCTGCACATTGCCGCCAGATATTCCGCCGGGTAGTGCGCCTTCAGCCAGGCAATGCGCCAGGAAATTTCCGCGTAGGTGGCGGCGTGCGCCTTGCAGAATCCGTAGCCGGCAAATTTTTCCACCATGATCCAGGCTTCGTCGCGCCGCGCCGGGTCCAGTCCCAGCCGCTCCGCGTTTTTCAGGAATTTGGCGTGGAATTTTTCGCGCTCCCGCGGGTCCTTCCATTTGGCCTGGGCGCGGCGGACCAGGTCCGCCTCCGCCAGCGTCAGCCCGCCGGCGGCCTGGGAGATCTGCATCACCTGCTCCTGATAGACGCACACGCCCAGCGACTCGCGCAGGATGGGCTCCAGCCGCTCGTGCGGATAGCGCACCGGCTCCTGCTTGCGCAGGCGGCGCAGGAAGGTTTCCTTCGAGCCGTATTCGGAAGCGCCGGGGCGGATCAGCGCCAGCGCCAGGCACACCTCTTCCAGCGTTTTCGCGCGCAGCGCGCGCAGCAGGTTGCGCATGCCCGGCGATTCGATCTGGAAAATGCCCATGGTGCGGCCGGTGGAAACCAGCGCCTGCGTGGCGGGATCATCTTCCGGGATGGCTTCGAAATCCGGACGCGTGCCCGTGGCGCGTTCGATGTTGTCCAGCGCCAGGCTCACCGCAGTCAGTCCGCGCTGGCCCAGCAGGTCCATTTTGATCAGGCCCAGGGCTTCCACCGCGTTCATGTCGTATTGCGTCACCACGATGCCCTTGGTGGCCACTTCCAGCGGGATCAGTTCCGTCAGCGGGCGCGCGGCAATCACCGTGCCGCAGGGATGGATGCCCAGGTGGCGCGGGAAATTGTCCAGGCGCTCGGCCACCTCCAGGATCGTTTTCCACGGGTCTTCGCTGGCCGGCAGGTCGCGGCATTCCGGCAGCGTGCGGATGGCTTCGCGGATTTCGCGCACCGGGCGGTGGGGCAGACGGCGGGTGAAGTGGTTCACCTCGCCGGGGGCGATGCCGAACACTTTGGCCACCTCCCGCACGGCCATGCGCGCCTGCATGGTGATGAAGCTGGAGATCATGGCCACGTGCTCGCGGCCCCAGCGCTGGTACACGTAGTCCAGCAGCTCGTCGCGCCGCGCCCCGCAGATGTCCAGGTCAATGTCCGGACAGTCGCCGCGCTCTTCGTTCAGGAAGCGCTCGAAGTAGAGCCCCCAGCGCAGCGGGCAGACGCGCGAGATGCCCAGGCAATAAGTGACGATGGAGCTGGCCGCGGAGCCGCGCGCCACCGCCGGGATGCCGCGGCGGCGCGCCTCCTCGGCAATTTCCCAGACCAGCAGGAAGTAGGGCGCGAGCTTCAGTCGGTCGATGATTTCCAATTCGTGCGTCAGCCGCGCCAGCACCTCCGGCCGCAACGGCTGGTAGCGCCGCCGCGCGCCTTCAAAGCACAGCTTCCAGAGGTACGAAAACGGTGTTTCGCCCGCAGGCACGGAGAATTCCGGAAAAATCGTGTGCCCGAGGGGAAGTTCCAGATTGCATTGTTCGGCAATTTCTTCCGTGGCGCGCAGCGCTTCGGGATAATCCGCAAACGCCCAGCGCATCCCGGCGCCAGATTGGAACCACGCGCCGGGATGGACGATTTCCGGCGGAGCGATCTGGGAGACGAGCGTGCCCGCGCGGATGGCGTTCAGCACGCGGTGATGCAGGTATTCCTCCGGGCGCAGGAAGTGCACGTTGTTGGTGGCCACGAATGGCAGGCCAAAGTGTTTGGCCAGGCGCAGCACCTCGCGCAGGTTGGTGGTAGCACAGCCACTCTTGGCTGTGCTGGCTGCACTGGTGGAGGAAGCAATTGTGCCGGGGGAAGAAGCGGCTGTGCCCCTTTCGGAAGAGCGCACAGGCAAGATTGCCTGTGCCACCGGGCTGCTGAAATGCCACGCTTCCAGATACAACGCCCTGCCGAAAATCTCTTTCAACTGCGCCACCTGCGAGTCCTCGGTGGTAGGGGCACGGCGTATGCCGTGCCCATCTGATCGGTCCGCGATGGAAGCCTCCGGCGCGTGCAGAACCATCAATCCTTCACGATGCGCGGCCAGCTCTTCCAGCCGAACGGGGCGGCCTTCCAGATGGCGCAGCGTGAGCAGGCGGCAGAGGTTCGAGTAGCCGGCGGCGCTTTCTGCGAGAAGCAGCAGCGCAACGGATGTAGCGCCGCCCTTCAGGGCGGCATGTTGTGCGCATAACGGCGGAGATGCCGGGCTAAAGCCCGGCGCTACTGCATGCGGCGCCACATCCAACAGCGTACCCACAATGGGTTTTATGCCCGCGGCCCGCGCCGCCTGGCAGAAAGGTACGGCCCCGTAGAGCCCGTTGGTGTCCGTCAGCGCCATGGCCGGCGCCCCGGCGGCCACCGCGGCCTCCACCAGTTCTTGCGGCGAGGGCACCGCCCGCAGGAACGAATATTGGCTGTGGCAGTGAAGATGGATGAACATGGCACGCCGAAAGCTGAAAGTGAAAAGTCGAAAGCCGGATGTTTGCTTTGCCCTTCGACTTTTAACTTTTGACCTTCGGCTTTTCCTTTAGCGAGATAAACAAGGGGTAGAGAGGACCAGGCCTTCCGGCTTCATGGCGTAGTGCTCGCGCAAGCCGAGGCCCTGGCCATAGAAGACGGCGTTCCAGCCGTAGCGCGTGCGCACATCGTCCACGCCGCGATTCAGATACCAGCGACGGTTGGCACGCCCGTCGAACAGATCGTTTTGCCGGCGGTCATCGGCCAGGTTGGTGACGCCGATGCCCACAAAGCGCACGGCCACGCGGCGCGTATAGAGCGCGGTGAACAATTCACGCGCGGCTTCGAGCAGGGATTTATCGTCACTGGTGGGCGGAAGAAGCGGCGCGCTCCGTGCCGCAGAAAACGAATCCATGTAGCGCAGACGCAGGGTCAGCGTGCGCGCGGCGCGGCCCCCGGCGCGCAGCGTGGCGCCCACGCGTTCGGCCAGGTATTCGACGAGCGCGTCGAGAAACTCGAGATCAATGGTGCCGCCTTCGATGGTGGTTTCGCGGGAGATGGATTTGGGCGCCACGGGTTCAGCCACCGGGCGGGGATCGAGTCCGCGCGCGCGGTCGTAGAGCTGGTGGCCGATGGCTTCGCCGAACGCGGCCACCAGCGCTTCCACCGGCAGCCGCCGGAGCTGGCCGATGGTTTGAATCCCGCGGTCGCGCAGCGTGGCGGAGTGCGCATGGCCGATGCCGCAGAGCTTTTCGATCTCCAGCGGGGCCAGGAATTCCTCCTCGATTCCCGGCGGCACCACCAGAAAGCCGCGCGGGCGGCGCAGGCGCGAGGCGATGGAGGCCACCAGTTTGGTGGTGCCCGCGCCCACGGAGACGCCCAGTCCGGTGGCGTCCAGCACGCGCTCCGGAATGAGCCGGAGCGTGGCGGTCAGTTGCGGATAGAGCCGCTCGGTGCCGGCGAAGTCCAGATAGAAATCGTCGAGCGCGGCCGTTTCCAC
>DATIYQ010000151.1:0-2917 GCA_035517515.1 Binatia bacterium
CGCGCGGTCTTCTCCCGCACCGCAATCGCCAGCCGGTCCTGCGCCAGCCTCCGGTCCAGCGTGCCCACCAGTTTGTCGTTCAGATAAATCTGCGCGTAATCGCGGACATCGTGGATCACCAACTCGCCTTCCACAGGCCCTTTCAGCTCCGTTTGATAGAGAATGTAGCCATACGATTGCCCCAGAGCTTCCATATTTACGGGCTGATTGCGCTCGATGGCCCGGGGAAGATTCTTGAAGAGCGGCGCGATCCGATCCAGTTGAATGGCCGGAATCTCGATCGGATCGGTGGCTGCCGGCGGGGCGGGCAGAGTCTGGCCCGTGCGCCGGGCAATGACCTCGCGGAACAGGAAATATTTCTTCGTCGGGCGGCCGGATTCATCCACGGCCGCGTCGTAGTCATAGCTGCTCACCTGCGGCCAGTAACCCCCCTCATCGCTATTGGCTCCGTTGAAGAACCCCCAGCTCGTGCCTCCGTGAAACATGTAGATGCTGATCGAATCGCCGTTTGCGAGCACCCAATCCAGCTCGTTGGCTTCCTTCTCTCCATTGGTCGTGTGATGCGGGCGGCCCCAATGATCAAACCAACCCGCCCACCACTCGCCCAGCATCAGCGGCTGGCCCGGTCGAAATTTCGCCAGCATCTCCAGACCGCGCTTCGCGTACCCGGGCCCGAGATTCACCACCGCCGGAACGTCTGGCAGCGTGCCCGCGGTCAGTTGCGCGGGTCCGTCCGCGGTGTACAGCAGGGAAGCGCCGAATCCGGCCCCACGCAGCGCATCGTAGATCCTGCGCATGTAGGCGGTGTCGTGGTCGAACGATCCGTACTCGTTTTCCACCTGCACGGCGATGATCGGGCCTCCCTCAGCAAATTGCAGCCCGGCCAGTTCCCGCCCCAGGCGCGCAATCCATTTCTCCGCTGGCGCCATGAACCGTTCATCCGTGCTGCGCAGGACCATGCCCGGATCCGCAAGCAGCCACGCGGGCAGACCGCCGAGATCCCATTCAGAGCAGACATACGGCCCCGGACGGAGAATCACATGCAGCCCTTCTTCCTGTGCCATGCGGATGAATGCGGCCACGTCCTTCTGGCCGGCGAAGTCGTACGTTCCGGGCTGCGGCTCGTGCAGATTCCAGAAGACGTATGTGGTGATGGAGTTCAGGCCCATGGCCCTGGCCAGCTTCAACCGGTTGTGCCAGTACTCCCGGGGAATGCGCGCGTAGTGCATCTCACCGGAAATAATCTGGAACGGTTTGCCCTCCAGCACAAACCGCCGATCGGCCATGGTCAAGCCGCGTTCGGAGCCGCGGCCGGCGGGGGAGTTCGCCATCGCCACCGGCAGCAAAAGCGCCAGGAGGAAAACCCTGTGCAGTTTCGTTCGCATGCTCCGCACCTTTACATACTGCGCCTTTCCATTCAAGATTTACGGCTCCGCGGCAGGGGGAATCACTCTTCCCCGCAGCCCGGGCACTCCTGCCGCGCGTGCCGGGGCAATGCACAGCCGGTTCCCGCGGAGAATTGCCGCATGTCCAACCCACCAGAGCCGGAAGGAAGCCGCAGCGACGCCGCGGTTCTGGCCGATCGTCGCTTTCGGGAACTGTTTGGCTCGCAGCCTGCCCTGTTTCGCGCTCCGGGCCGGGTCAATCTGATTGGCGAGCACACGGATTACAACGACGGCTGGGTGATGCCTGCGGCCATCGGCATGTACACCTGCGCAGCCGCCGGCCCGGCGGATGGGTCCCGCCTCACGATTCATTCCATCAACTTCGATGAATCCCGGGACTTCGATTTGAATGCTTTGCCGGTGGCCCCAACAGAGGGAGCGGTCAGGAGCCAGCCCCTTCACTGGAGCGACTACGTGATTGGAGTGGCGGCTCTACTCCGGCGCGCGGGTTGCGCGCTTCGCGGGGCCAGGATCGTGCTTTCGGGGGACATCCCCATCGGAGCGGGGTTGAGTTCTTCCGCGTCCTGCGAGGTGGCCACGGCATTGGCGCTTCTTTCCATTTCCGGCATCCACCTCGATCGCGCCGCCATCGCCCAGCTATGCCAGCGCGCGGAAAACGAATACACCGGCGCCCGCTGCGGAATTATGGACCAGTTCGCGGCGTGCTTTGGCGAAGCAGGCTGCGCCCTGCTGCTCGATTGCCGCACCCTCCATCATTCGCTGCTCCCCATACCGGAAGTAGTGCGCATCGTGGTTTGCGATACCAAAGTGCGCCATGCCCTCGCCAGTGGCGAGTACAACCGCCGCCGCGCGGAATGTGAGGCCGGTGTGGTAATTCTGAAGCGCTTCCTCCCCGGAATCTCCGCCCTGCGCGATCTTTCGATGGACCAACTGCTGCATTTCGGCTCCGCGCTGGGTGAAACGGGGCTCAAGCGATGCCGCCACGTTATTTCAGAAAATGCCCGCGTCCGGAACGCGGCCGAGGCGCTGCAACGCGGCGACCTGGCGCGCTTTGGCGCTCTCATGTACGAGTCGCATGCCAGCCAGAGGAACGACTACCAGGTCAGTTGCAACGAACTCGACCGCATGGTGGAGATTGCGCGCGGCCTGGATGGCGTGTTCGGCGCCCGGATGACCGGAGGCGGGTTTGGCGGCTGCACGGTCAATCTGGTGGAAAGCAGAGCAGTCCAAAGTTTTTCCGCTTCCGTGACGCAAGAATACCAGGCCGCCACCTCCATAGTCCCCGATATCCACGTTTGCTCGCCGGTGTCAGGCGCGGCGCAGATTTCATTGAGCGAGCACAGATGAGCGATCGCATCCGGAGGCGCGAAAATGTAGCCGCGGCTTTACGCCGCCATCCGGCGTATCGTGTGGCGCGATGAATCTCACCTGGATCGACTGGCTGATCCTCCTGGTGTACCTGCTGTTCGTGCTGGGCATCGGCTTCGTCCTGAAGCGTCACGTCAAGAGCA
>DATIYQ010000152.1:0-4019 GCA_035517515.1 Binatia bacterium
CTCCAGCGCCTCGATTCCTTCCGGCGAGGGATGCTCGCCCAACAGCGTCGCGGCCGTAGCCCGCGCCGGCGAAGATTTATCCGCGGACAGTTCGCGATACAGGGGAATGGCCAGCGCGGTCGGTCCGGGCAGAAATCCCAGGCCCTGCCCCAGCGCCAGCAGTAGCACCGCGGATGGTTCGTCCACGCGGCCCAGCGCCGCGTGCCACTCCTGGCGCATCCTGGCCTCCTCCGCCGGCGCGCGCCGCGTCACCAGGCGCACCAACAGGTCGCTCCCGGCGTAATCGTGCATCTGCCAGAGCGCCCGCGCCGCCGCCACGCGCACCGTGGGCGCCGGGTCGTCCAGCGCTTTCTGAAGCTGTGGGATGGCCTTGCGCGCGTGCATCTGCCCGAATGCGCTGGCCGCGGCCTTGCGCAACTCCGGGTGCGCGTCCTTCATGGCCTGCTCCAGGATCGCCATCACCTCTGGGCCGTCTCCGGCATTGGCCAGGACCAGCAGGGCCCCCGCCCGCTTCTTCACCGTGCCCTCGGAGGTGGCCTCGGTGATACGCTTCCAGGCCGCGGCCACCGCCTCCTGGTAGTCCTCCGCGGAGACTGCAGGCGCCGCAGGGCGCTGGGCGGCCGGCTTCGCGTTGGTGCTTGCGGCCTGCGGCGCGGATTTCCCCGCCGGCACTTGCGGCGCCGCGTTTTGCGCGGCCGGTTCCGGCCGGATGGGCCCCAGCCAGAGCACGGCGAGCAGCCCGGCAAGCGCCGGCGCCGGGCCCGCTCCGCAACGCGGGGCAGGGAAACGCGGGATCGATTTCATAACCACCTCTCGGGGCGCGGCGAAAAGGATTGTGAAGCCATAGCCAGCCATGCGGCGCAGATTTTTTGTCGGCGAGTTTTCAGGCGCAACGGCCACGCTGCGCGGAGACGCGGCCCACCATGCCGGCCATGTGCTGCGCGCCGAGCCGGGACAGCTCTATGAACTGAGCGACGGCCGGCAGGTCTGGCTGGCGCGCGTGGAACGCGTGCGCCGCGACGAAGTCGCCTTCTCCCTGCTCGAACCGGTTCCGGCCGCCCCGCCGGAGCTGGAGACCATCCTGGCGCTCAGCCTCGTGAAGTTCGACCGCTTCGAGTGGGCGCTGGAGAAAGCCACGGAATTAGGTGCCGCGGAAATTCTTCCGCTGGCCGCGGCACGCTCTGAGCGGGGCCTGCTGACCGCGGCCGCCAAGCGCGCGCTCCGCTGGGAGAAGATTCTGATGGAATCCGCGCAGCAGTCGCGCCGCCTGCGTCCGCCGCGCCTGCTCCCGCCCGCGAGTGACGCTGTGGCCTTCCTTTCGCGCCCGTCTGCAGCCTTCGGCCAGCCGCAAACCGCTGGCGCCGGAGCCGGCACCGCCCCCGCGGACCCGTTGCTCCAGCTCTTTTTCAGCGAGCACCCGGAAGCTCCGCCGCTGCGCAGTGCGCTGGAGCACGCACCGCGCTCCCGGCGCTTGCTCCTGGCCTTGGGACCTGAGGGCGGCTGGACCGGCGAGGAGCGCGACGCCGCCCTGCGCGGCGGATGGGCAGAGGTCTCTCTGGGCCCGACAATTCTGCGCACCGAGACGGCCGTCGTCGCCGCCCTGGCTGCCGTCACCTACGCCTGCGGCACCTCCCAGACCTGACCGCCGCGCTCCCCCGGCCCCGGCGCCCCGCGCCCGCCCGGGCACTCGCGCGCGTCTTCGGTCGGTTTGGTCGCTCGCACGGAAGCCGTTGTCTGTGCCCTCCCCGGGAGTGGGCTACTTTGAAAATTCCCGGGGGTGACCTGGCGGCCCGGTCCGTGCCACGCTGGAATCATGCCCAAGCGTTCACGCAAAGAACCAAAAGCGGATTTCGACCAACTTGCACATAGCTCGTCCTACGCCGCTTCTAGGCCCTGCAGAAACCGCTGGCCCTGGGGTTGAACCTCCAGGGCCTTTTGTTTTTGGAGGGGAGGAGGGTGATAAAATGCGCCTCATGAACACCCTGAATCGCAACATGAAAGTCTCGATTCAGTGCCCGAAATGCGAGGAGGTGTTCAAGGAGACAGTCGCCCGGCTGCGTGAAATGAATCCCAAGCTCATTTGCCCCGCTTGCGGTCCGTTCCATGTCGAAGCCGACGAACTCCGAAGAATTCTCCAACAGGTTGAGCGCGTGCTTTTAGAGGCAGAGCGCATCTCCGGAAACTGAAAGTAGCCCGCTACCCCCGCCCGCGCACGATTGGCGCCCGGCCTCGTGGTATGCTATAAAAATACGAGTATGGAAGGGTCTGGCTCCGCCGCCGAAGAAACCACCAAAGCCCGTCCGGCATTTCGCGACGAATTGCGCGCCTGGGCGCGCGATCTGCTCATCGCCGTGGGCCTCGCCGCCGTCATCATCGTTTTCCTCTACCAGCCGGTCAAGGTCGAAGGCACCAGCATGGTTCCGCTGCTCTCCGATCAGGAGCGCATCTTCGTCAACAAGTTTGTCTATCGCTTCGAGCCCATCCAGCGCGGGGATGTGGTGGTCTTCTGGTATCCGCTGGACCGCTCCAAATCCTTCATCAAGCGCGTGGTGGCCCTGCCCGGCGAGCTGGTGGAAATGCGCGACGGCAACCTCTACGTGAACGGCAATCTACTGCCCGAGCAGTTCGTTCCCAAGGAATACATGGATTCCTCCTCCTTCGGGCCTTACACGATTCCGGATGAGGAGTTTTTTGTCATGGGCGACCACCGCTCCAGCTCCAATGACTCGCGCGTCTTCGGTCCCGTCCCGCGCGAGGCCATCTATGGCAAAGCGGTGTTTGCCTACTGGCCCTTCGACCGTTTCGGGGTCATTCCCGAAACCATCGCCCGGGCCCAGGGCCCATCGAAATGAAGCATCGAGGAGAACAGACTGAGCACCCGACCCGCAGAAGCCGTACTCGCGCTCGAAGACGGGCGCGTCTTTAGAGGCCGCGCGGCCGGGGCGCGCATGCGCCGCGGCGGCGAAGTCGTTTTCAATACCTCCCTCACCGGTTACCAGGAAGTTTTCACCGATCCCAGTTACGCCGGGCAGATTGTCTGCCTCACCTACCCGCACATCGGCAATGTCGGCGCCAACCCGCTCGACGAAGAGTCCGCGCATCCCTACATCGAATCGCTGGTGGTCCGGGAGTTTTCCGCCATCGCCTCCAACTGGCGCTCCGGCGAGACCGCCCAGCAATATCTGGAGCGCCGCGGCGTCCCCGTGATTTGGGACATTGACACTCGCGCCCTGGTGCGCCACCTGCGCACCGTCGGCGCCCTGCGCGGCGTGGTCTCCACAGACGGCACCGGCGCCGAGCAGCTCGTGGCAGAAGCCCGCGCCCTGCCCCCCATGGCCGGCCAGGAACTCGCCGGCCGCGTATCCTGCAAGTCCCGGTACCACTGGACGGAAGGCGCCGTGGCGATTGATCCCCCTTCAGTGGGACAGACATTCTTGCCTGTCTCCCCGCCCTCCGCTCCCGAAACCGCGGCCCCGGCATCTCCCTCTCTCCCCTCTGGAGCGCGGGGCGATGGCCCCGTGGCATTCCGCGTTGTCGCCTACGATTTCGGCATCAAACGCAACATCCTCCGCCTGCTGGTCTCGCATAATTGCGCGGTCACCGTCGTTCCCGCGCAGACCTCCGCCGAGGATGTCCTGGCCCTCAAACCGCACGGCGTCTTTCTCTCCAATGGTCCCGGCGATCCCGAACCCGTCGGCTACGCCATCGAAAACATCCGCAAGCTCGCTGGCCGCGTCCCCATTTTCGGCATCTGCCTGGGACACCAGCTCTGCGGCCTGGCCCTGGGCGGCCGCACCTACAAACTGAAATTCGGCCACCACGGCTCCAATCACCCGGTAAAGAATCTGCGCACGGAAAAAGTGGGGATCACCGCGCAGAATCACGGCTTCGTCGTGGACCCGGAATCACTCCCCTCAAGCGAAGTGGAGATCACCCACCTGAACCTCAACGACCACACCAACGAGGGCCTGCGCCACCGCTCCCTGCCGCTCTTCAGCGTGCAGTACCACCCGGAAGCC
>DATIYQ010000153.1:0-5711 GCA_035517515.1 Binatia bacterium
TCCGGAAGCGCCGCCGGCTGCGGGGCCTCCGGCCCATGGCACTCGAGGCAGAGCGGGTTGATTTCTTTGGCCCGCAGCAGGTGCTGGTTCTCACCGCCGTGCGGCTCGTGGCAGGTGGCGCAGCCAGTCTGAAATGCCGGCTGGTGCAGCACTCGCTTGGTCTTCATCTCCTCGTCCTGTTCGGTGTGGCAGGCCAGGCAGATTTCCACCGAATTGGTCTTGGGGAGTCCGGGCTGCCGGCTGGCGTGGGGGTTGTGGCAATCCACGCAGTCTCCAGCGGCTCCGGGATGCGGCACCTTGGCGCTCTCAATGGCCTTGGCCTTTTCGTCGTGGCAGGTGACGCACAGTTCCTTGCTGCTGGCCTGGGTCAGAACCACCTTGCCATCCTGGGCCGGCGCGTGGCACACCTCGCATTGCTTTTCTTCAAACGGCGGATGCAAGAAGGCCTGCAACAATTTGGGATGGGCGGACTCGTGGGGGTTATGGCAGGTCACACAGTCCGCGGTCGCAAACGGCTGCCCTTGGTGCGCCTTGGCCAGGTCCGCATCCTTCGGGTCGTGACACTCCAGGCAGAGCGCCGGAGTGGACTTTTTCAGGTGCCGGGTGAATTCGCGATCGCTGGAAGCGCCGGTTTTGTGGACCAGATGGCAGGTATCACAGCCGGCGTCCAGGGCGGCGTGGCGGCTGCCTTTCTCCGGCGTGTGCACCCCGATGGCGTGGCATCCCAGACACAGGTTCTCTTTTTCCCCGCCGGAGAGCGGCTTTAGGAGCTGGTTGGGATTGTCGCTGGTATGCGGGTCATGGCACTTCAGGCAGTCGCGAACCGCGGGCTTATGAATCAGGCCTTTCAGCTCCGCCGGGTTTTTGTCTGCATGGCAGGTAAAGCACAGAGCCGCGGGCGTGGCGGTAATCAGCTTGACCCGGGTAACGTCCTTGTTCACCCGGATTTCGTGACAGCTCGTGCAGCCCGTGGAAACCGCTGTATGCACGCTCTTCCCCTTCGCCTTATCGCCGTGGCACTCCAGGCACGTGGCGGGATCCGCTTTCGGGTCCAGCGGAACCGGATGCACATCCGCCAGAGCTGCGGGAACCCAGAATAGAGCCAGCACCAGGAGTGTCTGTCCCCACAGGGACCGCAGCGCGGTCTTGCGGAGTTTGGTGACAGACATTCTCTGTTTCGAATCGGTGTGATACGCCGCACCCATCGACGATTGAGCGCCATCCGGCAGCTGGACCGCGGCCCTCTGCTCCGGCGCAGAAATGCCTGCGAAGTATTGAGGCGCCACGGACATCGCGGCCGACGGGGACATGCATTCCTCGATTCACTCTTTTTCCCGCCCGTAGAGATGGGCCCAAGTGAAGGCGAAGTATGCGGGCTCGCGCCCGTGCACCGCTGTGGCACATGGCACACGACGTTGTGATTAAGGTCACACTGCCTCCGCAGGCTTTCTTCCGCTCCGGCGGCCGTTTGAGCGGAGCCAGAGAGCGTCTGCGGGGGAATTCTACCGGCCGTAAAGAGCGCGAGGGGGCGTGCCAATCTCACTGCAACAAAAGGAGATACAGCCAATTAGAACGGTATTTGCGCGCCTTCTCGATCGACGGATGACCCCGGGGATGAGCGCGCACCGCTGGAGGCATGGCTCGAGCCGGCGAGGCGCGCTCCTTCAATGCAGGGAGTACGACTGCGGAGCAGAGAGGCCTGTGACCAACGTCACTCAGATTTGGCGGCGTTCCGAAACGGGATAATTGCAGGAATTGACTGCTGGGGTGGTGACCAATTTCAGGGCTGTAGCCCGGCTCTTCACACCCGGGGCACGTTCTGTCCTTCTTCCTGCGGTTATATTGTGGAGGAGGCACCGGAACTCGGAACGAGCCCGGAACGAACCCCGCTTCGAACGAGGCGGGCTACATCTCGACTGCGATTACTCAATCTTTCTGGGCCGCGCGGAGTACAGGTTTTGGATCGCTTTGGGGAGGTGGGTCCCGCGATAGTCATCCAATTCCGTCTCCGTAATCCGGAAGTGCGTCTTGGTGGGATGGCTCTCGCCGCCGGCCAATTCCTGGCGCAGCCGCAGGGTGCAGATCTCGGGAGCATCCTGGAAGCGAGCACGGTGGGAAATGAAGGCCTCGTTGGCGATGGTCAGCGTAAATTCGCGGGAAACGCCGCCTCCCAGCACGTGAAAGGTGTATTCCCGGACCATGGGTTTGGGCTCGAATCCTACGTACTGGATATAGACCTTATCGCTCACTTGGCACCGGCCGCGCTGGCGGCGGCCGCGGCCGGCTTGGCCGGCTTTTTCCGCCGGCTGCTCTTTGACCGTTTCGGCGGAGTCCCCTCGGCCGGCTCGACAACCATCATGCCGGTCACGAATTTCTTGACGCCGTGGGCGTCGAAGTCGATGGTGGTCCGCTCGGTATCGGATTGCGTTACCACACCGCACCCGTATTGGAAGTGCTTGATGTAGAGTCCTTCCGCAAGTGCCTTCACTCGATCCTCCTCTTCTGCGGATCAGCAGCCGGAAAAGGCCCCGGCTGCTCCCGGCAAATGCCCTGAAATCGAATCAGTAACGTCGCCGTCCGCGCCCGGCGTCCCTGCCGGAGCCCCCGCGGTCGCCGCGGGGCGCCTGCGGACGGGCCTCATTGACCTGCAGGGCTCTTCCCTCCAGGGAAGCGCCGTGGAGTTCGGTGATCGCCCGCGTGGCGTCTTCATTGGAATTCAGTTCGACAAAGCCGAATCCGCGTGAGCGCCCGGTGTCTGCGTCCCGGATCACCCGCGCGGAGGCCACCTGAAAGCCTTTGCCGGCAAACACCTGTTGGAGACCGTCATCGGTCACCTCGTACGCGAGGTTTCCGACGTAGAGCTTAGCCATGCGCGGCTCCTTAGGCCTTGGGTCCGGCCAACCCGAGAAAAAGAAGGCGAGCAGTCCGGAGCCGGAGCACCGGACCGCTCGCCGCGATGGATCAGAGGCTGACTACGTTTGCGGCCTGGAGGCCCTTCGGCCCGCGGGTCACTTCGAATTCAACGGCCTGTCCTTCATTGAGCGACTTGTACCCATCCGCCTGGATGGCGGAAAAGTGTACGAAGACGTCTTCGCCAGACTGGCGTTGGATGAATCCATAGCCCTTGCTGGCGTTAAACCACTTGACGGTTCCTTGTTCTCTCACTGCTTGTTTCCTCTACTTGTGTAAGCTATTTGTGCCTCTCGAGCGCCCCCAGCCCGTAATGCAAAAGGGGCTGCAAGTTGCCTGAACTTGCAGCCCCTTTTAAACGAATCCAAGGTCATACAAGAGCAACAAACGCAAAACCATAATACCACAGTTCACGATTTGAGCAAAGCGGAAACGGGCTCCAGATGTTCCTTTCCGGAATTCTGTAAGCCATTCATTTTACGTATGTTCTGGTTCCCGAAGGCAAGAGGCCTATACCCATTTGCTCCTAGCGGGGCCGAAACCATCCCTTAAGGCGGTAATCCCTGCCGCACCCGCGCACAACTTCGGCATTTCCAACGGCTGGGGGGTGGGCTCTCCGGTGGTCACGGCAGGGGAGAGAGGTCGGGCTCGACCCACCTTGCCCGCGCTTCGGGGCTGGCCAGGAAATCCTGCGAGTAGTAGGTCTTCAGCCGCTGGACGTCCAGGAGTTCCGGGTGCAGTTTGGCGAACTCCGCAAAGCCGGCCCTCTGCGGACTGGCCCGGTGCGCTGCAGATACCAGCCTCATCCAGGCGAGGGTGATGGTCTGGTGGTAGAGATGTGCGATTTTGTTGTGCTCCGCGTAGCGGCGGATGGCCTGCTCGATGCGCTGCGTAGCCTGGGCCTCCGTCATCTGGCCCAGGAAAATCCACGCCAGCCGGATGTGATCGGCATGGTGAAATTGCGCCGTGGGCAGCCGGCAGCTTTCAAATTCCTCGACCAGCTTCTGGTCGCTCAGATGCGCCGTACCCAATTGAACCGCTTCCATCACTTCCTCCTATTGATCAGCCACAAGCACTCTTGCGACCGCGGATACTGAAATCCATTCGCGATGGAAAACTAAGAAAGGCAGAACCGCCGCCCCGCATGCTTTGGAGCAGAGCTTAGCGTAGTTGGTACTTCGGGAGTCCTAGGATTTGAGAAAATCTTCCCAGGTAAAGCCCCCGTCTTTCAGGATGCGGATGAGCAGGCCTCTGGGAACGTCTCCGCGGTGATTCGGTACCACAACCATCCGCCGAGTCGCATGCTCCAGAATGATGTGCGAGCCGGTTTGGCGAACCTTGAGATAACCATGCCGCTGGAGGAAACGCAAGAGATCGCGGACGGAAGCCATCTAATTCATCGCAAACGTCACGGTTTCTGCGATAACGGAGCGCGTGGCTGGGACTGGTTTCCTGGTCTTGCGGCAATGCTCGATGTACAACTGCATGCCACGCAGGATGCTTTTTTTCGCGGCCTCCACGGAATTTCCCAACCCGTAGACTCCGGGGAAGTCCTCGCTGTAGGCGTAGTATTTCTTCCCCTCGCGCTCAATGGTGATGGGATATGTGTAGAGAGTCATCGGGCGTCACCGGAAACATACTATCAAGAATCCCGGCACCATGTTCCGCTAACTACGCGGAGGAGTCTCCACCCGCGGGCCCCGAGGAGACCAAGTTCACCCATCGTGTGTGGGTTTCGCATCCCGTGAGAAATGTTTCCTTGTTTGCTCTCGTGGGCCCCCTCAGAATACGGCCTTTTCGCCGTTCAAAAGGAGCCGTCCACGTACTTTCTGCAAAGTGAATTCGTGTATGCAGCGCGAAACTTGAGATGGAGATCGTCCTCCATAGCGTCTTCTATGTCGAGGGTTCTGAATGACTCGAGAACCAACTCGTCAAGGATTCGTGAGCCGGGTTGGAACAGCGGGTCATCCTGCGATCGGGTGGCCGCCCCTACGAGCTTCTCCCACTCGGTCCTGCTTGGGCTCCGGCCTTGTCTCTCTTTGAAAGCGAACCAGTATCGGCTGAACCACAGGCAAAGTTCCTCGTCCATTCTGGCCTCCCGGGCATTGGGTGTATTTCCATGCCCGGCGCCAGAACCCAGCCGACCCTCGCGCGCGTAAGAGCAAGCCACGTGCCAAAGAGCATCGAGCCAAAAACCAAAGGGCCGGCACCCGTAAAGGTGTCGGCCCTCTGTGCATTTAATCCTGGCAGCGACCTACGTTCCCACACAGTTACCCGTGCAGTATCATCGGCCCTGCGGGGCTTAACTTCCGTGTTCGGGATGGGAACGGGTGTGACCCCCGCGGTAAGGCCACCAGGAAAGTCAAAAGAACGAAAATCGGATTTCGATTTTCGGCTTCCACAACCGAATGAGGCATCCAGAAATTCCCACGCGCTAACCGCGGAATGGAACGACGTGCAGGGTAAGTTTTATGGTTAAGCCGAACGGCCGATTAGTACGGGTGAGCTTCATCCGTTACCGGACTTCCACCTCCCGCCTATCAAGGTCGTAGTCTACGACCGGCCTTCTTAGACCGCCGAAGCGGTCTTGGGAGACCTTATCTTGGGGCGTGCTTCTCGCTTAGATGCTTTCAGCGATTATCACTGCCAGACTTCGCTAACGAGCCATGCCCCTGGCGGGACAGCTCGATCACAAGAGGTCTGTTCATCCCGGTCCTCTCGTACTAGGGACAACTCCCCTCAAGTCTCCTGCGCCCGCACCAGATAGGGACCGAACTGTCTCGCGACGTTCTGAACCCAGC
>DATIYQ010000154.1:0-5122 GCA_035517515.1 Binatia bacterium
CGAGTACGCAAAGGAACTGGCGGCGGAGATCGGCCCGTTCTCCACACTGGGGATGGCGGAGGACCACACCGCGCTTAACAATGGCCGCGTAGATGAAGCCGCTTACCTGGCGCAGTGCGGCCTGGTGCTGGAGGAACGCGAGCGGATGACGTTTCACGAACTGGCGCGATTCGAAGAGGGTCTGTTCTTCGTTGTCTTCGACACGCCGGACCGGGTACAGCACATGTTCTGGCGATTTCGGGACCCGCAGCACCCCTTCTACGAACCGGAGCGGGCCCGCGAATTTCAACGGCAGATCGAAGAGCACTACCGGCGCTACGACGCGGTGCTCTCGCGGGCGCTGGAGCGCGCGGATGGAGATACCCTTCTGATCGTCCTTTCCGATCACGGCTTCGGCACATTTCGCCGGGCGGTGCACATCAATACGTGGCTCTGGGAGAAGGGTCTGCTGGCGCTGCGCGGCGGGCAAAAGCCGGAGGATGCCCTGGGGGAGTGTTTTTCCCAGGTGGATTGGACCAGGACTTACGCCTACGCGCTGGGCCTGGGCGGCATCTACCTGAACAAGAAAGGCCGCGAGCGCGACGGAATCCTGGGAGAAGACGGAGAGGCGGAGCGGGTGCGCGCGGCCATCATCGGCGGACTTTCCGGGCTGGCCGATCCGGAAGCGGGCGCGGTGGCCATCCACAGCGTGTCCCGCGCGGAAGATCTTTACTCGGGCGCGTTCGCCGGAGAGGCGCCGGATCTGCTGGTGAATTACGCGCCCGGCTTTCGCGTCTCCTGGCAGACGGCGCTGGGCGGAATGCCCCAAGCCGTGTTTGAAGACAACTTGCGCGCGTGGAGCGGCGACCACATTATTGATCCCCAGGCGGTGCCCGGAATCCTGCTGATGAATCGCCCCGTCGCGACGGGGCGCGACGCCGGGCGAAGCGCCGACATCCGAGACCTTGCACCTACCATCCTCGCGCATTTCGGCGTTGCGCCGCACCCGGCCATGGAAGGACAATCCCTGCTCGCGAGTTGAGCCAAACGGAATATGAAGATCTGCATCCTGGGACTGGATTGCTGCGCGCCTGAAATTATTTTTCAGGACGAGCGCCTGACCAACATCCGGCGGCTGATGGACGCCGGCGTGTGGGGACGGCTGGAGAGCGTGATTCCGCCGATCACCGTGCCGGCCTGGATGTGCATGTCCACCAGCCAGGACCCGGGATCGCTGGGCGTCTATGGTTTTCGCAATCGCACGGATCACTCCTATGGCGGCCTGGGCTTTGTGAATTCGAAATCCATCACCGAACTGGCCATGTGGGATCAGGTGGCCCGCGAGGGGAAAAAATCGATTCTGGTGGGAGTGCCTCCCGGCTTCCCGCCGCGGAAAATCCACGGCGTCAGCGTGGGCTGCTTTCTTACGCCGGATACAACCAAGGATGAGTTCACGCATCCGCCGGAGATCAAGCAAAAACTCCACGAGCTGACCGGGCACTACGACGTGGACGTGAAGGGGTTTCGCACGGACAACAAGGACTGGCTGAAGCGGGAAATCTTTGAGCTGAGCCGCAAACACTGGACGGCGGTGAAATGGCTGCTGCAGAACCAGCCCTGGGATTACTTCCAGTATGTGGACATCGGCCTGGATCGGGTGCATCACGGCTTCTGGGACAGCTACGACCCGCAGCACGTGCAGCACGTTCCGGGAAATCCCTGGCAGCAGGTGATTCCCGAGTATTACCAGTGGATTGATTCGCAGGTGGGAGAGGTGCTGCAACTTCTGGACGAGCAGACCATCGTGCTGCTGGTGAGCGACCACGGGGCGCGGCGCCTGGATGGAGGATTTGCGGTGAACGAGTGGCTCATCCAGCAGGGACTGCTGGTGCTGGAGGAGCCGCCGGCAGGGGTGACGCCGTTCGCAAAACTGAAGGTGAACTGGGCGAAGACCAAAGTGTGGAGCGAGGGCGGCTATTACGCCCGCGTGTTCTTGAACGTCGCGGGCCGCGAGCCCCAGGGCATCATCCCGCCTGCTTCCTACGAATCCTTCCGCAATGAAATGAAGGCGAAATTCGAGGCGCTCCAGGACGACAACGACCGGCCGCTCGGCTCCCTGGTCTTCAAGCCGGAGGAAATTTACCAGCAGGTGCGCAACGTCGCCCCGGACCTGATTGTGCATTTCGGCGGGCTGGCCTGGCGCTCCATCGGCAGCGTGGGCTACGGCCGCGTGCACGTGCAGGAAAACGACACCGGACCCGACGCCTGCAACCACGCGCAGTTCGGCATGTTCCTGCTGGCGGCGCCCAACTGTCCCTTGCAAGGCGAGTTCGCCGGGGCGAGGCTGCTGGATATCGCGCCGACGCTCTTGGACCTTGCGGGCTACGACATTCCGGCGTCCATGCAGGGCCGCTCGCTGGTCGCGGGCATGGAGAAGAAAGCGCCGGGCGCGGGACCCGGCGACGACGAAATCATCCACGATCGCCTCTCAGGGCTCGGTTACGTCTAGGCAGGATCTCCCATCGCCCGGCACAGGCCGGAGCCTGTGCCGCTGCTAATCGACCACCGGTTCGACGCCCCAGATGTCCCGGGCGTATTCGGAGATGGTGCGGTCGCTCGAGAATTTTCCCATGCGCGCCACGGTGAGGATGGCCTTGCGGGCCCACGCGGTGCGGTCCTTGAAATCGGCGGCGGCGCGCTCCTGCGCCTCCACGTAGGCCGTGAAATCCGCCAGGTGGAAGTAGGGATCCCCTTCGTTGAGGATCGAGTTGTAGAGCGGCTGAAACAATCCGGGCTCGAAGGGACAGAACAAATTTCCACCCAGCGCGTCCAGCACGCGGCGGATGGCGTCGTCGCGCTCATAGAACTCGCGCGGGTGATAGCTGCCGGCCCGCCGGTGTCCGGTCACCTGCTCGGCGTTCAGCCCGAAGATGTAGAGATTTTCGGCGCCCACTTCTTCCAGGATTTCGATATTGGCGCCATCCAGAGTGCCGATGGTGAGGGCCCCGTTCATGGCCAGCTTCATGTTGCCGGTTCCGGAGGCCTCCATGCCCGCGGTGGAGATCTGCTCGCTCAGGTCTGCCGCGGGAATGATGCGCTCGGCCAGGGTGACGCTGAAATCCGGCAGAAAAGCGACGCGCAAGACGTCGCGCACGCGACGGTCGCGGTTGACGACTGCGGCCACGTTGTGGATGAGCTTGACGATCAGCTTGGCCTTGAAATATCCGGGGGCGGCCTTGCCAGAGAACACAAACGTGCGCGGGGCGGCCGGGGGCTGGCGGTCCTCCGCGGCGCGCAGGTAGAGATGCATGATGTGCAGCAGGTTCAGCAACTGCCGCTTGTACTCGTGAATGCGCTTCACCTGCACGTCGAAAATGGATTCCGGATGGGAGGTAATCTGCAGGGTATCCTTGATGAGCGCGGCCAGCCGGTCCTTGTTCCCCTGCTTGACGCGCAGGAATTCCTGCTGGAAGCCGTCATCGCCGGCACACGCTTCCAGCCCGCGCAGCTTGTCGAGGTCCTCCAGCCAGTCCGCGCCGACGGCCCGGGAAATCAGCGCGGCGAGCCCGGGATTGGAATACAACAGCCAGCGGCGGTGGCTGACCCCGTTGGTTTTGTTGTTGAACCGCTCGGGATAAAACGCGGCAAAATCGGGGACCAGTTGGGTGCGCAGCAGCGCGGAGTGCAGCTTGGAAACGCCATTGGTGGACTTACTGCCCACGATGGCCAGATGGGCCATGCGCACCTGCTTGGGCTCGCCCTCTTCCACCAGGGACATGCGCCGCATGCGCTCCGACTCTCCCGGAAAACGCTGCTTCACCTCGCCCAGGAATTTCTCGTTGATCTCGTAGATCACCTGGAGGTGGCGCGGGAGCACCACCTGGAGCGTGGGCACCGGCCACTTCTCCAGGGCTTCGGGCAGCAAGGTGTGATTGGTGTAGCCGAACACGCGGTAGCAAATGTCCCAGGCGCGCTCCCAGGGAACCTCGTGGTGGTCAACGAGCACGCGCATCAGCTCCGCGATGGCCAGCGCGGGGTGGGTATCGTTCAACTGGATGGCCACTTTATCGGGCAGGTTTTCAAAGGTGGTGTGCTGCCGCTGGTGGCGGTTCAGGATGTCGCGGATGGCGGAGAAGATCAGGAAGTATTCCTGAATCAGCCGCAGGTCGCGGCCCACCTGCACGGCGTCGGAGGGATAGAGGACCTTGGTGATGGTTTCGGCGCGGATTTTCTGCTCGACCGCGCGGATGTAATCCCCGGCGTTGAAGATGGACATGTCGAATTCTTCGGAGCCGCGCGCGGCGAAGAGGCGAAGGATGTTGACGGTGCGCCCGCCATACCCGCTGATGGGAAAATCGTAGGGCACACTGGCGATCAGCTTCCAGTCGAGCCACATGGGATTGTGGCGGCCATGGCGGTCCACGCCGTCAATCACTTCGCCGTACAGCGGCACAAAGCACAGGCGGTGGATGCGCTCGACCTGCCAGGGCATGCCTTCGCGCAGCCAGCTATCGGGCCGCTCCATCTGGTAGCCGTTGGCGATTTCCTGGCGGAACATGCCGTACTCGTAGTGGATTCCGTAGCCGTAGCAGGGGATTCCCAGCGTGGCCATGGAGTCCAAGAAGCAGGCGGCCAGGCGGCCCAAGCCTCCCGTGCCCAGGCCGGCGTCCGGCTCCACGTTGAGGATGTTGTCCAGCTCAAAGCCGAATTCGCGCACGGCCAGCCGGGCGATTTCGTAAATGCCCAGGTTGCGCATGCTGTCCCGCAGGAAGCGGCCCAGCAGGTATTCAATGGAGAGATAGTAGATGCGCTTGGGGTCGTTGCGCTCATAGCGCTCGACGGTGTCAATCATGCGGTCCAGAAGGTCGTGTTTGACCGCGTAGGCCAGCGCCAGATAGATGTTTTCGCGACTGGCCCCTTCCCGCTTCCGCCCCAGGGAGTAGCGCAGATACTGGTAGATGCGGTCTTCGAAGGCGTGGACGTCCTTCCGGGAAGGCGCGTGGGGTTCTGTGGTCAGCGGCTCCATTTGGAGGAGTCCCTCGAACTACGGATTGGAACGGCCAGCGGCGGGTTCCGTTCGCGGGCTCCTATTATCGCGCCGCGGCAGTCAAACGGAAAGCGCGCCCTGGGGGGTGTTGCGCAG
>DATIYQ010000155.1:0-8916 GCA_035517515.1 Binatia bacterium
CCCAGGCCGCGGCCCGCTGGCGTTATCTACCCTGTCAACGGTCTGATGACTTGGATAGAATGGCCGAAAGAGAAAGAGGGAGAGGCTTCGAACGAATGAGCCCTGCACCCGGCGTCCAGCCGCCCAGCCCGGGCGTGCGCAGCCTGCTGCGCACTCTCAACCTGCTGCTCAAAGCCGCGCAAATGTACGGCATGGAGCACGTGCAGACGGCCAGTAAATCACAGGAGGCCTGGTCCAGCCTGCAAAGCGCCCTGGCCGAAGGCCGCAAGGGCGCGCTGGAATTGGCGGTTTCCGAGCGGCGCCTGCTGGTGGATGGCGAGGCCGTGAAGGTGGGCCCGGCGGAGCAGAGTTTCATCCAGCTTCTCTCCGCCGCGGACGTCTCCAGCATCCGCTTTACCCTCCAGGCCCGGCAGGAAGCCTTTCTACAGATGGTGCGCGTGTTTGCGGAAAACTCCGCGGACCCGGACCAGATTCTTCGCCAGCTCCAGGAGACCCTGGGCGACGGGCTGCGCAGCGGGATTGTGGTCAACGAGATTCGCTTTGTGCGCGCGGGCTCGGAGCCGGCCGCGCGTGGCGGTGCCGGCGGGAGCGGCATTGCCGGCGCGCTGCTGGCGCAGTCGCTGGGGGGCGACGCGGCGCAAGTGAAGGGCCTCCTGGACGATCCCGCCAAACTGCTCACCATCATCACCGCCGCCGGGGCTCCCGGCGCGGCGCCCGCAGGGACCACAGGCGGCGCGGCTGCCTCCGCATCTGCTGCCGAATTGGGGGAGGAAGAAACCACCACCGCCATCCGGCTGCTGGTGCGGCTGGCGCGCGAGGGCGGCGGTGAAGGCACGCTCTCTCCCGCCCGGTGGCGCGAAGAGTTTGAGCAGATTCCCCAGCCCAGCCAGGTGCTGCTGCAACGCGTGCTCAAGGAATTCGCCGAATCCGTGCCTCCCCGCCAGCCGCCGCCTCCGGTGTTTATCCAACTGGCGGAGCACCTCGCCGTGCGCCTGGCCATGGACCGCTACCAGAGCGGCAGCACCAAGGTGGATGCGGTCACCGAGGTGCTGAACCGCATGAACCGCGAGATTGATTCCCTGCGCGAAACGCTGGGCTCCTATGAAGACAAACTCCGGCGGGCGGGATTCGAACTGGACCGTCCGGCGGACGCACTGGAGCAGGAATTCTGGGCGCGCATGCCGGAAGAGGCCAAGCTGGACGTGCTGCTTTCCGCCGAGGCCTGGCAGATTCCCCCGCGGTATTTGCGGCAATTTGCCGACCAGCTCGCGGAACGAAATGCCGCCGAGCAGCTCGAAAAAGTTCTGTTGAACTACGCGGGCGGCTTCCGCAACCCGCAGCCCGAGGCGCGGCGCAAGACGGCGCTGGGCGTAAAAGAACTGGCCATTTACTATCCGCGCCCGCAAAGCCAGGCCCTCGAAGCCACGCTGCGCGCCGTCTCCGAAGCACTGGCAGGAGAGACGGACGCAGAACTGCAAAAGCTGATCAGCAGCACCTTTGTGCTGCTGGCCCAGGAAGCGGCCACGCGCCGCCGCTACACCGGCGTGCTGGAGATCCTGACCGCTCTGCAATCCCTGGAAATGAACCAGCCGCAGCTGGCCGCCAGCCTGCAGGGCCGCATCGGCCTGGAAAACCGCATCCCGGATTTTCTGGAGGAAGCGCTGCGCATGCCCGCGGTGCCGGGCGAGCTGATGGAAATCCTGCGCCGCCTGCCCCTGACCACCGCGGAACACGTGGCCGGAAGGATGAGCCGCTGCGCGCGGCGGCGCGAGCGCGACCGCCTGGTGAGCCTGGCGGAAGAGCTGGGGCCGCTGGCGGTGAACGCGCTGCAAAACGTGTTTCACTACCAGCCGCCGGCTTCCGCGGTGAACACCGTGGGACTGCTCAGCCGTCTGGATCCGGTGGGGCTGGGGGAGTCGCTGCGCCAGCGCCTGCCGGAATGGAGCCGCGTCTACCACGATGCGGTGGTGCGGCAAATCGCCTCCGCCGGTTCCTCCAGCCGCGGGCGCCTGCTGGCCATGCTGCTCGATGTGCTCGATCCCCAGATTGCCGCCCTGGCGCTGGACGAAATCGGGATGAGCGAGGACCACGCCCCGGCCACGCTGCTGCTGGGGATTGCCGGCGGAGAGCTTTCCCGCTTCAGCAGCATGTACCTGCGCGTGAAGGCGCTCGAGGCATTGGGAAGGCTGCGCGTAGCCGATGCCGTTCCCCTGCTGCGCACGCTGGCCGAGTCCGATCAGTATCAAGGCAGCTTTACGCCCCGCGAATACCGCATCGTGGCCGCGCAATCCCTGCTGAAGATCGACCGGGAAGCGGGCAAAGCGGCGCTGCACTCCGCAAGCTTCAAACTGGCGGAACTGGAGCCGATGCCCGCAGACCGCATCGCCGAGGCGCCCGGCGTGCGCCAGCGCCATTACCCGCGCCAGCGCCTGCCCCGGGAGATGAAGGCCGCGCTGCTGACCGCCGACGGGGAGATGGCCGCCTCCATGCGCGAACTGAGCCTGGGCGGCGGGCTGTGCTCCTGTCCGGTGCGCGTGCCGCCCGGCACGCCGGCCGCGCTGCGGCTGAAGATCGGCCTGCGCAGCATCCAGATGAAGGTGATCGCGCGCGACGCGCGGTCCGACCTGGTGGCGTTTGAAATCGTGGATATGGACCTGGAGTCCCGCGGCCGCCTGCGTGCGGTGTTGCAGCAAGCGCGGAAGTAGCGGCGGTTCTGGCTGGGGGTGCCACGTGCGGCCGGTGCTGGCTCTCCCGCGATTGCGCGCCGCCTCTGCGAAGGGACAGCGCACAGGCTGAAAGCCTGTGCTACCCCGGGGGCCAGCGGAAAGTGCGGCCGCCGAGCACGTGCAGGTGCAGATGAAAAACGGACTGGCCCGCGCCGGCGCCGTTGTTGAACACGGTGCGATAGCCCTCCAGGAGCTTCCGCTCGCGCGCGATCTGGGCGCCCACCAGCAGGATGTGGCCCAGCAGGGACTCGTCTTCGGCGGCGGCGTCCGCCAGCGAAACCAGGTGCTTGCGGGGCGAGATCAGGATGTGCGTGGGCGCCTGGGGGTTGATGTCTTCAAACGCGAAGATGCGGTCATCCTCATAGACCAGTTTCGAGGGGATTTTCTTCGCGCCGATCTTGCAGAACAGGCAATCCTCCATCGTGCTTCTCCTTCGCTCGCGCGAAACCTATTTCGCAGCGGGCAGGTCCAGGCGCACCACAAAGGGCTGGACGTTTTCCTTCTGGCGGAGCTCCTCGGCAAAACTCCTGGCCGTATCCTCGGAGGCCAGCTTGCCCACGCGCACGCGGTAAAACAGGCCCTGCGGCGCATCGTACTCCTGAATCACCGCGAAGGAGTAGCGCGCTTCCATCTGCTGGCGCAGCCGCTCCGCATTGTCGTGCGAGAGGAAGGCGCCCACTTGCACGGTGAAGAAACCTGCGGTGGGACTGCTGGGGGCGGAAACGAGGGTGAGCCGCACGGGAGAGATCCCCGCTCCCACCATATCCAGTTCGCGCGCGGCGCCGAGAGAGAGGTCGATGATCCGGCCCTCCACAAACGGGCCGCGATCCGTTATGCGCACCACCGTCTGCTTCCCGTTTTTCAGGTTGGTCACCCGCACTACGGTTTCAAACGGCAGGGTGCGATGCGCGGCGGTCAGTTTGTACATGTCGTAGATTTCGCCGTTGGCCGCGCGGCGCCCGTGGTAGGGAACCCCGTACCAGGAGGCAATGCCCTCTTCGGTGTAATTGGCCGGCAGCGGCACCGGCGCAGGGGCCGGAGCACGCGCCGGGGGAGATTTGGGAGCCGGAGCAGCTGGCGGCGCGGGACCGGCCGGAGCGGGATTCGTGGCCACAGGATGATGCGGCGCGCACGCCCCCACGGCCAGCGTGAGCACCAACGTCAGGCCGGCGCCGGCGGCCTTACACCACGCGGCGCACCCATGCGCCAGCGTCGGGGCCGTCAGGATGCGGCGTGGGAGCTTCACGCGGGTTCAGGAGGACGGCTTGCGGTCGTGCGCCGCCACCTCTTCCAGGTGCGCGGCCAGTTCCGTGAGGCGCGCCGAGGCTTTGCGCAGCAGGTCTGCGGCCGCGGTGCGCGATTGCGGCAGGACCTCCGATTCGAACAACTCGCGCACTCTGCGGGCTTCTTCTTCCAGGGCGCGTACCACGTCTTCAAATTTTTCCATATGCTCCCGCCTCGGCGGCCACAACTTTTCCGCTATTATAGGGACGCGGGAAAGCTCCCGCAAGGAATCCGGTTGCCGTTGCCGCCCAATCTTCGATGGAAGCTGGACCGCTGGCGCGAGGGGATGCGCGGAGTGCTGCGTGGCGAATCGCGCCCGCGGCGGCCGCAGCTCTGTCCCGCCTGCGGACAACTGGTGGGCGCGGAGCAGAACCGCTGCGGGAATTGCGGGACCAGCCTGGTCTTTTCGCTGGCCGCGGCCAGCCGCGGACTCGCCGCACTGCTCCCGCAGCCCAACCCGGTGACCAAGCTGGTGACGGCGCTGAATCTGCTGCTGTTCGGCGTATGCCTGGCGGCCAACCTTTCGTCGGGCCAGGGGCTCAGCCTGATGGGCGGGGTCAACATGCAGGCCACCTACCGGCTGGGGGCGCGCTATACGCCCGCGCTGGTGCTCGGCCATCAGTGGTGGCGGCTGGTGATGCCCATCTTTCTTCACGCCAACTTTCTACACATCGGAATGAACAGCTGGGTGCTGCTCGATCTGGGGCCGCCGCTGGAAGAGCTCTACGGATCGGCGCGCTACTTTTTTCTCTATATCGCCACGGGAGTGCTGGGATTCGTGGCCAGCACCTTCTGGGACCTGCTGGCGCGTGGCGGTTACGGCTCCAGCATCGGGGCTTCCGGAGCGATCATGGGTCTGGCCGGCCTGCAACTGGCCATCAGCTCGCAGCGCGGCGGCGCGTATTTTCAGGCCATGCGCGCGGCGCTGATTCGCTGGATCATCATTATCTTCGCCATGGGATTTTTTCTGGGCGGCATTGACAATGCCGCGCACCTGGGCGGACTGGTATCCGGATTCCTGTTCGGCCGGGTCTTCGCGGATCGCGAGCCGGCCGATGCCGCGGAGCGGACACGCGCCAATCTGCTCGGGTTGCTCACGCTGGTGGTGGTCGCGGCCAGCTTCGCCGCGGTGATCCTGCATTACTCGCCATCCTCGTCCTGAGCCGCGCATAGCCCGCTCCAAGCACACGCGCAAGATCACGGCAGGCGGTGGTGGAGATGGGAGAGCGCGCCTGTCATAGCGGAACTCGAAGAACGCCTGGCTAATAAATCGTGGGGCCGAGCAGGCGGACCAGCAGTACCGGACAGGGCGCTTTGCGGATGACGCGGTGGGTGACGGAGCCGAACAGGGCGCGGTCCAGCAGCCGCCGGCCGTGCGTGCCCATGATCAGCAGGTCGTAGCGGCCCTGCTCGCAGGCTTTGAGGATGGTTTCCTCCGTGGGACCGCGGCCGATTTCCAGCTTGAACTGCGTGTCGCGCTCCGCGGCCATCCACACGGAAAGCTGGCTGCGCACCGTTTCTTCGGCGCGGGCGAGTTCGTCCACTTCCGGCCGGCCGGAATAGGCGGTGGCCAGGGGAACCTGCTCCAGCACGTGCAGCACGGTCAGGTCCGCTCCAAACTTCTGCGAGACAGTGACCGCATACTGAAGTGCCCGGCGGGAAGTAGCGGAAAAATCAATGGGACAAAGAATGCGCGAAATATTAACCATCGCGCTGGAGTATGGCATAAGCCGGAAACGTGTGCCACACGCGCAACCCGAAGTGGTAAAGGTGCTTCAGTGCGCGCTGAGGCGCCGCGCGATCGTCAGGCTGTAATGGGTGCCGGAGACGATGGTGGCCGCAGCCACAACATAGACCAGCCCGTGGACGGCGGGCGCCAGTCCGGCCTGCGGATACGCCGCGGAGGCCAGTGCGGCAAAGAGCAGCAGGATTTGGACGAAAGTGGTGAATTTTCCGTAGAGGGAAGGCGGAAAGGTGCGTTGGCCCGCGGCGAGCACGATGACCACGGCGGTGGCCAGGATGATGACGTCGCGGGCCAGAACCAGGATGGTCAGCCACCACTCCATCACTCCTTTCAACGCCAGCACCACAAAGGCGCTGGAAAGGAGCAATTTGTCCGCCAGGGGATCGAGCAGCATGCCCAGCTCGCTCTTCTGATTCAGGCGCCGCGCCAGCAGGCCATCCAGCCCGTCGCTCAGCCCCGCGATCGCCAGCAGCGCCAGCGCCCATTCGAATCGCCGATAGAACAGGCAGATCAGAAACACCGGCAGCAGCGCAAGCCGCAGGAAGGTGATTTGATTGGGGACGGTCCAGAAGGGGGAAGCCATGATCGCCGAGGCCAGCTAGCCGAAGCGCGCCAGATAGGCGGGCAGCGAACAGCCCACCTTCTGTTCGAACAGGTCGGCCATGGACCACACGCCGCCGTGGCGTTCGTCCAGGGCCACGCGCTCGATGCGCAGCATGGGGAAAAAGAGGGTGGGCAGGCCGATGGATTCGCCCTCCGGATCGCGGGCCTGGCGCACGAATTCGTCGAAGGAATCCAGGCTCACGGCGCGGAGGGTGACCCCCGCCGGGGTGATGTTGATCAGCTCTCCCCAGACTTTTTCCTTGGGTGTGTGGAGACTGACGACGACGATCGAGTGTGGTTCCATCTCCGCGGCCATGATGTTCGGCCAGAGTGTAACCCGAACCGCGGCGGGCGTCATCCGCCGGCGCGGGGCCGGAGAAAATCGCTCCCGGCGGGGCGCTGAGTCATTTCTCCAGTTCGGGCCGACCCTTATAGAGGTCCAGCGCCTCCGGATTTGCCAGGGCCTCTTTTTGCTTCACCGGGCGGCCGTGCACCACGTCGCGCACGGCCACTTCCACAATCTTCCCGCTCTTGGTCCGGGGGATGTCGTCCACCTGCAGGATTTTGGCGGGCACGTGGCGGGGGGTGGCATTGCTGCGAATCTGATCCACGATTTTTCGCTCGAGCTCCGGGGTGAGCGTCACTCCGTCGCGCAAGCGCACGAAAAGCACGATGCGCACATCGTGCTCCCACTCCTGGGCGATGGCGATGCTTTCCAGCACCTCCGGAACCTGTTCCACCTGGCGGTAAATCTCCGCGGTACCGATGCGCACGCCGCCGGGATTGAGCACAGCATCGGAACGGCCGTAGATGATCACGCCGTCGCGGGGTGTGATTTCCGTCCAATCGCCGTGGCACCACACGCCGGGAAAACGCTCGAAATAGGCGGCGCGGTATTTGACGCCTCCGGGATCGTTCCAGAACTCGAGCGGCATGGAAGGAAACGGCCCGGTGCACACCAGTTCGCCCTTTGCGCCGCGCAGCGGCCGGCCCTGCGGGTCGAATACGTCCACCGCCATGCCCAGGCCGCGGGCCTGAATCTCTCCGCGATACACGGCACCTGTGGGATTGCCCAGCACGAAGCAGGAGACAATGTCGGTGCCGCCCGAGATCGAAGCCAGATGCACATCCCGCTTGATGGCGCGATACACGTAGTCGAAGCTTTCCGCCACCAGGGGAGAGCCGGTGGAGGTGATGGTGCGGACCGAGCCGAGCCGGTGCGTCCTGGCGGGCTCCAAGCCGGACTTCGCGCAAGCGTCCAGAAATTTGGCCGAGGTGCCGAACAGGGTCATTCGCTCGGCATCGGCCAGATCGAACAGCACGGAAGGGCCCGGATACATCGGCGAACCGTCGTAGAGCAGCAGCACAGCCTCCGAGGCCAGCGCGGAGACCAGCCAGTTCCACATCATCCAGGAACAGGTGGTGAAGTAAAACACGCGGTCGCCGGGCTTCACGTCGCAATGGAGCTGGTGTTCCTTCAGGTGCTGCAGCAGTGTGCCGCCCGCGCCGTGCACGATGCATTTGGGCGCGCCGGTGGTGCCGGAGGAAAACAGAATGAACAGCGGATGATTGAAAGGCAGCGGCGTAAATTCCACAGGCTTGGGCGCATGGCCGGCAAGATACTCCGGCAGGGAGACGCCCATGGGCAGGTTCGGCGCGGCGGCGCGTTCCGGTCCATAAGGAATCACCACCACGCGCCGCAGCGAGGGAAGCTGCCGGGCGACATCCTGGAGTCTTCGCAGGGTATCCTGGCGTTTGCCGTTGTAGAAATACGCGTCCACGGCAAAGAGCACGGTGGGCTGGATCTGCCCGAAGCGATCGAGCACGCCCTGCACCCCAAAATCAGGGGAGCAGGAGGACCACACCGCGCCCAGGCTGGCCGCGGCGAGCATGGCGATGATCGCCTCCGGCATGTTGGGAACAATGCCGGCCACGCGGTCGCCGGGCTTCACGCCATCGGCAACGAGCGCCTGTTGCAGCCGGGAGACGGCGGCGTGCAGTTCCGCCCAGGTCATCCTGCGGCGGACCTGATCCTCGCCCCAGAAGATCAGCGCATCGGACGCGTCGTTTCGCCGCAGCAGATTTTGGGCGAAATTCAGACGCGCCTGGGGAAAAAACCGCGCTCCGGGCATTTTGCCGGCATCCTGGAGAGCCACGTCGCCCGGGCCGGAGCCGATCACGCCGCAGAAGGACCACACCAGCCGCCAGAAATCCCCGGGTGACTCGACGGACCAGTTCCACAGCGCGGCGTAATCGGAGAGTCTCCGGCCGGCGACAGGCTCCGCCGCCTTCAGGAAGCGCGCCAGGTTGCTCGCGGCCACGCGCTCCGGCGAAGGCTTCCACAGCACCGGAGGATCGCCGGCCGCGGGGGCGTCCGCGCTTGTGCCCGTCCGTTTCGAATCCAGGTCCATTTCGCTAGAAACCCGCAGGAAGTTTAATCCAGTTCGCGCAGGGATTTGTAGATGCGGTTCGCGGCCGCAAACTGCGTTTCGAGTTCGCGGCTGGAAAGCGACGCGCGCAGGTGTTCAAGCGCCTGGATGATGCGCTCGAGCGAGCGGC
>DATIYQ010000156.1:0-4391 GCA_035517515.1 Binatia bacterium
CCGGTGAAAGAGAGCAGCAGGGTGAGCACCATCAGCAGCACACCCACGCACCAGTTGAATTCCCGCGGCTTCTTGTAGGAGCCGGAGAGAAACACGCGGAAGGTGTGCAGCCACACGGTCATGATCATGAGGTGCGCGGCCCAGCGGTGCATATTGCGCAGCAACTGGCCGAAGGGCACGTCGTGATGCAGGTACAGAATGTCGCGGTAGGCCTGAATCTTGGTGGGGTGGTAATAGAACATCAGCAGGACGCCGGTAAAGGTGAGCACGATGAACAGATAGAAAGTGATGCCGCCCATGCCCCAGGTGTAGCTGTAGCGGACGGCGTCGCGATTCACCTTGGCCGGGTGCAGGTGGAAGAAGACATTGGAGAGCACGCTGAGCGCGCGGTTGCGCGGGGTTTCGTCGTGCTTGACGCGAAAGACGGAGCGAAACGCCTGGGTTTTCTCCGGGTCCTTCAGGCTTTCGAGGTCGGCCTTGGCCTTCTCGGTGAACAGCGCTTTGAGGGTGCGCGCCTCCTCCTGCACCTTGTCGAGCAGGCCGGTGGATTTGCCCCCGTTACCGCCGTTCCCCTTGGTTTCGTCCGCCATGCACCCGCCTTCCAGGGCTCGCTCAGGAATGGACACCGCCGACCGGATCGGACAGCGGCGGCCTCCCCCTAAAACCACTGCCTGCCTCGCGCGCCGCCAGACCGCGGCGAGCGTGCGCGGCACAGACTATACGTTGCTCAAAAACGCGCCTTTCTCGTCGAACTCGTTGCGGCCGGCCTTGAAATCCTGCACGTAGAGGCGGCTGGAGTCCACAATGATCCGGCCGGTGGCGTCGATTTCCACGTGGCAGCGGTCCATGGGCCGCGGCGCCGGACCTTCGAAATTGATCCCCTCGCTGTCGTAGCCGCTGCCGTGGCAGGGACACTTGAACTTATTCTCGCTGGGTTTCCAATCCGGGGTGCAGCCCAGGTGGGTGCATTTCGCGTAGATCACAAACAGGCGCTCGGTGTTGCGCACCACCCAGATGCGGTAGTCCTTCTGGAATTTGGTGTCCACGCCGATGCCGAAATCGGACGGGTAGCCGATGGAGAAAACGGTGCTGGGCTCAAAGAGCACGCGGGGAAAGAAGTAGCGCAGAAACATGAGGAAATTGACGCCCAGGTAGCCCCACACGCAGGCCCAGATGATGCGACGGCGCAGGTCCACCGGTTTCGCGGCTTCTTTCTTTTCGGGCTTCGCGGGAGCAGGGGCTTTTGCGGCGCCGGGTGTGGCCGGAGCCGCTGGGGTCGTGCTGTCGGTTGGTTTGCCCGGGTTCTCTGTGGTCATGGACACCGCTTGAAACCCAACTGCCAGGACGCGGCACGAGCGTGAGCGGCGAATCTCAGATGAGAATCGGAAAAAAGATTCACGCCACGCCAGAAACTTATATACCGTCCGGCCAGCGGGTTGTCAAGCGAGCGAACTACAGTTGGAGTGGGCAGATTCGAGGCGCCGGCCGGAAATCCGGTGGTGGCGCAGGTGGATGCGGTCCGCGGCGCGTGCCGATGACGTGCGCGGGCCGGGGCATCAACTGGGAAGCACGTGCGCGGAGGACACGCTTCCCCAATTCAAATCCCAGAAATTGTCGGCATCAACGAATTCGAGGGCGACGGAGAAATGGCCGGCTTTGGCCGGGGCGCGCCAAGCCATGCGGGCACGCGCGAGGGTGCCGGTGTCCAGGCGCTGGACACAGAGCCAATCTTCAGAGCGGATAAAATGCTCGCATTCGAACATGGCGCCGAAGCGGCTGATGAGCTGAGTCTGCAGGCGCTCTTCCCAGGGCCGCCCGGGGGTCTCGCAGCGCAACAGGACGGGCCGTGCCTCCGCCACGCGCGGGCTGCGGCGCATTTTGCGGAGCAGGTCTGTGGCGGTGTAGCGGATATCCAGCAGGCGGGCGCGCTCGAGCGAATCCTGAAGGAAGGGGGCGCGGGTCAACTGGGTGGCACGTTCGATGCAGGCGCGGAGAAAGGAGCGCAGGGCCTCGGACTCCTGGTCACACATGGGGCGGCGGGTCACCTGTTCCGCGCAGTCGTCCAATTGCTGATAGCAGCGCACGATGAAATGATCGCGGCAGTAATGCTTCATGTCCAGGACCACCACCGGGGTGCTGGAGCAGTCCGGAATCTGGCACGCCTGCCCCACGGGAGTATCCACCCAGCCGTCTTCGGACACGCCGGAACTTCCATCCGCGAACTTATGATTGCCCATCTCGCAGACCAGGCCGGCCACGCGCAGGGCTTCCAGGTCCGTGTGGCCCAGGCCCAGGCTCCGGCCAATCTGCACGGCGGAGACATCCAGGCGCGGAGTCTGGCCGGGGTATCCGCCAGAGTGGGGCCGGGCGCGGCGCACCAGGAAAAAGACCTGGCTCGCGGAGCGCCGGGAGACAATGCTCGAAAGGCTGGCGAGCGGCTGGATGGTGCGCACAGCGCTCCAGGGGGAAGCATGGCGCGCGGCGGGGACCGGCCCGCCATTCCTGCGCGGGGCGGCTTTGGCGCGGGAGACTTCGGTCAAAAGAACGAAGCGACCATGGCCGGGGGCGGCGGCTTCATCGAGGCCGAACTGGGCGTCGAAGCGGGTGGCGGCCTGCGCGGAGAGTTTCCGCGGCCCGGGCGCAGGGGACTGGGGCAGTCCTTCGACGATCACGGCGCTTCCGTTGCCGGCTGCGAACAGGCGATAGCCCTGGTCGCCGACGAGTGACTGCCAGTTTTCGGTCCCAGCGAATTCCGGATCCACGGGCTGGCGGGCTGCGCTCATCGGTTTTCCTCCTGGTACCGCTCGACTTTCAACACCGAAGAAGCTCCCGGAACGAATGGGTAAGAGGAAAACCTGCAAACAACACTCCGTTTCATGCGGAGCTATCTGATTGTAATGAAGGGCTTTGGAGAATAGGGGGAGGCGCGTGGCGGGAGGGACTGTGGAAAAACGACACCCCCTGTGGAAGGTTTACTCGCCGGGGGGCGCACGGCTTGTTCGCCCTGTATTCACCCTGGGGGTGGTAGCGTCCATGGCCGTACATAGCTCGATGCGAGCCGGGCCCGCGGATGGAGACGGTTCCGCGGCGAGGGCCGAGGGCGGGGCGGGTATACTACTTCCCTGCCCGGCGCGGGAGCGGCGCGGGGGCGGGGGAGGGACTGGTGCTGGAAGCGGTAAAGAACATTGTGCTGATCTTTACCGCGCTCTTCCCGATCGTGAACCCGCTGGGCAATACACCGATTTTCCTGGGGCTGACGGGAGATTCCAGCAGCGCGCAACGGGAAATCCTTTCGCGGCGCATCGCGTTCAACAGTTTCATCCTGCTGATTGCCTCTCTGGTGATCGGCACGCACATCCTCTCCTTTTTCGGAATCTCGCTGCCGGTGGTGCAGGTGGGCGGGGGCCTGATTGTGATCTCCACCGGGTGGACCATGCTGAATTGGAAGGCGGAGGCGGGCGGGGAATCCCAGAAGAGGGCCGCGGACCCGGAGGAAAACCTGGGGAAGGCATTTTATCCGTTGACGCTGCCGCTGACGGTCGGACCGGGGTCCATTTCCGTGGCCATTACCCTGGGCGCGAACGCGCCGCGGCATCCGGGAGTGAGTGTGGTTTTGCTGATCTCGGCGCTGGCGGGATCGCTGCTGGTGGCGCTGAGCGTGTATCTTTCTTACGCGTTTGCCGAGCGGCTTTCGCGGCTTTTGGGACCTTCCGCCATGGGCGTGATCATGCGCCTTTCTTCGTTCCTGCTGGTGTGCATTGGGGTGCAGATCCTGTGGAACGGGGCGAGCGCGCTGCTGAAGACGGTGTTCTGAGGCACGGCGAAAATCGAGAAAATCCCAGGATGGAAGAAAGCGTGGCTGGGGCGAGTGGGCCGCAAAACCCCGAGGGCGGACACCTGAGAGGCGGGGTCCGCCCCTACGAGGAAGGGGCGGCGGAGTGGGGCGATACCGCGGAGCGGACGAGATCCGCGAGGCAGGCGATGAAGGTGGGGGAATCGCCGACGGCGGGCATCATGCGGAACTGGCCGATTCCGGCGTGTTCGGCAATTTCGCGGGCTTCGATGTTGATTTCGTGCAGGGTTTCGACGTGCTCGGTGACGAAAGCGATGGGGACGATGAGCACTTTTTTCACGCCTTCGCGGCCGAGGCGTTCCAGGGTGTGAATGGTGGAAGGCTCGAGCCACTTCATGGGGCCGACGCGGCTCTGGAAGCATAGGGTGTGCGGCTGAGGCCAGGCGCCGCGCTCCATGACCGCGGAGACGGTAGCGGCAATCTGCTGGGGATAGGGATCGCCCTTTTCTACCAAACTCAGGGGAATGCCGTGGGCGCTGAAGACGATGTGCACGCCCTGGGGCGAATCGAAATGACCGAAGGTGGCGTTGATGCGTTC
>DATIYQ010000157.1:0-17472 GCA_035517515.1 Binatia bacterium
CATCAGGCGGACTTTTTCGTCGGAGTCGCGTTGCTCGGTGTACAGCACCTTGCGGAATGTGGCCGAGCGAGCCAGCAGCGCCGCCAGCGAGGCCGCCAGGCCCATCTTGAGGCACAGGGTGAGCAGCAGCTCTTTGAAGGAGAGAAAATCCATGTCACTGCACGCGGCACGGGCGGAAAGCTCGGGCTACGAAACCGTCCGCCACCACAAGGCTAAATTAGCCCAGGCCGCGGATGGTGTAAAGGCGCGTCCTGCTATAATTGCGCGTTTCTCCATGCCCGCACATCGACAAACGAGGGAATCCCGGCCGCGGATCGTGGCCCGTGCGAAACTGCCTTCGCGTTTCGGAAAGTTCACCATCCTGGGGGTCGAGGGGCGCGGCCGGCAGGATAGCGCGGTGGTGCTGGTCCGCGGGAATCCCGCGGCCGGCGGCGCCCCGCTGGTGCGCATCCACTCCCAGTGCCTCACCGGAGACGTGCTTTGCTCCCAGCGCTGCGACTGCCGGGCGCAGCTGGAGCTTTCGCTCGCGCAAATTGGCCGGGCGCGCGCCGGAGTGTTGCTGTATCTGCCGCAGGAAGGGCGCGGCATCGGCCTGATGAACAAACTGAAAGCCTACGAATTGCAGGACCGGGGCCGCGACACGGTGGAGGCCAACGAAGAACTCGGATTCTCAGCGGACTCGCGCGATTACGCCTTTTCGGCGGCGGTGCTGCGCGCGTTGGGAGTGCGCGCCGTGCGCCTGCTCTCTAACAATCCCGAAAAAGTGCGCCAGCTCGAGGCGGGCGGCATCCACGTAGTGGAGCGCGTTCCCTGCCAGCCCCGGGTTTCCCGCCGCACGCGCGGCTACCTCAAAACCAAAAAGAAAAAACTGGGACACCTGCTGGCCGGAGTCTGACGGTTTTCAAGTAAGCCGATTTCCGCACGGTCTCCGGCGCACCCTGCGGGGTACGCCCTGCCGTGTCGCTCCCACCGCTCAGGAAGCCACCAGGCGCCAGCCGAGATACAGGCCGCCGAGCGCGCAGTCCCGGGTGGACGCCGCCCCACTGTGCATGGCCAGCCAGCGCGCGAACAGGCGCGGCTCCTCGGCGAGAATGCGCAGCACGTGACTCCGGAGCCGGGGACGGCCGTCGAGCGCCAGCAAAAGCCTGGACACGATGGCGGGCCGCCGCATCATGCGCCGGTGCGCCGTCTGATAGAGCGAGAGATCTCCCGCGGCGAGGGAAGCGGCCAGGGCCTCCGCCTGAAGAAACGCCAGCGTTAGCCCCTGCCCGGAGATGGCATCCACACTTCCGGAGGCGTCCCCGAGCAAGGCCACGCTCCGGCGAAACACGCGGGGCAGGCGCATGGATGCGGTCAAAGCGCCGCGGCTGACGCTGGCCGGCCCCGCTGCCGCCAGACGGGCTTCCAGCTCAGGAAACGCACGCAGAGAAGTCTCGATGCGCAGTCCGGGCTGCCGCGAAATCAGCACCACGCAGGCTTCGTCCTCTGTGACTCTTGAGACGTAGAACTGGGCGTCGTTGCCCCAGTGGACTTCCACAAAGTCCGGCCAGGCGCGCGAGTGGAAGTGCTGCCGCACCGCGTAGCGCGGGGCGGGCGGCACGCGCGGTTCCAGCCCCAGCCAGCGCCGTACGCGAGACTGGCCGCCGTCGGCACCGACAATCCATCGTGACCGAATGACTTCACGGCGCAAGGTGACGCCGCCGGGAGAAATTCCGATGACCGGCGTGCGCCACAACAAATGGACCCCACAACCCTCGGCACAGGCTGCCAGCGCGGAATGCAAGACAGTGCGCCGAATGCCCAAACCGGCACCGCGTGTGAAGCAGGCTTCCGCAGTCACCCCGCGCTCGACAAAGCGAATGCCCCGAAATGGACGGGCAGCGGCCGGCGGAATCTCCACCCCCAGCCGCCGGAGCGCATCCAGGCCTTCCGGAAGCACGCCTTCTCCGCAGGCTTTGTCCGCCCCCGGCGAGGCAGGATCGGCCAGCATGACCGCAAAGCCACGGCGACGCGCGGCGATGGCCGCCGCCAGCCCGGCAGGGCCCCCGCCAATTACAAATACGTCCGTGGAACCGCTCACCGCCATCTCCCAAAGCCCATACCGGGCTTTCCGATTAGATGAGCGGAATCGTTGGGGTGTTGCAGTAGGGAGCGAAAACGGCAGGGCAGATGGGCCCTGCGGAAGGAGCTGCGGCCCGCCCCTCAACCGCCGCCGACAAAATGGACGATTTCCAGGCGGTCACCGGCCGCGAGCAGCGTGGCTTCCCAGGCGGAGCGCGGCAGAATTTCCAGGTTACGCTCGATGGCCAGCCGCGCAGGGTTCAACTCCAAATGGGCCAGCAGCCGCAGGACGTTGCATCCCTCGGGCACATCGCGCGTTTCTCCGTTCACCTGGATCTGCAAGCCAGACTCCTTGCGCCACAGTCTGCCCCAGGCGCCCGGTGCCGGAAAACTTTGGCGCCCGACGCCGCGGAACGCGTTAACCCTCCGGCCCGGTGGCCACCGCCACGAATTCGCACAGGCAGGAAAACAATAGGTCGCGCGCGCGGCGAAAAGCCTCCAGCCGCTCCTCGTCTGTGCCCTCGACCGCGGCGGGATCGGGAATGCTGTAGTGCACGCGCGCGGCGCGGCCGGCGAACACGGGACAGGCATCGCGCGCCTGGTCGCACACGGTGATGACGGCCTCGAACTCCTGGCCGCGGAATTCGTCCACCGATTTGGAGCGCTGGCCGGAGATGTCGAACTCCACCTCGCGCATGGCCGCGATGGCCAGTGGATGAACGGAAGAAGCGTGCGTCCCCGCGCTGACCACGTCGAATCGATCTCCCGCAAGCTGCCGCAAAATGGCTTCGCCCATCTGGCTGCGTGCGGAATTCGCAGTGCAGAGAATGAGCACGCGCGGCTTCATGGGCAACTTCAGGGTCAATGGCAGCACTCCGGACCGCAACAGGCGCGGCCGGCCTGCGGCTTGCGCGCGCGCACAAAGGCGCTCATGAATTTGCCCTCCACCAGGGGCGCAATGCGGTCAACGTCCACCCCGGACTGGAACAGGAATTCACGCGCATCCCTGGCGTCATATACGCGCACCGGCTCTACAGTGACGTCTTCAAATCCCGCCGCGGCCAGCTTGGCCTGGTATTCGGCTTCGTCCAATGCGCCGGCCACACAGCCGATCCACAGCTCCACGCTGCGGCGGATCTCCGCCGGCACCGGCCCGCGGACCACCACGTCGGAAACGGCAAATCGCCCGCCCGGACGCAGGACCCGAAAAGCCTCGCGCAGCACGCGGTCCTTGTCCGCGGAAAGATTGATCACGCAATTGGACACGATGACGTCCACGGAGCCGGCCGGCAAGGGAATGTTCTCGATTTCGCCCTTCAGGAATTCTACGTTGCTCACTCCCGCGCGGCGCTGGTTTTCCCGCGCCAGCGCCAGCATCTGGTCGGTCATGTCCAGCCCATAGGCCTTTCCGGTGGTACCCACCCGCCGCGCGGAAAGCAAAACGTCGATCCCGCCGCCCGAACCCAGATCCAGCACGGTCTCTCCGCTGCGCAATTCGGCCAGCGCGGTCGGATTCCCGCAGCCCAGCGACGCGGCCCTCGCTTGCTCCGGCAGTCCGGCGGTTTCCGCGTCCGTGTAAAGGTTGGTGGTAATGGGATCGCAGGTCCCCGCGGAGCCGCAACAGGATGGGCGCCCGGTCTGCGCCTCTTCCGCCGCGCGGCCGTATTTTTCCTGCACCGCTTGCTTCAAGGTATCGTTGTTCATGCCGTCCTCGAACGTGCCGATGAATTCACGGATTTGGCGGGCTGCAGTTGCACCAGGGACTCCGCGGGAATCGCCCGGCTGCGCGTGCAACACTCCGCGTAAAGAAACGTGATGAGCTGCTTCAGAGTAGCGCTGTTGGCGCTGTACCAAAGGAACTGGCGGTCGCGGCGGACCTCAACCAGCTCATCCTGCCGCAGGCGGTCGAGGTGATGAGAAAGCGTGGAGCCGGGGATGCCCAACTCCTCCTGAATTTCCCCCACGGTGAGGCCGCCCGGGTGGGCCGCGAGGAGCAGGCGCAGGATGCGCAGGCGCGGCTCGGCGCCCAGGGCGGCAAATTGTTCGGCGTGGCGGGTGAGCAGGTCCATGGCCGTAACCATATTTCTAGTATCATAGAAATAGTGGCGCGTCAACCCGCCCTCTCCCAGCCGGGCGGCCGGGTTTCGGCGGGCGGGCCGCACGCTTCCGCGCCGGCTGCGCGCCGCCGATGGAGACTTCTGCCGGATCGTCTAGCCGCCGCCCGTTGTTGCGACAATATGGCCGCACGCCCGGCGCTTTGCTCTGCCGGCCTTCTCACGTAGGATGAGCGAGTGCCCGCTACTCTCCAGCTGACCGCGCTGAACATCTACCCATTGAAGTCCGCACGCGGGATTGCCCTGCGCGAAATGCGTCTGGACGACCGTGGTCCCGCCGGCGACCGGCGGTGGATGCTGGTGAATCCGGCGGGGACCATGCTTTCGCAACGCGACCTGCCGCGCATGGCGCTGATCGGCGTCGAAGGCGGCGCGCCGGAACTCCTCTGCACGGCGCCAGAGAGGCCCCCATTGCGTGTGGCGATTCCCTCTCCCGGCAGCTCGCGGCGCATTTCTGCCTGTCTTTGGGACCACACGGTCGAAGTGCAGCTCGCGGGTGATGATGCCCACGCCTGGTTCTCAGAGTATCTGGGCGCGGAATGCCGGCTGGTATATCAGCCGGACGATTCTTTCCGGCAGGTGAACCAGTTCTATGCGGCCAAAGGTGTCGGGGTGAGCCTGGCGGACGGCTTCCCTCTGCTGCTCATCGGGCAAAGCTCACTGGATGTTTTGAACGGCCGATTGGAGAAGCCAGTGGAGATGCGGCGCTTCCGGCCAAACGTAGTTGTATCCGGCACAGACCCGTTTGCCGAAGACACCTGGCGGCGCATTCGCATCGGCGAGGTCGAGTTTTCCGTGGTCAAACCGTGTGCGCGCTGTGCAATTCCCACCGTGGACCCGGATACGGGCGAGGTGGGCAAAGAGCCGATGCGCACCCTGGCAAACTTCCGCAGGCGCAATGGCGAAGTCTTTTTCGGCGAGAATCTGGTGCACCACTCCCACGGCACGCTCCGCCTGGGCGATGCCGTGACGGTGCTGCAGTGACCGGCCTGCCGGAAATCAGGGTTTTGCCGGCGCAACTGGAGCCAGATGCGCCTGCGGCGCCTCGGTGATGGCGCGGCGGATTGCGGCCAACGGGGCGTCTTCGCGGAAGGACACTTCCCTGCCCTGCGCCACCACGCCCAGTTCGCGCCACAGGGAATCCAAATCCACGGGTGCGGGCGCGTCTTTCATCTTTGCGTACAGGTCGGAGAGCACCGTGGTGCCGGTGGCTTTGTCGCCCACGGTGAGCGCGCGCTCGATTTCCCAATCATGTTCCATGGTGCCCCCGGCGGCCAGGATGCCGCGCAGTGCGTCTTCCAGGCCCGCGCTGTTCCGCGTGGCGCGCCGGATCCCGATATCGGCCAGCAGGCAATACATCGCTCCGCCCCAGTAAGTGCGGCCCCAGGTGTGGGTGTGATCGAGTCCGGAATCGCCGGGCGCAGGCTCGCCCTTGGGCAGTCCATCCACGAGCTGTTGCCACACCGATTGGGCCGGAATCTGTCCCGCCTGGACGCGCGCAATCGGCTCGACGTAGGTGGCCAGGCCCTCTTCAATCCAGTGGTGCTCGCGGGCCATGCTGGGAAAACCCAGATGCACGAATTCGTGGGTCATGGTCCAATCGTCGGCCAGTTCCGCCTCGGTGGTATGTTCGCCCACGCGAATACGCGTGGTGAGCACACCGTCGTCCGGCAGAAACGTGAAACCGCCAAACACCCCGTCACGGCCCTCGGTCAGGCGAACATACACATCCGCTCTGGTGACCGGAAAATTCCCAAAATACACGGTGACCGCTCTGGCGGCGCGGGTCACCCAGGCGTAAAGGCGCGGCGCCGGCAGATCGGAGCGCCCGGCCGCAAGATTCACATGGATGGAGCCCCCGCCGATGTTGAGCTCTGTCGAGTCTCCAGGGATATCCCCGTTCGCCACGCCCTGGGCCAGGGGAGCGCTGGCCTTCCCCTGGCGCGCGGGCCAAACCAGCGAAACGAATAGAGCCAGGCCGCACGCGGCCGCCGCGCGATTCCACATCCTCCTGCGAAGCCGCACACCTTGTCCCAGTCCGTTGGCCATACCCCAGCATGGATGCATGCGGAGAATCACGGGTTTCCCTCAGTAGGCGTGCGGGTGCAGTCGGCCATGCCGCTGGCCGCCGGGCCACGGATCAGGATGCCGGAGGGTGCCGCCGATGCCAATCCGAAAGCCTCTGATAGGCATCCGCCGCGGCCAGCACAGTGGAATCCGCCATGGGCGCGCCTAGGAATTGCAGCCCCACCGGCAACCCGTTTGCATCGAAACCGCAGGGGACGCTCACCGCCGGCAATCCGCACAAATTCCCGATAGCGCCGAGCGGGTCAGGAGCGGAAAGGTCTGTTTCCAGGTTGGCGTCGAGCTTGGTGGCCGTGAAACTCTGCGAAGCGGAAATTAAAATATCGTATTCGCGGAAGATCCCCGCCATTTTCTGCTGGAGCACGCGGCGCACGCGCTGGGCACGCAAATAGTCCGACCCGGACATTTGCTGCCCCACAAAACCTCCGACCTGTCCGGAGGGGTCGGTCAGCCCCAGGCAACGTCCCGAGGAGATCAGGTCGTCGAACGCCGCGGCCCCCTCCACCGCAATGATCACGCTCGCCGCGGGCTCCCACGGACCTTGCGGAAGCTTTGCTTCCGTCACCTTGCAACCGGCCTTCTCAAGGACTTTGCGTGCCGCGTCGGCTGCGGCGGCCACTCCGGGCTGCGCGTCCTTCATCTGCTCCGCCACCCAGCCGAACCGCAATACCCGGGCCGGCCTGGAAGTGGCGGGCCAAATGAACGCGGCATCGACGGCCGGAAGCGAACTGGAATCGAGCGGGTCGTGACCGGCAATCGCCGCGAGCACCAGGCCGCAGTCGCCCGCGCTGCGCGCCAGCGGCCCGATTTTGTCCAGCGAGGAGCACAGCACCATGCCGCCGTGGCGGCTCACGCGCCCATAGGTGGGCCGCAGCCCGGTGATGCCGCAAAACGCCGCGGGGCAAATGATCGAACCCCAGGTTTCCGTGCCGATCGCAAACGCCGCCAGCGCTCCGGCCACGATGGCGCCGGAGCCACTCGAAGAGCCGCACGTCCAGCAACCGGTGTTCCACGGATTCTTCGCCGCCCCAGTGAGCGAGGCGGAAGCGAAGCGATAGCCCATGCCGCCGGCGAGTTCGATCATGGCCGCTTTGCCCAGCAGGACGGCTCCCGCCTGGCGCAAACGCACCACCACCGTCGCGTCATGATCAAAAGTCTGTGAAGCATAGGGCTTCGCGCCCCAGGTGGTGGGCGCTCCGCGCACGGCGAGCAGATCTTTCACGGCAAAGGGAATTCCGTGCAGCGGACCCCGATAATGTCCGGCGCGAATTTCCTGTTGCGCGGCGCGGGCGTCCTGCAGGGCCATCTCCGCCGTGAGCCGCGCAAAGGCGTTCCAGCGCGGACCAAGGCGCCCGGCGCGCTCCAGATAGCTTTGGGTCAGCTCGACGGGAGACATGGCGCCGGCGCGAATGCGATCGGCCAGTTCGCGCACGGTCAGGTAGAGGGTTTCCTCCACGTACATGGTCAGCGGCCTTCCCTCGCGGGCTTCCGCGCACCGCTGCCTTGCGAAGCGGGTGGCCGGCGCGCGGGAGTGGTGCGGACAAGCTGCAGGACCGTGGCGGGCTCGTCACTGTTTTCCAGTGGAAAGCGGCGCAAGGCCTCCAGAGGGACCTGAGCCTCCTGCGACAGGCGCCGAACGTCCGCCTTCTGCGTCTCCGTCAGCTTGGCTCCATACCGCCGCAGAATCTCCGTGGTACGAGCTTCTGCCTCTGCGAGCGCTTCCTCGGAAAGCTTGGGATGGCTCCCGGGGGCTTCCTGCCGCGCAAGAGCCGGAGAATGCGGGGGAGGCACGGGCGGAGTGGCTGCGCCCGCTGCGGCCGTGGCCGCCGGTAGCGCAATCCCGGCGGGCAGCGCGACGATCGCCGCGGCTGCGGCTGCGGCTTGCCGCGCAAACTCCCGGCGGGTGACTGCCCCGGTGCGGTTGCGGGCGGAGTCCTTCCTTCGATTCGTTCGCTTCACGATTCGACTCCTTCGCGCCGCGTCTCATCGGTCCCACCGCGGGAACCGGGACGCACGCGCATCGTTGGCCGGGTTGGGAGCGATGGTAGCACCGGAAGCGGGCGCGGGAATCCCGCGGGCACTTCTTGGTTCCTTCAGGGCACTAGCGCCCGCACACCGCCGGGGCCCGCGTGATACTCGCGCCGTGCCACAGGGGATCGCGGTTGACGCGCGCAGCGAATCAGGAGAGGATTTTATTTTGCGCGCATGAGGCGGGCACCGCAGGGCAGGCGTCGTCTCGGAATGATTCCACACATGGGCGGGAGGACGAAGAAGTGAATTTCAGCACCGCGGTTGCTGGGGGCGGGCCCTTTCATGCCCGGGACGGAAGAAACGCGGGCGCGGCAGGCCGGAGATCCTGGCCGGCGTGGCTGGCGCTGCTGTTCCTGCTCTGCGCCGCGCTGCCGGGTCGCGCGGACCGGCCCCTGGCGCCGAGCCGCGAGTACGATTTGCAGCACTCCACGCTGCGGCTCTCCTTTGATACCGCGGACCGGAAAGTAATCGGCGATGTGGAACATCGCGTCTCCATGCTGCACGACGCGGCCACGCGGATCGTGTTCGATTGCGCCGCCCTGGAGGTGGAGAGTGTGATGCTTGACGGCCATCCCGCGAAATATGAATTGGCCGCGGAGCAACTAGCCGTGCTCCTGCCCGCCCCGGCCCGCAGCGGCGATGCTCATACCGTGGAAATTCGCTACCAGGGCCATCCCCGCCAGGGGATGTTCTTCATTCTGCCGGACAAGAATTATCCGCAGCGGCCCACCGAAATCTGGACGCAGGGTGAGGCGGAAGACACGCGTTTTTACCTTCCGACCTATGACTATCCCAATGACCGGCTGACCACGGACACCTATCTGACCGTGCCCGCGGGGTGGGAAACGATTTCCAACGGGCGTCTGGAGGGGAAGACTGCGGACGCCAACGGCCGGGTGACGTGGCACTGGGCGCAGCACGAGCCGGTTTCCACCTACCTGATCTCCGTGGTGGCCGGAGAATTTGACCACTTGGAGGATACCCGCACCGCGCCGCCGCTCAGCTACTACACACCGCGCGGAGAGGGGGACCGCATCCCGCCTACGTTTGGACGCACCCGCGCGATGGTGGACTTTTTCTCCTCCACATTTGGCGTCCCCTATCCGTGGAACAAATATGCGCAAGTGGCCGTGAACGAGTTCACCGAAGATGGCATGGAAAATACCAGCGCCACCACTCTTTCGGCCCGCGCGCTGATCCATCCCGCCCTGGCCGCGGAGGAGCCGGAGGGGGAGGACGATTTAATTTCCCACGAGCTGGCCCACCAGTGGTTTGGCGATCTGGTGACCTGCCAGGACTGGACCAACCTCTGGCTGAACGAGGGCTTCGCCACCGTGGCGGAATACATCTGGGAGGAGCACGCCTTCGGGCGCGACAGCGCGGACTTCCGCCGCTGGCGGGACGCGCGCGACTGGTTCCTCAGTGAGCGGCTCTTCCAGGTGCCCATCGTCACCTCCAACTTCACGGATTCCATGGAGTACTCCGGCAACACCTATAACAAGGCCGGGCTGGTGCTGTACATGCTCCGCGAGCAGATGGGCGCCGTGGAATTTTATGCCGGCTTGAAGCACTACCTGGAAAAATACCGCTACCAGAACGTGACCACCGCGGACCTCCAGCACGCGCTGGAAGAATCTTCAGGACAGAAGCTGGACGCGTTTTTCCGCCAATGGCTCTACGGCGCGGGCGCGCCGCAACTGGCCATGCGCTACACCTTCGACTCTGCGGCCCGCCAGGTGCGCCTGGAGGTGCGGCAGACGCAGAAAATGGAAGGCGCCGTGGGCCTGTTCACGCTGCACGCGCAAGTGGAGATTGCCACTGCCGCGGGAACCCGGCGCTTCCCCATTGTGATTTCCAAGCTCAGTGAAGCGTTTTCCTTCCCCGCGGAAACTGCGCCCTGGATGGTCCTGTTCGATCCCGGCGACACCTTGCTGGTGGCCACCGATTTCCAGAAGCCCGTGGCGGAGTGGATTTACCAGTTACGGAAGGGCTCCTCGGCCTCGGATCGCGCGGACGCCGCCAGCGTGCTCGGCGGAATCCGGGAGCAGCCCGCGGTGTTCAATGCGCTGGCGGAAACGGCGCGCGGCGATCTTTTCTGGGGCGTGCGTAGCGAGGCGCTTCAGGCGCTGGCCCGGCTGGGCGGGCCGGCGGCACGCGACGCTTTGCTCGCGGCGATGGAAGATCCAGACCCGCGCGTGGCGGAGACGGCGGCCATAGATCTTGGCGAGTTTCCGCACGACGCGGCGGTGGCCAACCGCCTGGAGGCCGCCGCGCGCAACGCAAAGTTTTTCCGCCAGCGGGAGGCCGCGCTGCTCTCACTGGGCCGCTTGCAAAGCGGCAACGCCTTCCGGGTGCTGCTGGATGCGGCGCACACGGACTCGCCGGACGACGTGCTGCGGCGGGCGGCGTTCCGGGGCTTCGAGTCCCTGGGCGATGCGCACGCCACGCCGGTGGTGCTGGAGTGGGCCGCGCCGGGCCGCCCGCTGCTGGCGCGGAGCGCGGCCATCCGCGCGCTGGGCCGGCTGGACACGGACAATCGCTCCCTCACCAACCAGCTTCTGGCGGATCTCCGGGAGCCGATTGGCCAGGTACGCACCGCGGCGCTCTCTGCGCTCAGCGAACGCCGCGATCCCGCGGCCATCGCTCCGCTGGCGGAACTGATCTCCCATGGGGAATTCAACGGCGACACGCAGCGCTACGCGCAGCGCGTGCTGGAGCGCCTGCGCAAGGCACAGGCGGATGCGGCCGCCGCGGCCTCGCCCGGCGGGGCGGAGTGATCCGCGCAGACGTCACTCCGGTGCGCGGCTTGAGCGCCGGCGAGGGGCGCCGGCGCTATGGCGCGGCTAGCAAAATGCGCAGATCGCGCAGGTTGTTTCCGGTGGGCCCGGTCACGATGGCGTCTCCCAGCGCAGAAAAGAAGCTGTAGGAATCGCTGCGCTCGAAGGAGTCGCCGGGATCAAGGCCGGCGGCCCGGGCGCGCGAGAGTGTTTCGCCGTCGGCCACCGCCCCTGCGGCCGGGCTGTTCCCGTCGATGCCGTCGGTGCCGGCGCTGAGCACGGCAATGCGCTTTCCGGCAATCTTCTCCACGCAATGCAGCACGAATGCGGCATTTCTCCCGCCGATTCCCTTTCCCTTCACCGGCGAGAGCACTTCTCCATCGGCAATGATGCAAACGCTGCGCCCGGGATTCTGCACCGCCAGGGTGTGCAATTGGGCGAGAAGAAAGTCGGCGGCCTTCTCGAGCGGCCAGTCGTCCGTGGTGTTGTCGCAATAAGTGACGCAGCCGGAAGCCCCGGCGAAGCGATGCGCGTTGTGGAACATCTCGTGCATCCCCAGCACCAACTGGAAGTGGGCGCGGCGGAATCCGGCATCACCCTCTTTCGGAGTCTCCGGCAGGTCGCCGCGCTCGATGCGCTGCGCCAGGGAGGGCGGCAACTTCTCGACAATTCCGTATTGGCGCGCCACCCGCAGCACGTCGGAAACCCGGGAGGGATCCGGCAGCGTGGGCCCGGAGGCCAGCGCGGATTCACGTCCCGGCGGTACGTCGCTGACGCCCAGAGTGATTTTCAGCGCCTCGGGGGCGGCCGCGGCCAGCCGCCCGCCTTTCACTCCGGAAACATGCTTGCGCACCGCGTTGATTTCGTCGATGGGAGCCCCGCAGGTCACCAGCACGCGGTGCAGGGCCTGCATGTCCGCTGGGGTGACGTCGGTGAAATAGGGCGTTTCCATCAGCGCGGAGCCGCCGCCGGAGAGCAGCACGAAAACCAGAGTGCGTGCGTCACAGGCCGCCATCAGTTCGTGCGCCGCGCGGCCGGCTTCGAAGCTGGCTTCGGTGGGCACGGGATGCCCGGCCACAATTGTGCGCAGCCCCGCCAGATTGTTCCAGGGTTTTGAGGGCACCACCAGGAGTCCGGTGGGAGAGATCTCACGGGGAAGCGCCGCCACCAGGCCCAGGGACATGGCCTCCGCTGCTTTGCCCACGGCCAGCACGTGCACCCGCGCGAAATCGTTCAGGTCGAACTCGCAGGGGCCGACGCAGCAGCGCATGCCGGAGCGCTCCAGCGTAGCGCGCACCGTCTCCGCCACGTCAATGGCGGCCAGAGTCTCCCGGAAAATTCCCCGGGCAATGGCTTTCAAATCAGCCATGGCCCTCGGCCGCTTCGAAGCCGCGCTGCTTGTCAGGCTCGGCGCGGCAGGCGGCGCCGAAGGCCTCGACGCCGGCCGTGGCCACATCCACGTCCTGATCCTCCGTACCGCTGCTCACGCCGATGGCGCCCACCACTTCATCGGCAAAGACCAGCAGCAGGCCCCCGCGGATAGGGGTTTGCTCAGCGTGGCTGCCGATCGCCAGCCCGAGCGAAAGCACCAGATTGGGCTGGCCGTTGGCCATGGCCGGGCCGGTCGCTTGGCGGCGAATCGCGGCCGAGTGCGCCTTGTTGAAAGCGATGGCCGCGGATGCCGGCTTGGCCCCATCCATGCGGATAAACGCGAGCAGGATGCCGGCGTCGTCCACCACGGCAATATCCATGGGCAGGCCGATTTGTTTGGCGCGCTTTTCTGCCGCTTCCAGCGCCACGCGGGCGCCCTCCAGCGTCAGCCGGAATGAATCTTTCAACATGGCCATCGCTCATCCCCTCCCTGAGGCTGTCACCCCCGGCCCGTCGCTCTCGGGCGGGCGCAGGAACTGTTTTCTGACGGAACGGAACGTACAAGTTCCTCGCGCCGTCTGCAGTGATCACTGCGCCCGATTCGCCGGGCGCATTGCCGCCCACTACCCAAGAACTTCCGGGTTCAAGATGTTTGGCGGGCGCTTCCCGGCGAAGAACGCGGTCAGGTTCTCCGCGGCCATTACCGCCATCCTGGTGCGCGTCTCGATGGAAGCGCTGGCTAGGTGCGGCTCGAGTACCACGTTTTTCAGCGTGATCAGGCCCGCGTGCACTTTCGGTTCGTTCTCATGCACGTCCAGCGCGGCTCCGGCGATTGTGCCGGCCTTCAGCGCCTGGTAAAGCGCTTCGTTGTCCACCACCGGCCCGCGCGCGGTATTCACCAGGTAGGCGGTGCGCTTCATTTTCTTCAGGCGATCGGCGGAGATCAGGTGGCGCGTTTCCGCCATCAATGGCACGTGCACCGACACAAAGTCGGCCTCGCGCAGCAGCGTATCCATATCCACGAACTTCGCGCCCACCTCGCGCTCGGCCTCCTCGGCCGCGCGCACCGCATCGGTGTAAATCACTTTCATCTTGAAGCCGGTGGAGCGGCGCGCCACCGCGCGTCCGATACGCCCGAAGCCGATCACCCCGAGCGTCTTCCCCCACACGTCCCCGCCGCAGAGTTGATCCAGGTTCCACCCGGCCCACTCGCCGGAGCGCGCCAGCGCCTCTCCCTCGCCCACGCGCCGCGCCACGCACATCAACAGCGTCCAGGCAAAATCCGCGGTGGTTTCGTCGAGCACTCCCGGTGTATTGGTCACCGCTACTTTGCGCGCCGTGCAGTCCGGCACGGAGATGTTGTCGAAACCCACGGCCACGTTGGCGGCGATTCTCAGCTTCGGCGCTGTGGCCAGCATCTCCTTGTCAATTTTTTCGGTGAGCAGGCACACCAAGCCATCCTTGGCCGCCACCTGCTTCAGGAATTCCGCACGCGAAGGCCGCTCCGGCCGCGACCAGTACTCCACGTCGCAATGCGCGTCCAGAATCGTCCGCGCCTCCGGAAACAGCGGATGGGTGGCAAGGATACTCGGCCGGCTCATGATCGTCCTTCCTGGCGCGGCTGGGTGGAGCCCGGCCGCACACCAGCGGCGATGGGACACTCAGCGCGGGCAAAAGTACAAGAGGCCGATGCGCTGTGTCAACGCCGAGGGGCGCGGCAGGAATCGCGCCGTCAGTGAGTGATTACTTCTCCCCGATCAGGTAGCGGCAGCCGTCAGGCCCCATATGGGCGCTGTGGACAGCGCCGGCGGGGACATCGCAGCGTTCGCCGGAGCGATACGTGCGCGATTGGCCGCCGACGGTGAGCGTCATTTCGCCGTCCAGAATGATGTGCGCGGTCAAGCCCGCATGGGTGTGCGCGGGATAGTGGACCCGAGGCGCGTCCTGCCATACGTAGGCGCGCTTGAATCCTTCGGCGCGGAGCTGGCGTTCGAGTTCGCGGTCGTCCATCGCGGCCTCGCCTGAACACCTTAGCACAGGCTCGGCGCGAGGAGGGATTAGAACAAACCTCGCCTCTCCAGTGGCGGGCTACACCCAGACTGGGCCGCAGGCCAGCCATCGCCGGCAATTGCCTGAATAGGGGAGCCATGCGGAGCTGGTCGGAGAGCCCCGCATGGCTTTGGGGGGCTAACAACTCCCGTGCGGCAGTCCCGAAAAGCAGGCCCACCACGCGAGAGAACTCGAGAAACTCACTCGATCGGTTTCGACGGCCCGCCGCCGCGCGGCCCGCCCATCCCGGCCGGCGCCCGGCGATCCTGCACGGAGAAATCCGGCGGCACGGCAAACAGGGAAGCCGCCGGCTCGGTGCGCGTGATGTTGGTCAACTGGTAGGTGGACTGTCCCATCCAGGGATCGCTGCGTTTGAGCAACACCACGGTCTGCAAATCGGCCGAGTACCACTTTTCGACCACAATCTGAATGGCCTTATCGTTGCCGATGGTGCCGGCGGGAATGGTGCGCGTGGTGCGCGTGCCTTCCGCCGACACTCCTTCGATCGTCTGCGTGCCCAGGGAAACGGTGGTCGCCTGCCCGCGGGCGTTGGGCCCGCCCCGGCCGGGACCGAACTCCACGTTGCCATCCGCATCCGCGCCGGGCGCGCCATTGGCGGACCCGTGCCGTCCTTTTCCGCCATTTGCAGTCCGCAGCGGCATGCGCACCGCCACTTTCGACTCACTGCGCAGGACGTAACTGTAGCCCGCTACGGGATCGCGCAACGTCACTGCGCTGGGAGACTGGCTGGAGCCGGTAAGCGGAGCCAGCGCCGGAAGTGTCATCTCGCGCCGCACGCGGCCCTGGCTGTCGCGGGCCACGGAGCCGGTGGATTGCTTCGTAATATGCGTGCCATCGCCCAGCGTGTTGCTGGTCTGCACGGAAATCTGCGCGGAATACGGCGCTCCGGTGACAGTTTTGCGGTCAAATCCCATCTCGAAGCGCCCGAATTCCATGGCCCCGCCGTGATGGAAACCCGGCGGAGGCCCGGCAGGCGGCGCCGCCGGCTCCTGGGCAAAGGCCGTGCCGCATGCCATCGCGGCGATTGCCGCAAGGCATGCCAAACTTGTGCGGTCAAGTCTCATCTAAGTTCACCTCTCCTGTGTCGCCGTCCGGCCTCGGCCCGTTCAGTCCTTCGAACTCTGCGGCGCGGGCAGCACAAAGCGAATGGCCTGCGGCGAGCCGTCTTCTGCCACCAGCAAATCCGCGTTCACCCATTCGTCTTCCCTGCCCTGGGCCACCTGCAACCCGAACGCGCCCAATTCCGAACTGGGCACGCGCACGCGCACCAGCGCCCCGGAATCCACGGAAGAAAGATCCGCACCGGGGTAATACGCGTAGAAATCGGTGAATTCTTCTTCGTCGTCACTCGTGGCCGCGGAAGAGCCACCTTCCACGGCACTCTGGGCGCCGGAGTCCGGCGCGGCGACGGAAGAAGCCGGGCGGACCTCACCCCGCAAGAGCCGGTAGACCACGGCGTGCGCCATGGAGCCCGAATCGCGGGAGACGAGCAGCGCGGCACCCAGCAGAATCAGCAGCGATGCCGCCAGCGTTCCGGCCACGGCAAAAATCCAGCGCCGGGTGCGCACCTCGCCGCCGCGCTCCTGCCGGTATGCGGCCAGCAGGGTGGACTCGCATCCCACGGAAGGCTGCAGGGTTGAATCGGCGGAGGACAGCCGGGCCAATTCCGCGGTCACCGCGCGTTCCGCAACCAGGAGTTCGCGGCAGGCCGGGCAGGAGGCGGCGTGCTGGAGCGCTTCCACAGCCTCCCCGGAGATCGCCTGCGTGGAGCCTTCCTGCGCGCTGCGGGCAACTTCCACCAGCGCCGGCTGCCAGCGGTCGCAGGGCGTCGCTTCCCCCGCGCGGGCATCGGAGGCTGGCGGATCAAAACCGTTGGAGGAACGAGAAGGAGTCATCGCCCCTCCTCCCTGGACGCGGGGAATCGAACGGCTCCGGCATGTCCCGGATTGCGCTCCCCGGCGCGAAGGCGATCCGCCAGAATTTCCCGCCCGCGGTGCAGCCGCGAGCGAAGCGTACCGGGGGCGCATTGCAGGGCCTGCGCGGCCTCCTCATAGCTCAATTCCTGCAAGTCGCACAGCACCACCGCCTCGCGGTACACCGGCGGGAGCGCGAGCACAGCGCGGCGCACCCGGTCGATCTCTTCCCGGCGCAGCAGATCTTCGCCGGCATCCGGGATGGCAGGCTCACTCAGATGTACGGAAGATCCCGCGGAAAGTGGAACAGTGCCCGCGCGATAGCCGGAGTCTTCACTCGAATCAGCCCCCGCAGCCGTTCCACGCTCCACATACGGAGCGAAGCGGCTCTCTTTTTCGATGGCCCGCAGGGTGTGATTGCGCGCCACGCCGAAAAGGAACGCCTTCAGGCTGGCGCGCGAGGGATCAAACCGTCCTGGGTCTCGAATCAGCACGAGGAACACTTCCTGGGTTACATCTTCTGCCAAGCTGGGATTTCCGGCCATGTGCAGAGCGAATCGGAAAACCCCGCCGCTCAACTGGCGGTAGAGCGCTCGGAATGCGTCTTCGTCTCCGGCAGTCGCACGACGGAGGAGAGCCTCAGGAGAGGGGTCCTGGTTCATCCTGGGTCGTTAGACGCCGGATTGCGCGCCTCTGTAACTTAATTCCGGCTGGGTGGCGGGAAAGTTCCACAAAGGCAGGGGAGTGGGGCTAGCTGCCAGGGGGAGGAACTCCCGCAGGTAACTGGCACTTGAGACTCGACGGTAGGGCCCGGGACCGAAGCTGGAATCTCAAAGTCGCCCGCACAGGCCCGAGGACGCTGGAATCCCCACGGGGCCGGAGGGACTCCCCGCTAGAGATGGGCACAACCGGGTCTCGGCGCCGGGCATCGTACTGAGTGGATGGAGCTCTCCGCATGACGAGAGCGATCAAAGCCGGCTTGGTGGCATTCTCGGGTGCAGTTCTGGCGATGGCCTGCGCCATGCCCGCGTGGAGTCAGGCCCGGGGAGG
>DATIYQ010000158.1:0-7366 GCA_035517515.1 Binatia bacterium
ATGGCCATGCCGGGCAGTGCCACCAGGCCGGGGATGCGTTGATATTCGATGGCCGGGATGATGGCCACATCCGCCTCGCCGGCCGCGAGCTGCTGCGCGCATTGCGAAGGAACGGTAAACGAAAGATCGTAGCGGCCCTGAAGCGGCCCGTGGGTGAAGCCCCAAACGAGCGGCGCAGTGTTCAGGTACTGCACGATGGAGACGCGCAAACGGCCCATTTCCCCGCCCTCGCAGTGAAATCCGACTATAACATGCGCGCGCCGGGCGCCGCAGGGAATGGCACCCCCGCAGGGCGATTCGGCGAATCAAACCTTTCATCTGCTTCGGCGGCGTTGCGCGAGCCGCAGCTTGACAAATCTTTCCGCCTGTTCAAAGGTTTCCCGGGAATTACGGAGGCGAATCATGAAGCGAGTGGCAGCACTTCTTGTCCTTCTATTGTCCAGTTCGAACGCGGCAGTGGCCCAGGGAACTGCGCCGGGGCCGGCGCAGGGCGGAGAGAAACCGGCGGCGCCGGCGACCATTACCGCGAAGACCGCGGGTATGGAACGGATGTCGGGTTACGTGCCGCTATATTGGGATGCGAAGACCGGAAAGATGTGGCTGGAGGCGGGGGATTGGGGAAAAGAGTTTCTCTACATCGAGTCGCTCCCTGCCGGCATCGGCTCGAACGACATTGGGCTGGACCGCGGGCAACTAGGCCGGACGCGGGTGGTGCGCTGGGAGCGGAGCGGGCCGAAGGTGCTGCTGGTGCAGGCGAACTACGAATACCGCGCAGTGACCGACGACCCGGCAGAGCGGCGCGCGGTGCGCGATTCCTTTGCGGAGTCGGTGCTCTGGGGGTTTGAGGTGGCCGCGGAGGAGGATGGGCATGTGCTGGTGGATGCGACCACGTTTTTTCTGCACGACGCGCACGAGGTGACGGCGGCGCTGCGGCGGACCCGCCAGGGGAATTTCCACCTGGATGCCTCGCGCTGCGCCCTCTACCTGCCGCGGACAAAGAATTTTCCCCAGAACACGGAAGTGGAAGCGACGCTGACTTTCGCGGGCGACGAGCCGGGGAACTGGCTGCAGCAGGTGGTGCCGACGCCGCAGTCGGTGACCGTACGAGAGCACCATTCGTTTGTGAAGCTGCCGGGGCCGGGCTATCAGATGCGGCGGTACGACCCGCGGGCCGGATACTTCGGCATCGAGTACGCGGACTATGCGACGCCGGTGTCTGAACCGCTGATGAAGCGGTACATCGCGCGGCACCGGATTGCAAAGAAAGATCCCAGAGCGGCGATGAGCGAGCCGGTGGAACCGATCGTGTATTACCTGGACCGCGGAGCGCCGGAGCCGATCCGTTCGGCGCTGCTGGAGGGCGCGCGATGGTGGAACCAGGCGTTTACGGCCGCGGGGTACAAAGACGCGTTCCGTGTGGAGCTGATGCCGGAAGACGCGGACCCGATGGACGTGCGCTACAACGTAATCCAGTGGGTGCACCGGGCGACCCGGGGGTGGTCCTACGGATCGGCGGTGACGGACCCGCGCACCGGCGAAATCCTGCAGGGGCACGTGACGCTGGGGTCGCTGCGGGTGCGGCAGGACTACCTGATTGCCACCGGGCTGCTCGCGCCGTTCGCGGACGGAGAAATCGTGCCGACGGCGATGATGGACATGTCGCTGTCGCGACTGCGGCAACTTGCGGCCCACGAAGTGGGGCACACGCTGGGGCTGATGCACAATTTCGCGGCGAGCATCTCCAACCGGGCGTCGGTGATGGACTATCCGCAACCGCTGGTGACGCTGGGAAAAGACGGCGTGCCGGATTTGTCGAATGCGTACGCGACGGGCATCGGCGAATGGGATAAGGTGACCATCGCATACGGCTACCAGGATTTCCCGTCCGGAACGGACGAGGGGAAAGGGCTGGACGCGATCCTGCACGACGCGCAAAGCCGCGGGCTGCGGTATCTGACGGACCAGGATGCGCGGCCTCCGGGAAGCGCCAGTCCGGTGGCGCATCTGTGGGATAACGGAACTAACGCGGTGGACGAACTGAACCGGATGATGACCGTCCGCGCGGCAGCCTTGAAGCGGTTCTCCGAAAACGACGTACGGGTGGGCGCGCCGCTGGCCACGCTGGAGGACGTGCTGGTGCCCATCTACCTGTATCACCGCTACCAGGTGGAAGCGGCGATCAAGGAAATCGGCGGCCTAGACTATTCGTTTGCACTGCGGGGCGACGGGCAAAAGCCGGCGGTGCCGGTGACGGCGGCGGAGCAACGCCGGGCGCTCGACGCCGTGCTGCACACGCTGGATCCCGCGGTGCTGGCGCTTCCGGAGGCTGTGCTGCGGCTCATTCCACCGAAGCCGCCCTTCTATCAGCGTGACCGGGAAGACTTCCACGGGCACACCGGGCTGACGTTTGACTCGCTGGCGCCTGCGGAGGCCGCGGCGAATCATGTGATCGGCCTGCTGCTGAACGCGGAGAGGGCGGCACGGCTGGTGGAGTACCACGCGGAAAACGCGCAGTCGCCGGGCCTGGAAGAAATCGTGGACCGGCTGCTCGCGGCCACCTGGAAGGCGCCGCGCGGGGCGGGCTATGCGGGAGAGGTAGGCCGCACGGTGGACGACGTGGCGCTGGAGAAGCTGTTCGCGCTGGCGGCGGACGAGCGCGCGCCAGCGCAGGTGCGCGCCGTGGCCAACGGGAAGCTCGAAGAGCTGAGCAAATGGGTGGGACAACAGACCACCACGGACGTGGCGCAGCGCGAACACCTCCGCTATGCGGCGGCGCGGATTGCGCAGTTCCAGAAGAACCCGAAAGACTGGAAGCCGGCGCCCTCGACCGAAATACCGGAGGGCCAGCCCATCGGCATGGATCCTTCGGCACTTTCCCCCTGGGTTTGCGATGCAGACGGCGAACCGGGGAGACGCTAGGCGGCACGGGACACCTCTGACGAGTAGAATGAACGAGTAATGGATCGTCGCCGTTTCATCAGACTTTCGGCCGGATTCTCCGTGAGCGCGCTGCTTCCTGGAAGCGCCGGAAGCGCCCCGCAGAAAATCGTGGTGGCTGGCGGCGGGATCATTGGCGCTTCGCTCGCGTATCACCTGGCGAAACGCGGAGCGCAGGTGACGCTGTGCGAGAAGGAGTATCCCGCGGCGGGGGCCACGGGGAAATCCTTTGCCTGGATCAACGCGACGTTTTCCAAGCAGCCGCGCCAGTACCACGATTTGAACGTGCTGGGGATGAAGGGCTGGCAGCACCTGGAAGCGGAATTTTCCGGAGACTTGCAGATCCAGTGGGGCGGCGCGGTGGAGTGGCAGGAGGGCGCGCCGGAGGCGAAGGCGCTGCGCACGGATGTGGCCCGCGCGCAGGACTGGGGCTACTCGACCCGCTTGATCGACCTCAATGAGTTCAGCCATTTGCTGCCGCTGATTCTTCCCGGTGAGTTCCGAGCGGCGAGCTTCAGCGAGCGGGAAGGCACGCTGGATCCGGTTCAGGCCACCCAGACAATCCTGGAAAAGGCGAAACGGCTAGGGGCGCACGTGCTCTACCCCTGCGAGGTCACCGGGTTGACGGTTTCCGGTGGCCGGGTGCAGGCGGCGGATACTTCTCAGGGGCGCATCCCGCTGGACGCGATGGTGGTGGCCTCCGGCGTGGCCACACCGCGGCTTGCGGCGCTGGCAGGGGTAAAAGTGCCGTTGAAGGACTCACCCGGCGTACTGGCACACACCGCGCCGATGGCGCCCCTGCTGGACCGCGTGGTCTTGGGTCCCCGGGCGCACATGAAACAGAATCCGGATGGAAGCGTGGTGACCGGCACGGATTTCCGCGGGACGCCGACTACAGACTCCAGCCGGGGATTCGGGGAAAAGCTGCTGGCGAGCGCGGCGCAATATCTACTCGAGCTGAAGCGCGCGAAGCTCAGCCAGGTGACGCTGGGATGGCGGGTGATGCCACAGGACGAATATCCCATCCTGGGTTTCGCGGATGCTTGCCCGAATCTGTACATCGCGGCGACACATAGCGGAGTGACGCTGGCGCCGGTGGTGGGAGAATTTGGGGCCATGGAAATCCTGGATGGGGCACGCGTGGAAATGCTGGCCCCTTACCGGCTGGCGCGTTTTGCATGAAAGCGCGAGAGCTCACCAGAGTTCCGAATCAAGAGCGGGGCCGGAGCGGGACACCGGCGCTACGCCGAGGGTTCTTGACAGAGCAGTAATGGGCGCATAGATTCTGCCGCGGGGTCATGCCATCCGATACGTACCTGGGCTGGCTGGCGCTGGGGCTGACTCCCGGCCTTGGAGCGAGGCTGGCGGGAAAGCTGCTGCGGCAGTTCGGCTCGCCGGAAGCTATTTTCGCGGCTTCGCTGACTGCGCTGGAGGGCTGCCAGATTCCCGCGGAAGCCGCGCAGGCCATCCATTCGCAGAAACCGTTGCAGGCCGCAGAGAAGGAACTGGCGCGGGTCCGCGAGCTGGGATGCAAGCTGGTCACCTGGGACGATCCCGCCTACCCGCCGCGGCTCCGGGACATTTACGATCCCCCTCCGGTACTGTATGTCCGCGGGAATCCTGAACTGCTGGCGCGGCATACGATTTCCATCGTGGGGTCGCGGAAGCCCTCTCCCTACGGCGTGCAGATGGCGGAAAAACTGGGGAGGGAGCTGGCGGCGCGCGGGCTGGTGATTGTGAGCGGGATGGCGCGCGGAATTGACGCCTCGGCGCACCGTGGGGCGTTGGACGGGCAGAAGCAAAGCGGGCGCGGGGCCACCGTCGGAGTGCTGGGGACGGGGATTGACGTCATCTATCCCAAGGAGAACCGCAAACTGCACGAGGAGGCCGCGACGCTGGGCTGTCTGATCTCTGAGTTTCCGCTGGGCAGCTTTGCCGCGCCGCAAAATTTTCCGGTGCGCAACCGGGTGATCGCCGGGATGACGCTGGGCGTGGTGGTGGTGGAAGGGGCGCAGTATTCCGGCTCGCTGATCACCGCGCGGCTGGCCATGGAATTCGGCCGCGAGGTGTACGGCGTGCCGGGAAACGTAACGCACGAAGGCAGCTTCGGCCCGAACCAACTGATCAAGCAGGGCGCCAAGCTGGTGACCGGCTGGGAAGACGTGGTCGAGGAACTGCCAGTCGATATCCGAGCGGAACTCTTCCCGGTGGACAGTGTCTCTTCGGCCGAGCGAGCGACGCTGATGGAGCAGTCATTTACGGAAACGGAGAAGACGCTGTACGGCCTGCTGAGCGCGGACAAGGCGCGGCACGTGGACGAACTGTTGGAGCTTTCCGGGCTGAGCTCGAGCGAGGTGCTGGCTACCCTGTTTGACCTGGAGATGCGCGGGGCCATCCGGCAGATGCCGGGGAAACACTTTGTGAAATCCCTCTTGTAAGCCTTTGCCCATCTATGTCTAACATGAATCGAGCCGCCGGGAGAGGCGGAGGGCGGTAACCTTTCCGCCGGGGGCAGCATCCATTGAGCGCGAAGAGGCTGCGCGACATCTAATAAAGATATGGCACGCTCGCTGGTCATCGTCGAATCGCCTGCCAAGGCAAAAACCATCAACAAGTACCTGGGACGCGAGTACATGGTGAAGGCGTCCTACGGCCATGTGATGGACCTGCCGAAAAAAGAACTGGGCGTCATCATGCCTGATGACGCGGTGGGGAAAAAGAAGCGGGGCAAGGGCGGCGCCAAGGGGAAGGCTAAAGAAGCAAAGAAACCGGCGAAGACGGTGTCCCTGAGCGACGAAAACATCTTTGAACCCACGCTGCAGATCATTCCGGGCAAAGCGAAAATCATCACCGATTTGAGAAAAGCGGCCAACTCCGCGGAAGCGATCTTCCTGGCGGCGGACCCGGACCGCGAAGGGGAAGCGATCTCCGCGCACCTGGCGCTGGTGCTCTCCAAACCGGCGCGCTTCACCATTGAAGCGGAGGCGGAAAACGGCAAGAACGGCAAGAACGGCCACAAAGAAGAAAAGAAGCCAACGGCCAAAGAGAAGGCGGCGGCCAAGGAGCCGCTGCGGGCCGCGGACCCGAAGAAAATCTTCCGGGTGACGTTCAACGAAATCACGCCGAAAGCGATCCGCGCGGCCTTTGAAAAGCCGGGCAAAGTGGACACTAACCTGGTGGACGCGCAGCAAGCGCGCCGGGTGCTGGACCGCATCGTGGGCTACAAGATTTCGCCGCTGCTGTGGGACAAAGTGCGCCGCGGGCTTTCCGCGGGGCGGGTGCAAACGGTGGCGCTGCGGCTGATCGTGGAGCGCGAGAAGGAAATCCGCGCCTTCGTGCCCAAGGAATACTGGACGATTCACGCCCTGGTGGAAGCGGGCGCGCCGCCGGCATTCGAGGCCAAGCTGGTCCGCTACAAGGGCGAAGAAATCGAAGTGCCCAACGAAGCGGAGGCGCAACGCATCGTCGCGGAGGCGGAGCGCGCGCGCTGGCAGGTGGCCGCGGTCACACAGAAGGAGCGCCGGCGATTTGCCCCGCCGCCGTTTACCACCTCGAAACTCCAGCAGGCCGGGTATAACCGGCTGCGATTCACCGCAAAGCGCACCATGGCGCTGGCGCAACGGCTTTACGAAGGCGTGGAGTTGGGTGACGAAGGATCGGTGGCGCTGATCACGTACATGCGCACGGATTCGGTGCGCGTTTCCGGCGATGCCCTGAACCAGGTGCGCGAGCTGATTCCCGCGGCCTTCGGCGCGGATTATCTGCCGGAGAAGCCCAACTTCTACAAATCGAAGAAGGAAGCGCAGGAGGCGCACGAAGCCATCCGGCCGACGGACGTGACGCGGCGGCCGGAGGATGTGCGCCGCTATCTGGACGACGACGTATTCAAGCTGTACCAGCTGATCTGGCAGCGCTTCGTGGCCTCGCAGATGGTGCCCGCGGTGTTCGACCAGACGACCATTGACATCGCGGCCGGGGATTACACCTTCCGGGCCTCCGGCTCGGTGGAGAAATTCAAGGGCTACCTGGCGGTTTACCAGTCCGCGGCGGAAGAGGAAGAGAAGGATGCGGAGGCCGAGGGCGAGGGGCGTTCGTTGCCTCAGGTGGCGGAAGGCCAGGCGCTGCGCCTGGAGAAAATCCGGCCGGAGCAGCATTTCACCGAGCCGCCGCCGCGCTATACGGAAGCCACGCTGGTGAAGGAGCTGGAAGAAAAAGGGATCGGGCGGCCGAGCACGTACGCGACCATCATTTCCACAATCGTAGAGCGGGAATACGTGAACAAGGACCAGGGACGGTTCACTCCCACCATGCTGGGTGAAAAAGTGAGCGACCTGCTGGTGGAAAGTTTCGCGGACATCTTCGATGTGGGCTTCACGGCGCGCATGGAGGAAGAGCTGGACGAAATCGAAGAAGGAAAGATGCCCTGGCG
>DATIYQ010000159.1:0-5995 GCA_035517515.1 Binatia bacterium
AAAACGGTGGGAACGGTCGACGAGGATTTCGCGGTCGAGAGCCTCGCCGGCGATGTTTTTCTGCTGGGAACCACCTCCTGGCGCATTCGGCGTATAGAGTCGGGCCGCGTTCGCGTGGAGGATGCCCGCGGTGCGTCGCCCTCCATTCCCTTCTGGCGCGGAGAAGCGCCCGGGCGCACCGCCGAGCTCTCGCGCGAGGTTTCGCGGCTGCGGGAAGAGATTGCCAGCCATCCGCGCGCCGAAGCCATCGATTTTCTGACCCGAGAGTGCGCCCTGGACCGCCGCGGCGCAGAGCAAGCGTTCGACTATGTCATCGCGGGCGGAGCCACGCTGGGCGCCATGCCCACTCATGCGACCGTCATTGCCGAGCGCTTTTTCGATGAAGCCGGCGGCATGCAACTGGTGCTGCATGCGCCCTTCGGCGCGCGCATCAATCGGGCCTGGGGCCTGGCGCTCCGCAAACGATTTTGCCGCTCCTTCAATTTCGAGCTGCAAGCCGCCGCCACCGACAACGGCATCGTCATTTCGTTGAGCGAGCAGCATTCCTTTCCGCTCGAAATCATTTTCGGATTCCTGAAATCCGCGGCCGTTGAGGATGTGCTGACGCAAGCCTTGCTGCCCGCTCCCATGTTCACGGCGCGCTGGCGCTGGAACGTCACTCGAGCCCTGGCCGTGCTGCGCTTCCGCGGCGGCAGCAAGATTCCGGCTCCCATCCAGCGAATGCGCTCTGATGACCTGCTGGCCGCGGTCTTTCCCGATCAGGCCGCGTGCGCCGAGAATCTGACGGGCGAGATCCGCATCCCCGATCACCCGCTGGTGAACGAAACCATCTCGAATTGCCTGCACGAGGCCATGGACCTCGAGGGCCTCAAGCAGGTGCTGGACGGCATCGCGAGCGGCGCCATCCGCGCCGTGGCTATCGAAACGCCGGAAGCCTCGCCTTTTTCCCACGAAATTCTGAATTCCAATCCTTACGCCTATCTGGATGATGCTCCGCTCGAGGAGCGCCGCGCCCGCGCGGTCCAGATGCGCCGCACCTTGCCGGATCTGGCGGAGGGAATGGGCGCGCTGGATGCGGCAGCCATTGAACAGGTGGCGTCAGAATCGTGGCCTGTAGTTCGTGACGCCGACGAGCTGCATGATGCGCTGCTGACGCTCATCGCGCTGCCTCCCGTAGCAGAATGGCGGCCGTGGTTTGACGAGCTGGCGGCATCCCGCCGGGCTATCACACTTCGCGACGGCGATGTGGTTCTCTGGGCCGCGGCCGAGCGCGCCGCTATGGCGCAAGCCGCGCATTTCGGCGCCGGCGATGTGCAGCAAGCCGCCGCAACAGAAATGGCGCGCGGCTGGCTCGAATCCTCTGGACCGATGACGGCACAGGCTCTCGCTGATCGACTGGCCCTCCGCCGCGACTTGGTAGACGCAGGACTGGCTCGCCTGGAAGCCGAAGGCCAGATCTTGCGCGGGCGTTTCAGCCCCGGCAGTACGAGCGAGATCGAGTGGGCCAACCGCCGCGTGCTGGCGCGCATCCATCGCCTCACCATTGGCCGGCTCCGCCGGGAAATCGAACCTGTCTCAACCGCCGATTTCGTGCGCTTCCTTTTCCACTGGCAGCACCTGGCGCCCGGCAGCCAGTTGCACGGACTGGACGGCGCGTTGCAGATCATCCGGCAGCTTCAGGGATACGAAATCTCCGCGGCCGCGTGGGAATCGGAGGTCCTGCCCCGCCGCATCGCGCGATACGCGCCCGACCTCCTCGATCAGCTCTGCCTCTCCGGAGAAGTGATGTGGGGCCGGCTCTCGCCGCACCCCGCGTTCGATCGCGAGGATCCCGGCCGCGTGCGCCCCACGCGCGTGGCGCCGGTGGCGCTTCTTCTTCGCGAAGACTCCGCCTGGCTGCTGGCAGGGAATCGCGAAGAGGTTGAAGAATCGCTTTCCCACCCTGCGCGGGAGGTTTTGAGCGCTCTGCGGCGGCAGGGCGCTTCGTTCTTTCCTGAATTGACGCGCGCTACAGGAAGACTCGCGAGCGAAGTCGAGGACGCCCTCTGGGAGCTGGTGGCCGCGGGCCTGGTCACCGCCGACGGTTTCGAGAATCTGCGCTCGCTCGTCGATCCCAAGCGGCGGCGCGGTGAAGGCCGGGGACGTACCGCCAGGCCCCGTCATGCCGCCGGACGGTGGGCCTTGCTGCCCGCTTCTGATGGGCAACCTGCTGCCGCGAACGAACCTTTCGCCAATCAACTGCTGCTCCGCTGGGGCGTGGTCTTCCGCGATCTGCTGGCGCGCGAGGCGCTGGCCCCGGCCTGGCGCGATCTCCTGGTGGTGCTCCGCCGTATGGAAGCGCGCGGCGAAATTCGCGGCGGCCGCTTTGTCGCCAGCGTGATCGGCGAGCAGTTCGCGCGTCCAGAAGCCATCGATATGCTGCGCGCCGTCCGCCGTTCGAACGATCAGCCCAAGAGTGTCGCCGTATCCACCGCCGATCCGCTGAACCTCGCCGGCATCATTCTTCCGGGACCGCGCGTGAGCGCGCTGGCCGGCGGCACCGTGGAGCTGGTCAGTTCCGCGGAACTCAGCGCCGCCGGGCGCTGAGTCGTATAATCAACGCTCCATGCGTTTCGTTCCGATGATTCTTCTGGCTTCCCTGCCCTTGGCCGCCGCGGACTATAAAGCCGGTATCGGCCGCATCATCATCACGCCGGACAAACCCATCTACATGTCCGGCTACGCCAATCGGAATCACCCGTCCGAGGGCGTCGTTCATGACCTGTGGGCCAAAGCGCTGGCGATCGAGGACCGAAAAGGCGCGCGGGTGGTCATCGTCGCCACGGATCTCATCGGGCTGCCGCGCGGCATCACCGACGTCGTGGCGGCGCGCGTCGACCAGCAGTGGGGCATCGACCGCTCTCACCTGGTGCTGAACTCGTCGCACACGCATACGGGCCCGCTCATTCGCGGCAATCTCGAGATGCTGTTCGAACTGAGCCCCGCCGACAGCCAGGTGGTGTCGGAATATGCCGCCAGGCTGATTGAAAATCTGGTGGCCGTGATTGTCGCCGCGCTGCAGGATCTCGCGCCGGCCGCTCTCTCGTTCGGCAACGGCCGCGCGACCTTCGCCATCAACCGCCGCGAGCCCGCTCCAAACGGCGTGAAAATCGGCGAGAATCCTAAAGGACCGACCGACCCCGATGTCCCCGTGCTCAAGGTGACCGCACCCGATGGCAAGCTTCGCGCCGTTCTGTTCGGCTACGCCTGCCACAACACCACCCTCACCGGCGAGTTCTATAACATCAGCGGGGATTACGCCGGCTTCGCACAGCTTGCCATCGAGAAGGCAAACCCCGGAGCCACGGCCATGTTCCTCATGCTCGCAGGCGCCGATCAAAACCCAAGTCCACGCAGCAGCCTCGAACTGGCCGAACGGCACGGCGCAGAGCTGGGCACAGAAGTCATCCGCGTGCTCGGCGAAAAGCTCCAGAGCGTGCGCGGCCCGGTGCGCACCGCGTTTCAAATCGTTCACCTCGGATTCGCGCCGCAATCGCGCGAAACGTTTGAATCGCGTTTGCAAGATTCCAACGTTCACCGCGCGCGCCACGCCAGTGCCATGCTCAAGCTATACGACGAACGCAGCCCCATCCTCAGCCACTATCCGTACCCGGTGCAGGCGGTGCGGTTCGGCAAAGATCTGACGCTGGTTGCCCTTGGCGGCGAAGTCGTGGTCGATTACGTGCTTCGTATTAAGCGCGAGTACGGCAGCAAAGGCATCATCGTCGCCGGGTATTCGAACGACGTGATGTCCTACATCCCTTCGCTTCGCGTGCTCAAGGAAGGCGGCTACGAAGCTGACCAGAGCATGATCTACTACGGCCTGCCGGGACCGTATGACGAGCACGTGGAGGAGCAGATCATGGCCACCGTACACCAGGTTCTGAAACGAGTTGGACAACAGCCGCGGAGCAGCGCGCAATGAGAAACACCACGCTGGTTTCGGTCGAAGAATACCTACGCACAAGCTTTCCCGATGCGGATCGCGAGTAGCCGCCATTTTCGAGCGGTCGCGCCGCTCGCAGTAGACTGAAGGCATGCGGTTGCTCGCGGCTCTTTTCATTCCAGTCCTTGCCTGTGCAGCCACCGGCGGCGAGGACCTCGCAAAAGGCGTGCGCGAAGTCCAGCTTGACTCCGCCGAGTGCTACCGCGTTCACGACGTCCAGATCAACAAAGAAGACATCCACTTTTACTTCACTGATGGTTACCTGATCTTCGGGAAACCCGTGAACGGTATCCGGACCGCCGCCGTCTTTACCAACGAAGTGGAGGCCGGAGATGCGGAACTGCTGCTGCTGCCTCCCATCCGCAGTGAGCGGCAGTCGCTCGCCGGTTACACGGGAAGCCCAAACCTGGATGAGCACCTCCGCGCCGCCGTTTTTCTGTTCGCCGATCATACCTATGACGAGCTGATACAGCAAATCCGCGCCAACCCCTTTGACAAGCGCAGCCCGGAAATGGGCGCTGTAATGTCGGAGCAGTGGGACTCGGTGGTCCGCAATCTCTCGGCAAGCTTCGAAACGCGTCTGCTGCTGGACTTGCTCTCGCCCCGGCGGCGCCAGGATGGCGCTTTCGTTGCCGCGGTAAACGGCAAGACGCTGGGCAACTTCGACGTGCTTTACGAGCCGCTCGCTTTCGAACAGATCGGCGTGGGCCAACTGACCTCGCGCGCCAACCGCACGTTCTTTGATATATGGACAAATTTCGAAGCGGCGCCTTATCGCAAGGGCCTGCGTAAGTTTCCAGGATCTGAGGTATCGCTCAAGGACTACCGCATTGACGCCACTCTCGAGCCGAGCCTGAACCTGCGCGTCGTCACTAAAGTCAAAGTCACCGTAGCGGAACCGGGCGAGCGCGTCCTCCCCTTCGATATGACCGCACGCATGCATGTGTCATCAGCTACCATCGACGGTGTTCCGGCCGAAGTGCTGGAAGCCGATTCCCTTCGCGCGAACCTCATCCGCAACAGTGGCAGCAATCTTTTTCTCGTCGTGGCTCCGGAGCCCCTCCAGCCAGGACGCGAGTACGAAGTGGAGTTTCATCACGAGGGCGCGGTGGTGGAAGACGCCGGAAACCAGGTTTATTTTGTCGGTCCTCGCGGCACCTGGTACCCCAATTCCGGAACGCAGTTCGCGCGGTTTGACCTTACGTTTCGTTATCCCAAAGATCTGGACCTGATCACTCCCGGCGAGGTGATTTCCGACATCACCGAGAGCGACTCGCGCGTCACGCGGCGCGTGGTCGACGTGCCGATCCGTTTCGCTGGTTTCAACCTCGGCGTCTACGACCGCACGCGGGTGGTGCGGCCGCCGTACACCATCGAAGTGTGCGCGAATCGTGCCCTGGAGGCGGCACTCCAACCCAAGCCGCATCCTCTCACTGCCGGTTCGCGTTCCGGGCGGCAACCGGAGGCGCGCGCGCCGCTGCCGCAGCCCGTGCCGCGGCTGGAAGAACTCGCCGCTGACGTCGCTGCCACATTCGAATTCATGTCCACGCGATTTGGTCCGCCGCCGCTCAAGACACTCGAAGTCTCGCCCATCCCCGGGGCTTTCGGGCAGGGATTTCCCGGGTTGTTGTACCTTTCCACCATGGCTTATCTGCACCGTGAGGACGCAGCTTTGGCCAGCCTCGACCCTCAGGTGCAGAGCTTCTTTGTCGACCTTCTGCAGGCCCATGAAACCGCCCACCAGTGGTGGGGCAACGTAGTGACCACCAGCGGTTATCACGATGATTGGCTGATGGAATCGCTCGCCAATTACTCCGCCCTGTTGTATCTGGAGAAGAACCATGGCCGAGACCTGTTGGATGCCGCGCTCGAGAGTTACAGGAACCGGCTGCTGGCCAAGAACCCAAACGGCCAGACTGTGGATTCCGCCGGCCCGATCGTATTGGGCACGCGCCTGGAAAGCTCGCTCGCCCCGTCCGCGTGGGTCAGCATCACCTATGGCAAGGGCTC
>DATIYQ010000160.1:0-4808 GCA_035517515.1 Binatia bacterium
TCGCGCCGGCTCACCAGAACCGGTTTGCTGGGCCGGGTCACGTCCACCAGCGCGTAGGCGTTGGTCCGCGAGCGGTGGAGATAGAGGTAGGACTTGTGGTCCCTTTGCTGCACGAACATCTGATTGACGTGCATTCCATTCAGAGGCAGGTGCCCCACAATCCGAACCTGCTCATTGGTACCCGACGCGGCGGCGGCCATGGTTGCCGGCGGCACCGCCACAAAGAATAGGAGAAGGAGCGAAGAGAATAGCGCAAACTGGATCGGCAGGACGCTTGCTAACTTACGCATCGGAGCCTCCTTTACAGGGAACGTCGTTCTCCCCTCGAAAGGAGCGCAACAAATATAATTTTACTCCTAGCTGTTGGGCTTTGCTGAAGAGGTCCGCACCTGCAGAGAAGAGGTGCCCTGCTGATGTGACACACCGGAACCGAGAACGTGCGAAACCTGGCCGGCGTGACCGTATATGGCTGAAACAACGGCCATTAGCGCCTTGCCGAGGGAGCATGCCCGAGAACGGCTCTTCCTGAGGCTTGGGCCGGATGCCTTGCGCCCTGCCGTTTCGCTCGCTGTTTTGCGTGGTCCCGAATCGTCCCACACGGCGCGCGCCGGGACCTCGACCGGGTGGGACGAGCTGCACATAAATCTATTGAATTGAGTGTTCCGATGGAGTATCAACGGCTACGATTCGCCTGCGGTCCGGGCGTACGGGGATCGGTCGTTTCGCGCCATGGAGGAATGGTCATTGCGATCTGCGGAGCCATGCGGGCGCAGGGGTGTGCCTGCAGCGGGCATCGCGGGGCATGATCCGGGGAGGAAAAGAGTCATGAAACCGTCAAGGGGCCTCGCGCTGTGCATGGTTTTGCTTGCCGCACTGGTGGCCGCAGCGTCTGCCTGGGCGCAGGTGAATGCCGTGGACCTATCCGGAACCATCACCGACCCACAGGGCAAATCGGTGGCTGACGCCAAGGTCACCATCAGAAACCTGGCCACCAACCTGAGCCGCTCGAAGCAGAGCGGCGACGATGGCCGCTACCTGTTTGTGGGCCTGGCGCCCGGGCGATACGAGCTGACGGTGGAAAAGAGCGGCTTTGCGCGCGCGGTGAATCCGGAGGTGGTGATCGAGATCGGGCGCGTGCCGGAGGTAAACGTTCAGTTGCAGGTGCAGGCCGGGGCCGAACAGGTGACGGTGACCGGAGAGGCCGCGCTGGTGGAAACGCAGCGCACGGCGGTGAGCCAGACGATTGAAGGCCGGCAAATCGACAACCTGCCCATCAACGGACGGAATTACGTGAACTTCACGCTGCTGAATTCCCAGGCCAACCGCGACAGCGCGCCGTCGATCGGGGCCGCGCCCACCAGCGGTCTGAACTTCGGGGGCCAGCGCGCGCGATCAAACGAGGTTTCCGTGGACGGGGCCGACGCCGTGGACAATTCCGTCAACGGCATCCGTTCCACCGTCTCCCAGGAGGACGTGCAGGAGTTTCAACTCCTGGTGAGCAACTACCTGCCGGAATTCGGCCGCGCCACCGGCGGCGTGATCAACATCGTGACCAAAAGCGGGTCCAATAGCTTCCACGGGGACGCGTTCGGCTTTCTGCGCGCGACCGACTTGCAGGCGCGCAATCCGTTTTCGGTGGAGGTGGACCCGAACACCGGAACCGTTAAACCGGTCAAGCAGTCTTACACGCGCGCGCAATACGGCACGGCGTTTGGCGGCCCGATCCAGAAGGACAAGACGTTTTTCTTCTTCTCCTTTGAAGGCACGCGCCGGCACGAGACGGGATTTTCGGATATCGGCGCGGACAATTTCGGGCTGGTGCCGTGCACGAATTGCGGGGCGTTTTTCCCGGGCACGCTATTGCTCACGCCCCAGCAGGATGCCGCGGTCACTTCCCTGCTGGGCATGGGCCAGGGCGCACTGGCAGCGCAATATGCGGTGCTGGCTGGATCGGCATCGAGCGTGGCGCTGCGGGGACTGGATTTCGGCGCGGTTTCCTCCGGGCTCACCATGGGGGCTTACAACCCCGGCGCGGGAGCCCAGTTTCCGGTCCCGGTCGCCTGCGCTCCGGGCCAGATGGTGAACGGCAGAGCCTGTTTCCCCACCTCAATGACCACGGGCATCGTCGCGCCCGCCTTGCCCGCTTCTTACGTGCCGCTGGTGAGTCTAATTGGAAACTATCCGATCTTCGAGGGCACATCGATCTACGCGGCGCGCATCGACCATATCTGGAACTCCAAGAACCAGACGTTTATTCGCGGCAACGTTTCCCCATCCCTGGTGACCGGAATCCAGGTAAACGCGCAAAACCAAAGTTTTGGGCAGAACGCGGATTCGCGGACCTCATTGCAGCAGTATCGAGACTGGAGCATCGTGGCGCAGCACGACACCACCTTCACGGACCACCTGTTGAACGAATTCCGCTTCCAGGCCGCGCGCCGCGGACTGCACTACGGCTACTCAGATTGCTCCGCGGACCTGTGCCCAACGATTGGAGATCTGGCGGGCGGGGCGCAGACGGCGGTGAACCTCACGGGATATGCTTTCTTCGGCCGGGAGCCCTTTTCCACCGTGGACCGCATCGAGCGCCGCTTCCAGTGGACCGACCACCTGACCTACGTGGTGGGCAAGCACACCCTGAAGTTCGGCGTGGACACCAACCTGATCCAGCTCCGCTCCAGCAAACCGCAAATCTTCGAGTTGGACTTCGGCGGGGTGTACAACTTCGGCAGCCTCGATCCCGGCCTGTTCAACAGCGCGTTTGCGGGACTGCCGCAATTGAGCGCGGTTCAGGCGTATGGGCTGGGGGATCCTTCCACTTTCTACCAGGGCACCGGGCAAGCCAGCAGCACGTTTGACAACAAGACGCTGGGGGTTTTTGTGCAGGATTCCTGGCGCATCACCCCCAAATTCACCATGAACTATGGCCTGCGATATGACATCGAATGGACCCCGACGTTTGCGCCCTTTGGGGGACCCACCGGCCTGAACGCACAGGCGGAAAAGGCGCTGGGGGTCACGGAAGGCATACCGGTGTTCGACAACGGCTTCCAGCCGCGCGTGGGCATCGCCTGGGATCCCTGGGGAGACGGCAAGACGGTGATTCGCGCGGGCGGCGGGCTCTTTTACGATCATCCCCTGCTGGCGATTGCGTTCGACTCCACGACGGCGGATGGGGCGCGCTCGACGCAGTTGCTGGCCGCGCAGAACGTGGCTTCCGCCTGCGGCATCTTCGACCCAACGGTTACTCCAGGCTACACCGCGACCTGCGCCGCCGGCGATTCGCCGAACAACCTCAACGCGGCGTCCCTGTTTCAGGGAGTGTTGAACTCTACAAACGTCCCGACGGGCTTCCCGTATTCGGTGCCTTATATCCCCGGCGAGCAGCGGTTCGTGGCCCTGCCCACCACGCCGCAGTCCGTTTTCGTCAATCAGAACTATCTGACCGTGGGCTTCCAATCGCCGTTGCTCCCGTTTACGTTTCCGGTGGCGTCCAATTTCCAATACGCGTATGCCACGCAAGCCAACCTGACGGTGGAGCGCGAATTGGGCCACGGGTACAAACTGAGCGTGGCGTACTCCTACACCAAGGGGACGCACCTGAATCGTCCGCGCAACGTGAACGTGGCCAATGCTTCCACATTGGACAACAACTTTCTCTATGCCGCGGCCGCGGGGCAGAACTTCTCCACGCCTCTGGCAGTGACCGCACCCGGTGCGGTGGTGAATCCCACGGCGTCCACGTGCGGAGCCGCGCCCCTGCAGCCATCGGTCCTGGCGGTGTTGTTCAACTGTCCGGCGGCAGGCCCGTTTGCAAATCTCAACGGGGCGTACATCGGCACGGCGGCGGTGTTCAATTTCTTCCGCCCGTCGGGCCCGAATCCGTCGTTCGCCGGACCCGGATCGGTGGCCTATCCCGCGCTGGTGGGTCTGGCCGCGGCCGCAGGCTACCCGCAGGGCAACTTCAACAGCAATGCGGTGCCCATCGTCACGCCGTTCAGCGACGTGGACCAGCAGGAATCCTCCGGGAACAGCACCTATAACGGCCTGACCATCTCGGTGGAGAAGCGCTGGTCGAAGCATTTCCAGTTTCTGGCCAACTACACGTATTCTCACGCCATTGATGATTCGACGGACCTGCAGTCGCTGCTCACTCCGCAGGACAGCAATAACCCGCAACTCGAACGCGGCAATTCCACATTTGACCAGCGGCATCGCTTTGTGTTGAGCGGCGTGTGGCAAAGCCCGTACACGATGAAGGACGGCGGATGGAAGGCAGTTTTCGGGGACTGGGTGGTGGCGCCCATCTTCGAGGCCGCTACCGGACGGCCGTACACGGTGCTGACGGGGACGGATTACGGCTTCCAGTTCAGCCCGAATACCAACCGGCCCTCGGTGGCTGCGGCGGGCGCGCCGGGTGGGGTGATTTCTCCCTACATCCCCGGAGTGACCTTTGTGCTTCCCAACGTCTGCCCGGCGCCGCCCCTCGGGGTTTCACCCGCGGTGTTCGCCTCGATCACGGACACGGGCTCCGGCTGCCTGGGCAACCTGGGGCGCAACACGTTTTACACTCCGAACTTCATTAACCTCGACTTGCGCATTTCACGCAAATTCCAGTTTACCGAGCGGTTTTCGATGGAATTGATCGCGGACATGTTCAACCTGTTCAACCGGTTCAACGTGGGCGACGTGAATGTGCTGTGCAATCCCGGCGCGCCCACGGGCGTCACCGCTGGCGGCATCAACACGTGCAGCGCGGGCCAGCCAACGTCCTCTTACGACCCGCGCACGTTCCAGTTCGGCTTGAA
>DATIYQ010000161.1:0-2991 GCA_035517515.1 Binatia bacterium
ATCAGGTAGAGACAGAAACTCGCCGGAATGGCCACTCGCAAGAGGTTGGAATGGCGCTGGCCCCATTTGCTCTGCGCCGCCGCAATCACCATCCAGGCCAGAGTGAGGCAAACTCGCGAAGTCGCGCTATCGGAGAGATACAGCAGCCACAGGGTCATCCAGAGAAACGCAAAATTCACGGCCAGGATTCGCTTGGTCCGGCGCGCCCTCCGTTGGGCCCAGCGCGTCACAGTATCCCAGAAAAAGTAGACGCCGCTCAGCAGGCACACCGCGCCCAGCATGTTTTTGCTGGTGGTGGCCCCGACGAACATCCGAGCGCCGGTCCAAACCGTGTATTGCATTCCCAACTCGGGAAAATATTTGAATAGCAGAATCGAGAGCGGCACCAGCAGATACGCAAGGCGGCGAAGCAGGGTCCGGATCGCTTCCACCGGGGAGGGGTCGGTAAGCACCACAAGCACCATTACGTAGTTGCCCAGGTCGCGAAACCACCGCTTCAGCGCCACGAACGGAAAATCGGACCAGCACACACTCACCAGGGCAAATGCGAGAAAGGCCACCAGCGCCGTGTTGCGCGCCAGTAAACTCCCCCAAGGCAGGGGCCGAGTGGCCAGCGCCCCGATCGCCAAAAGCATCAGGAACGACAATATAGCGCGATCGATGGGGCTGCCTTCCTCCAGTGCCGTCGCACCGCCTTGATTTCCCAGCCACTGGGAAGGGAGCCGCGAGCCGAGAATGAACATCCAGATCACAGGGGCCCACAAGATCGCGGAAGTCCGCGGCTCCTTGGCGGGGTCGAGATACAAGAGCCCCACGAGGAGGATGAACCAGAGCAGTGCCGCTAGTGCTGGTGGCATGCGATCGGCTCGGCTACCGAAGGTTCCAGTCCTACCCCCGATTCGCCCTGACCTATTGTCTCAGGCGGGACCGTGTTTGAAACCTACGGTGTGGCGGGAATGCAACCTGCCCGCGGAGCGAAGGTAAGCATGCTCCCGCCCCGGAGGATCGCGAGCGGGAGTCCATGCCATGAGGGGGCCGGTTGGCCCGAGATTCCTTAGCGGGGCGCGGGCACTGATTGGCAGGAGCAAAGCGCAGCCATGGACTCCTGGCCGCCCTTCTGCCGAATCTCCTCCAGCGTGTCAGCGCATGCTAACTGGTTGCCCTTGCAGCGGAGACAATCGTGGTTCGGCGTGCAACCGCGTTAAAGCAACGCGGTCATCATGCCGGAGCGGACTTCGGAATGCGTGCTGCGGCCGAAGAACTGGATCAGCCGCTCCGCAACCTGGCGCTGCTGTTCGAGCACCAACTGGGGATACATGGGCAGCGAGAGGATTTCCTTCGCTGCCGCTTCCGCCACTGGAAAATCGCCCTCGCAATACCCCAGATGGCGGTAGGCTTCCTGAAGATGCAGCGGGATCGGGTAATGAATGCCTGTGCCGATTCCGGCCTCGGTCAGGTTCTTCTGGAGCGCATCCCGTTCGGTGGTTCGAACCACGTAGAGGTGGTAGGCGGCCTTGGCCCAGGGCGGCTCATAGGGAAGCTGCAGTTTTACGTCGAGTGGCGCCAGCAGTTCCCGATAGCGCTTGGCTGCGGTGCGCCGCGCGTTGACCCACTCCGGCAAGTGCTTCAGCTTGGCGCGCAGAAAACCGGCTTGAATGGAATCCAGCCGGCCGTTGTAGCCTTCGCGCTCGTGGTGGTAGCGCCGCAGTTCGCCGTGCTGGCGCAGCTTGCGAGCAACGCGGGCGATGTCTTCGCGGTTCGTGGTGATGGCCCCGGCTTCGCCCAGCGCGCCCAGATTCTTTCCGGGATAGAAGCTGAATGCCGCGGCCTCTCCGATGGATCCCGCCTTCTTCCAGCGATTGTCTTTCGAAGAGCGATACTCCGCGCCGTGGGCCTGGCAGGCGTCTTCAATCACCATCAGGCGAAAGCGCTGGGCGAGATCGCAAATCGCGTCCATTTCCGCCGGCTGGCCATAAAGGTGAACGGGGACGACCGCCGTTACCGGGGTTCCCGTTTTGCTGCTCATCAGCTTGCCCGTGGCGCGATCCAGGGTGCAGCGCGTTTCCAGAAATTCTTCGAGTCGCTTCGGGTCCATGTTGAAGGTTTGATCGTTTACGTCCACGAACTCAAAGTGCGCGCCGGCCTGGCTGATCGCCTCGGTGGTGGCGATGAAGGTGTTCGGAACAGTGATGACTGTGTCTCCCGGTTTCACACCCGCGCCGGTCAGGGCGAACCGCAGGGCGTCCGTTCCGCTGCTCACGCCTACGCAATACGTTGTGTCACACGCCTGGGCGAAGTCGCGCTCGAATTCTTCGAGCATGGGGCCGCCCACGAATCCTGCGGTGCGCAGAGCTTCATCCAGCACCGCCACCAGCTCGTCGCGCATCTCCATGTGGGGCGTTACCAGGTCCAGAAAAGGGACTTTTGGGGTTACGTTCATTTCGTTACGCTCGTTTCTGGCGCCACGTACCGCAGCACGCGCGCCGGGTTGCCCGCGACGATGGCGTTGGCCGGGACATCGCGGGTCACTACGCTTCCTGCGCCGACAATCGCCCGTTCGCCGATCACCACGTTGGAGAGAATCGTCGAGCCCGAGCCGATCGAGGCGCCCTTCTTCACCAGCGTCTTCTCCACCTTCCAGTCCTGCTCCGTCTGCATCGCCCCGTCCTCGGTCGTCGCCCGGGGATAGGAGTCGTTGATGAAGGTCACGCTGTGGCCAACGAACACGCCGTCTTCGATAGTCACGCCCTCGCAGACAAACGTGTGGCTGGAAATCTTGCAGTTCTTCCCCACCGTGGCGTTCTTCTGAATCTCCACGAACGCCCCGATCTTGGTCCCGTCCCCGATCGTGCAGCCGTACAGGTTGATGAACTTCGACAGCCGGACGTCTTTCCCCAGCTGCACGTCGTCCTTGATCGCGCAGAATTCGTTCATAGCAGGATGGCCTTGCCCTTCTCGCGGATGGAGCGGTCGGCGGCTTCCAGCATCTTC
>DATIYQ010000162.1:0-3712 GCA_035517515.1 Binatia bacterium
GCCGGCTCCGGCAGGCGGATGGGGGGACGCGGCAGGAGGTCGCTGCGCTGCGAGCGATAAATCTGCCAGCCAGCGCCCTGCTGCACCCACAACTGTGCGCTGGAGACAATGTAGTCCTGGGGGTGTCCCGAGGAGACCATGGTGAGATCGATGCGCAGGGTGAGTACCGCGGTGCCCGGCTGGCGAGTATCCATCTGCAGAATCTTGGGATTGATGGACTGCAGACCGGCGGCACGCAACCCGGCCCAGTACTGCGGCTCTTCGCCGGGATCGGAAAAGCGGCCCCGGGGCGTTTGCGCAAACGCGCCGGGAGTAGCGGCGTAGAGCGCGGCGAGCGCGGCGCGGTCTCCAGCAACGACCGCAGCCTTCCACCGGTCGAGGGGCTCGAAAATGGGGACGGGCACGGATTTGGAGGCGCGGGAGGCGGCCTGCTTCTGCGCGTGCACGCTGGCTGCAACCGCTGCGCACAGCAGCAGGGCCAGCCCGGCCATCCAGAACCCATGGCGTAATTTCAGGAACAAGGCCTGCACCTTTCCGCGCGAACGCACCTCCATTCTACTGCATCGCACGGCGCGGCCCGGGAAGCGCCTGCAAATCCGGTGCGCCAGGGCATGCGGTTCTGGGTTAGAATGGCTCTCCGAAATTTCCCGCGCATGAAGAGCATCACCGCCATCTATCCGGGTTCGTTCGACCCGGTGACCAACGGGCACCTGGACCTGATCGCCCGCGCCGCGCGCATCTTCGACCACCTGGTGGTGGCGGTGCTGCAGAATCTGGAAAAAGAGCCACTCTTCCCGGCCCCGGAGCGCGTGCAAATGCTGCGCGAAGCGGCCGCGGAATGGGCCAACGTGGAGATCGATCTGTTCGACGGACTGCTGGTGGACTATGTGCGGCGGAGGAATGCCCAGGTGATTCTCCGGGGCATCCGGGCGATTTCCGACTACGAGTACGAACTGCAAATGGCGCTGATGAACCGGCGGTTCGAGCCGGGGGTAGAGACCGTGTTCATGCTGCCGGCAGAGCGCTACAGTTACCTGAGCTCGCGCCTGGTGCGCGAAGTGGCCCGGCTGGGCGGGAACATCGAAGGCCTGGTGCCGGCATCGGTGGTGGAACGCCTGCGCGCCAAGATTTTGTAGGCGCGGGATCAACCCGCCATCGGATTGGCCCAAATGGCGGGATCTACCCGCCCCTGCCTCTGCATGAATCTTGGATGGGGGGAAGCCATGCAGCTCTCAGAGCGGATCGAGCGCATCACGGAATCGCCCACGCTGGCGGTGATGGTGGAGGCGGAGCGCTATAAGGCGCGCGGGCTGGACGTGGTGGACTTCGGGCCGGGCGAGCCGGACTTTCCCACGCCGGACCACATCAAACGCGCCGCCATCCGCGCGCTCGAGCAGAACTTTACCAAGTACACGCCCGCCGGAGGGATCGCGCCGCTGCGCCAGGCGGTGTGCGACTGGCACGCCGCGCAACTGGGCACCGCTTATCAGCCCTCGGAATGCGTGATCAGCGTGGGCGGAAAACACGCCATTTTCAACACCGTGAACGTGCTGGTGAACTCCGGGGACGAGGTGGTGATCCCGGTTCCCTGCTGGGTCAGTTTTCCGGATATCGTGAAATACGCGGGCGGCAAGCCGGTGTTTGTGCCCACGCACGAACACGACGGCTTCTGCCTGTACGCGCGGGCGGTGGAGGCGGCGTTCACGCCGAAGACGCGCATGGTGATCGTGAATTCGCCCTCCAACCCCACCGGCGCCGTTCTTCCCGCTGAGGAATTCGCGCGCATCGTGGAGCTATGCCGCCGGCGCGGCGTGTGGCTGCTGACCGACGAATGCTATTCGCATTTTCTGTACGGCGGGCAGCGGCCGTTTTCCGCGGCCAGCCTGCCCGGTGTGAAGGAAACGGTGATCGTGTGCGGCTCGCTTTCCAAAACGTTCGCCATGACCGGCTGGCGGCTGGGCTTTGCCCTGGCGCCGGAGCCGATCGCCAAAGCGATGGTGAAACTGCAGAGCCAATCCACCTCCAACCCGACCTCCATCGCCCAGCACGCCGGCCTGGAGGCGGTGCGCGGGCCGATGGATTCGGTGGTGAACATGCTGGCGGAATACGAGCGGCGGCGCGAACGCGTGCTGGCCGGCTTGCGGCAGATTGCGGGGCTTACCTGTAACGCGCCGGCGGGCGCATTCTACGCCTTTCCGAACGTGGCCGCGTGCCGCACACACGACCCGGAGTGCCTGGCCGCCTCAAACGGCAGGCTGGATACCGCGGTGGTTGCCCGGCGGCTGCTGGAGGCTGCTCATGTGGCGGTTGTCCCCGGTGAAGGATTCGGGGCGCCGGGCTATCTGCGGCTCTCCTACGCCACCTCGATGGAGCGGATCGAAGAAGGCCTGCGGCGGCTGGCCGAATTTTTCTCGCCGGACTGATGCTCCCCGTCCCTTCACGCCTGGAGGCCACGCTGGACCGGCGGATCTGGGGCATGCGCGACCTCACTCCGCTGTTTCCCGAATTGACCGGCCAGGAGCCGCCGCTTGCGGAGATGTGGTTCAGCGGCCCGGGGTGCCGGATGGCCAGCGGTCCTTTGGCCGGCCGCGAGTTGAAAGAGGCGTGGCGGGAAATGCCGGGGGAGTGGAGAGGCACGCGCTGCGCCGCAGACGCGGAGATTTCCCTGCTGGTGAAATATATTTTCGCGGGCGACAAGCTTTCCATCCAGGTCCATCCGGACGATGCCTATGCGGCGAAGCATGAAGCCGCGCGCGGCGGCCGCGGGAAAACAGAGATGTGGCATGTGCTGGACGCACGGCCCGGCGCGGAATTGTTGGTGAATTTCCGACCCGGCGTGACCCCGGCCAGGTTCCAGGCCGCGCTCGACGACGGGACGGTGGAAAATCTGCTGGCGCGCGTTCCGGTGAGCGCGGGCGATTCGGTGTATGTTCCCGCGGGAACGGTCCACACGATTTGCGGCGGCGTGATGATGTGCGAGATTCAGGAGCAGTCCGATATCACTTACCGCGTATTCGATTACCGGCGCAGAGGTGCGGATGGAAAGGAGCGCCCGCTGCACGTGCGCCAGGCGCTGGAAGTGCTCCAGTTTGGCGAACAGACTGGAGAGAGAGTGAAGCCGGTGGTGAAAGCCGGGCGCGGGCTGACTGTAAAGTATTTGGCCGCGTGCCGCTATTTCGCCACGGAGCGGTGGGAATTCACGGGGCGCATCGGCGCGATCACTTCCGCCGGGAGCTTCGAACTGCTGGTGTTTCTCTCCGGTGTGGGAGAGCTGGAATGGAGCGGCCAGGGCCAGCGCTATGCGGCCCATCAGGTATGGTTTTTGCCCGCGGCGCTGGGCGCATACCAGATTTCCGCCGAACAGAGCTCCACGCTGCTGCGCACCTTCGTTCCGGATCTGAACGAGTACTGCCGCCGGCTGGACGGGCTAGGGATTCCGCGGGAGGAGTGGTCACGCGTGGTGCATCCATGACAGGCGAGAATCAAATGGTTTTCGGCCGGGCGATGGAGAGAGGGCGCAGCAAGCAGCGCCCCTACGCACAACGTGCCGTGTCGCGGTACGTCGCAGATGCAGGAATTGGGCTGTGACGAAAAAGCCAAAACGCGGTGGCGCCGCCGGATTCGGGCGGAAGGCGGGGGGCGCGGCCTATGCCGTCATTCTGGCCGGGGGGCGCGGAACACGCTTCTGGCCGCGCAGCCGGATGCGCACGCC
>DATIYQ010000163.1:0-4043 GCA_035517515.1 Binatia bacterium
CAAAACGGCCGCCGCCGCCCCTCCAATCGTGGAAATCTTCAGGAAATCCCGGCGAGATGAAGGCATGGACCAACCTCCCTGTGGGCGCAGGTCGGGCTTGGCTTACGCGCCGTCGCCCCAAGTACATATTCCTCCCGGTCAACTTTGTCAAGTCCTGAATTTCTGGGGTCTTAGCTGAGACTTGGCCCGGAGGCAGTGGCGTTTTGCGGACCGTTCCCGTTTTACATCTGGTGACCGCGGTCACGTGCCGCGCCGCTGAGCACCGCCCCCTCCGGACCGGAGATTTGGGCGCCTCTGCCGCCCCGATGGGCGTTTTATGCCCAGTCGGCGCATCTCGCAAACGAGCGTGGCGCGGGGACTGCCAGGCGCGTGGTCAGGCGGAGCGATGGTGCCTTGCGCGTCGCGCGCGCCGCCCGCGCCTGACCCGGCTGGCGCGCGCAGTTCCGCCCTTTGCGGGACCAGCGCCAGCCCGGGGCAATCCGAATTTGACGACCCAAGGCTTCGAGAGTATTGTAATTGGGAGTAACATCTATACATCTGTAACTTGTTCCGATTGGAATTTTTGCGCAGTACGTGACGCGGCATTCTAATTTCACCCTCTGAGCGCCGGCCATGCCGATCGCAACCAGCATCGGAAGCCTTCCGCCCAACCTTACGGAGGCGATCATGACACCTGTGAAATGTACGTTTTGGTCCTATTCAGTTTCCAATCCATCCAGCTGGGTAAGGGCCATCGCCCATCCCCTGAACGCAGCGACACTGCGATTTGCCGCCGAGCGAGCGGACCCCGCGGAGTCCGTCCCGGCCGCCGCGCACGCGAACGTAACGATTCGAGGTGACTACTGGAGGGGCATCGGCGGTTTGGCCCTCCTGTTGGCCCTCGGTTTATTGTTCTCCGGAGTTCTCTGTGACGCGCAGGCTCAGGATCAGGCCGCGGGCCGCACTGCCGTGTCCGAGGATCTGGGGACCGGAAGGCAGAAGCTCAGCGGCTATCGCCGGCCGGACCTCGCCGGCGCTCCGTTCGTGGGGCCGCTAGAACGCTCCGCCGTTCTCAGACTTGCCATCGGACTGCCGCTGCGAGACAGCAGCGCGCTCGACACGCTGGTCCGTGAGGTCTCCGATCCCGCAAGCCCGAACTACCGCCAGTTCCTTTCCCCCGAGGAAATGGTCCAGCGGTTCAGTCCCACAGCCGCAGATTATGAAGCGCTGGCCACGTTCGCGAAAACGCACGGAATGCGCGTGGTCCGCACATACAACAACCGCTATCTACTCGACGTGACTGGCACGGTGGATGCCGTCGAGAAGGCGCTCCACGTGAAAATGAACAATTATCACCGCCCGGACGGGACCATTTTCTTTGCCCCGGACCGCGAGCCTTCGCTGGATTTGGACGTGCCGGTGTACTACATCGCGGGCCTGGAGAATTTTGTCCTGCCGAAGCGCCACCAAACCCAGTATCCGGGCGGCGGAGTGCTCAATTCTCTCCTCAGCCAGGACTTTCGAAGCGTGTACGCCGGGAATTCGACGCTCACCGGCACCGGCCAGACGGTCGGGCTGCTCGAATTTGCGGCGCCCAATGACATGGACATTCATGGCAATGGCTCGCAGTACAGCGGGTACGCGGGATGGGTGAGCCCGCCGCCGGGTACGAGTTCCGCCTGGCCCCCGTTTCTCTTGTGGCCCGCGGGAACGCAGCAGCCCGACCTGAGCACGGCCACCCAAGGCGAACTCGACTTCATCGGGGAGGCGGAACTGGACATCGAGATGGCGATGGCGATGGCCCCGGGCCTGGACCAAATCGTTGTCTACACCGTGACCCAGATTCCGGCCACGAATTTCGCCGGGGAAATTGCCAATGCCGCGCTGATTGACGACGCAATGAATGCGATGGCTCATCCTGACCCAGGTTATCCACTCTCGCTGCAGCTCAGCGCCTCCTTGACCTGGCTCTCCGATCCGATGACCCAGCAGATCCTGAAAACGATGGCCGCCCAGGGCCAGAGTTTTTTCGTGGCCTCCGGGGATACGGGATCTTATAACTCCAGTTCGCCCGGGTGCCAGCAATTCACGTTAACGGTCCAGTCCGGCGGCATGACCTTCGCGAATGATCTCGCACTGGATACCGTTACCGCGGTCGGAGGCACGCTGTGGGCGGCCGCGCCTGACGGTGAGATTGTCTGGAATTCTTCGGTTTCCTGGTCCAGCACTTCTCTTGGTACAGCGGGCGGAGGGGGCATCGTTACAGGGGTGCCGATTCCACCGTATCAAGTGGGTTTTACCTCCAACGGCGCCTCGTCCAGCAACCGCAACGTGCCCGACGTGGCGGCCGCGGCCGCCAATGTATTTTCCTACGTCACCGGCAACGCAGCGATCGAGGGCGGAACCAGCGCAGCGACACCGCTGTGGGCAGGCTTCACCGCATTGGTCAATCAGCAGCGCCAAAATCTGGGATTGAAGCCGGGGATCGGGTTTCTCAATCCGACGCTCTACAGCATCGCCACCACCAATTACAGCGCGAACTTCCACGACATCACCAGCGGAAATAACGGCACCGGAGGGTGTGCCGACTTCAAAGCCGGGACCGGATATGATCTGGCGACGGGGCTGGGAAGTCCCACCGGAATGCTCATTGACACCCTGGCGAACTCCCCAATCACCGCGGCCAATGAGGGCGACCCGCACCTCACCACGCTGGACGGGGTGCACTACGACTTCCAGAGCGCGGGCGAGTTCGTGGCCCTTCGCCAGGGCCGCGGCCTGGAAATCCAGACGCGCCAAAGCCCGGTCCCCACGGCGCCCCCGGCCGCAAATAGCTACACGGGGCTGGCCACGTGCGTGAGCGTGAACACGGCAGTCGCCGCCCGCGTGGGAAAGCACCGCGTCACCTACCAGCCGGGTCTGGGCGAAGCTCCCGATCCCGCGGGAATGCAGCTTCGGGTGGACGGCGCTCTGACCACGCTGACCCCGCGGGGAATCCTGCTGATTCCGGGCGGCCGTGTCACAAATTCCCCTTCCGGCAGCGGCATCGAGATTGACTTTCCGGAAGGGACCATCCTGACGGTGACCTCGAACTGGTGGGCATCTCAGAATGTCTGGTACCTCAACGTGGACATCTTCAATGCTCCCCCCGCGCAAGGAATCATGGGAGCCACCTCGGCGGGTGGATGGCTGCCGGCGCTTCCCAACGGCGCGTCGCTTGGGGCCATGCCGGGCGCGCTGCACCAGCGCTACGTGGACCTCTATCACACCTTCGGGGACGCCTGGCGGGTGACCAATGCGGCGAGCCTTTTCGACTACGCTCCCGGGACTTCCACGGCATCCTTTACCGTGGCGAGCTGGCCGCCGGAGCAACCACCATGCACGGTCCCGAAGAAGACCGCGCAGAAGCCTCTCCAACCCGGCGTTGCCAAGAAGCTCTGCAGCGCGGTGATCGGCAAAGCCAGGAAGGCCGATTGCCTTTTCGATACGGAAGTCACCGGTGAGCCGGGCTTTGCCAAGGCTTACGAGTTGAGCCAGCAGATCGCAATCGGCTCGACCAGGACGATCCTGAGTGGCAACAAGAATCCCTCGGTTTCCGGAGAATCGGTGACGTTTACGGCCACGGTAACGCGCAACAGCAGCGGTAGAGCGGTCCCGGCCGGGGCCGTGCGATTCGCGGTGGACGGAGTGGACGCTGGCGCGCCCGTTCCGGTGGATGCCAAGGGCCAGGCCGTGTGGAAGGCCTCGCGCCTGGAGGTGGGCGAGCATCAGGTCACGGCACGCTACGTCCCCAATGAAAGCAGCGTATACCTGCCGAGCAGCAGTCTGGACACGCCTCATGCAGTAGTAAAGGAGCTTCCGCGGTGAGTCCTGGATTCCGGCGGGGGAAGTGACCAGAATTGCTCTGAAACGCGGGCTAGGCGGTCAGCACCAGGAGGCGCGCGAAGAGATCGCAATCTTCGCAGCCAGGTGTTCCTTTGGGCGCTGATTCGCGGTCGTAAATCGAACGGACCTTTCTCAGCAGGCCGGGGATGATGCGTTCCGGCTGCAGCTCGACCGGCGCC
>DATIYQ010000164.1:0-27231 GCA_035517515.1 Binatia bacterium
ATCATCATCAGCTCGGTGGTCCCGCCGCTCAATTCCACGCTGGCGGAAATGACCGAAAAATATTTCGGGAAGAAGGCGCTGTTTGTCGAGCCCGGGGTGCGCACCGGAGTGCCCGTGTTCTACGACAATCCCTCGGAAGTGGGCGCGGACCGCGTGGTGAACGCGGTGGCGGCGCACTCCAAATACGGGGGCCCGTGCGTGGTGGTGGATTTCGGAACGGCGATCACCTTCGACGCCATTTCCGCGAAGGGCGAGTACCTGGGCGGGGTGATCGTGCCGGGAATCGGCATCGCCTCGGAGGCGCTGTTTGCGCGAGCGGCGCGGCTGCCGCGCGTGGAAATCAAAGACCCGGGGAAAATCATCGGAACCAATACCGTGGCCTCGATGCAAGCTGGCCTGTACTACGGCTACGTGGACCTGGTGGACGGAATCCTGGGGCGGATGAAGGCGGCGCTGGGGTCTGAAACGCACGTGATCGCCACCGGGGGCCAGGCCGCGCTGGTGGTGCGCGGCTCCAAGCACGTGGAAGCCGTGGATGAACACCTGACGCTGGAGGGACTGCGCATCATCTGGGAACGGAATCAGGAAAAAGGCGCGCCCGAAAAACAGCCGGCGAAGCGCCTGAAACGCTAGCCTCCCGGTTGCCCCGGTGGCCGAACAGACGGCGCGCCGCCGGCGTTAAAGGGTTTCGCGCCGCGCAATCATTTCGCTCCCTTCGGAGTTTGCAAGCGGCGAGAACGCCACAGATACCACGAGGCCACGCTGCGGTGCGGCCGCCAGGCCTCGCCCAGCTCCAGCATTTTCTTTTCCGACGGCATGCGGCGCAGGCCATACGCCAGGCGCACCGCGTGCTGCAAGCCCAGGTCGTCCACAGGGAACATGTCCGGCCGCCCCAGCGAAAACATCATGAAGATCTCCGCGGTCCAGCGGCCGATTCCTTTCACCGCGGTGAGCCGCTCCATGATGGCTTGGTCCTTCATGCGCCCGAGACGGTGGAGCGGCAGCGCGCCATTCGCCGCGCGGGCCGCGATGTCGCGGATGTAGCGGACCTTTTGACGCGAAAGCCCCACGGCGCGGAGCCTCCGCACCGGCGTAGCCAGTATTTTTTTCGGCGCAGGAAATCTGCTGCGGCGGTTCGTGCTGTCGCAGCCGTAGAGGGCGCAGAAACGCTGCTCCACCGTGCGGGCGGCGGGCCAGGAGATTTGCTGCGCAATGATGGCCGCCACCAGGGCGCGCAGGTGGTTGGTGTGCAGGCGCTCGGCGAGGCGGCAGGGACCGACGCTCGCGATGATGCGGCGCATGACCGGATCGGAACGTTTCAGATGGCGGACGGCGGCGCGATGCGGCATGGCCGAATTACCATACGTGGGCATGGTGGGGGTTGCAAGGCGGGCAGGAGACGACGCCGGCGGGGAGGGCGCACACGCCTGCGGCGGGTGCGCCCCTACGGGAGCCTCCACCAGAGCCGGGTGAACGGCAGGAATGCCCGGCTCACCCCTGCTAGAATTGCGGGCGTGGCGGCGTTCAATTATTTCAACTACTTCACGGAAATCGAGGAGTACTTCTGGCGGAAGCGCGGGGCGCAGATTCTGGTCTCGCCGCTCGATTGGGCCATCCTGGAGAGCTGGCAGAAAGCCAACATCCCGGTGGAAGTGGTGCTCAAAGGGATTGACCAGGCGTTTGAGAGCTACGCGCGCTCCCGCCGCGGGGCGGGCGGGCGCCCGCTGAAGAGCCTGGCGTACTGTGTGGACGCGGTACTGGACGCGGCGATCGCAGCGCAGGAGGCCGCGGCGGGAAGCGGGCCGGAGGCGCCGGCGGCAAGCGGCGGGAAGTCCGCCTCGGAGCCTTTCTCGCGCCAGGAGACCGCCGCCTACCTGATGCGCAACGCCCAGAAATTGCGCGCGGCCACGGATGCTCTCGGGGAAAGGCTTCAAACCGCGCCGGGCGCGCGGGGGACAGGGGATTTCGCGCGCCGGCTGGGGGATGCGGTGGCGCGGCTGGAGGCCTGCCGCGTCCGCGTGGAATCACCGGACCCGCTGGACCTGGAAGATCTGGAACGAGAGCTGACTGTGCAGGAAGACGCCATCTTTGCCGGCTTGCAGGCCTGCGCCGAAGCGGAGACGGTGCTCGAAATCCGCCGGGAGATGGACCGCCAGCTCGCTCCCTACCGGCGAAAGATGACCGCGGCGCAATTGGCGCTGCTGGAGCAGCAGTATCTGCGCCGGAGATTGATGGAAGCGTACGGGCTGCCGCGGCTCAGCCTGTTCTATCTCACCTGACGGCCCGGGCGGAGTCTTTTTCGATCAAAGCAGTGGGCGGCGATGTCAATGCCATGAAGCGTTCGTTGATGCTCATCTGGTTCTGGGCGGCTGGGATCTTTCTGGCCGCCCTGCTTTTTGGCGGCGCGGGAAGGATCGACGTCCCGCGATTCTGGGTTTATCTGGGGGTCTACGCGGGGTTCATGGTGGCGGCAGCCTTGCTCGTGGATCCGGATTTGGTGCGGGAGCGCATACGGCCGGGAGGAAAACGACAACCGGTAATCCTCCATCTGGCCCGTTTGCTGTTTCTGTTGCATTTGCTGGTGGCAGGGATCGAAGCGGGGCGACATCGCTGGACGCCGCCGGTCCCGCCGGCCGTGGAATCCGCAGCCATGGTCGCTTTCAGCCTCGGTTGGGGCGGCGTTCTGTGGGCCATGCACGCGAACCGCTTCTTTTCCTCAGTGGTGCGCATTCAAACCGAGCGGGGACAGACGGTGGTCACCGGCGGGCCATACCGCTGGGTGCGCCATCCGGGGTATGCGGCGGCGATGGTGCTTTGCCCCGCCAGTGGAATGGCCCTGGGATCCTGGGCCGCGGTCCTGGTGCTCCTTCCGCTCGTGCTCTATCTCTTCTACCGCACGGTGACGGAAGACGCGTTCTTGATGAAAAACCTGTCCGGATATCCGGAATACGCGGCCCGGGTCCGGCATCGCCTGCTGCCCGGGGTTTGGTAGGATGTGCGCGGACACAGCGCATGCAACTGAAAATTGAAAAACTGGTTTACGGCGGCGAGGGCATGGGCCACGCAGACGGGACCGCTGTGTTCGTGCCCTTCGTGCTCCCAGGGGAAACCGTGGAGGTCCGCCTCGCGGAACAGAAAAAGAAATTCGCCCGCGGGCGCGCGGAGCAATTCATCGCCACATCGCCCGGGCGGATCGCCCCGCCCTGCCCCTACTTCACGCGGTGCGGCGGGTGCCACTACCAGCACCTGCCCTACGAAGCGCAGCTCCAATACAAAAAAGAAATCCTGCTGGAAACGCTTTCGCGCCTGGGCGGGATCCGCTGGACCGGCGATGTAGCCGTCCACGCGTCACCACCCTTCGGGTACCGCAATCGCGCGCAGTGGAAGGCGCGCCGCCAGGGCGAAGACGCGGCGGTCATCGGATATCTGGAGAGCGGCACGCAGACGCTCTGTCCCGTGGAGCGCTGCCCCATCCTGAGCCCGCAGCTGGAAGCGGCGTTGGCGCGGCTGGGCGAACTGCTGGCCGCGCGGGAGATTCCGGCAACCCTGCTGGAGGCAGAGGCGTTCGCGGACGACGCGGATGAGCGCCTGCTGTTGAGCGCGTCCTTTGCCAATCTGGCCGGCGGAACGGCGAAAGCGCTGGGGGAGCGGTTGCGGGAAGCCCTGCCGGCGGTGAAAAGCCTGCTGCTGCACGACGCCAGCCGGGACCGTTTTGAATTGTTCGGGCCGGGCTTTCTGCAATACCGGGCAGCGGGAAGGACGTACCGAGTGGGCCATCTCTCCTTCTTTCAAGTGAACCGCTTTCTGGTGGACGAGCTGGCCCGGCAAGCGACGGTGGGAGCCGCGGGCGGATTGGCGCTGGATTTGTACGCGGGCGTGGGCCTGTTTTCGCTGCTGTTGGCGGAAAACTTCGAGCGGGTGGTGGCCGCAGAGGCGAATCCGGCGGCCACGCGCGATCTGGAAGAGAACATCCGCGCGGCGGCGCTGGGCGGCCGCATGGCATCGCGCACCCAGGAAGCGGAGAGTTTTCTCTCCGGTTTTCGAGGGCGTCCGGAGCTGGTGGTGCTGGACCCGCCGCGCACGGGGATTTCCGACGTGGTGCGCGGGCGGCTGTTGACCCTGGGAGCCGCGGAGATTCGCTACGTCTCGTGCGATCCGGCAACGCTGGCGCGCGATCTGGCGGGCTTCTCGGCCGGCTATGAGGTTGCGGAGATCCAGATGTTCGACCTGTTTCCGCAGAGCTTCCACCTGGAGACGCTGGTGCGGCTGCGGAGAAAGGGGGGTGCGGCGTGAGGTTGCCGGCGCTGTGGCCCGCCGTTGCGCTGGCGGGCGGGATTCTGCTGGAGCGGGCCGCGCCGCTGGTGCCGATGGCGGGCGCGGCGGTGGCGGCGGCAGCGCTTCTGGCCGGATTGCTCCTGCTGCGTCCGGCGCGCGAGAGCCATCGCGGCGCGTGGATTGCGGGACTCGCCGCGTGGGCCGCGCTGGGGATGCTGGCCGGAGCGCTGCAGCAACGAAATGTGGCCGGGGATGATGTCGCGGCCCTGATCCGCGCGGGGCGGCTGGACCCGGGCGAGCCGCTTCGCTGGCGTGGACGCCTGCGCCACGGTCCCTCGAAGCTGCCCTCCGGCATTCGCTACGACGTGGACCTGGAAGAAGTGGAAACCGGCGGGCAGGGGCGCGCGGTGAGCGGCGGATTGCGCGCCACCCTGCTCGAATTCCCCGCGCGCGAACGGGTGGAACCGCCGGCGGTGGAACCGGGAGACCGCATCGAGTTATTGCTGCGCGCACGCGTTCCGCGAAATTACATGGATCCCGGCGCGTACGACGAGCGTGCCGCGCTGGAGCGCCAGGGCATCGAAGTGATCGGCACGCTGCGCGACGGCAGCCTGTTGACCGTGGTGGATCGTCCCGCCCCCCGATTTGCGGACCGGTTCGCGCGGCTGCGCAACCGCCTGCTGGAAACGCTGGACGCGCTGTTTTCCGGCGCGCCGGACACGGCGGCGATTCTGCGGGCCATGCTGCTGGGCGAACGGGGATTCCTGCAGCAGCCCGTGGCGGAAAAATTCCAGCAAACCGCCGTCTTCCACGTGCTGGTGCTCGCGGGGCTGCACGTGGCGGCGCTGGCGGGATTCATTTTGTGGCTGGGGCGCCGGCTCCGGCTGGCCCCGGAATTCACCATTCTGCTCACGCTCGCCGTGCTGGGCTGCTATGTGCTGATCGTGGAAGACCGCCCGCCGATTCTGCGCGCGGCGCTGATGGCCGGAGTGCTGCTGTTTGCCGGAATTTTCTACCGCCGTTTGATTCTCCTGAATACCCTGGGAGTGGGCGCCGGCGCGATCCTGTGCGCGAATCCCGCGGCGCTCTTCGATCCCAGCTTCCAGCTGTCCATGGCCGCAGTTGGGGCCATCGGAGCCCTGGGGGTGCCGCTGCTGCAAAGGACCACGGGTTACTACGCGCCGGCGCTGGCCCATCTGCGGGATGAATCGCGCGACCCGGACTATCCCCCGCGGCTGGAGCAACTGCGCATGTTGCTGCGCGCACTCGCCGAAGACCATGGCTGGAGGCTGGGGCGCCGCCTGGAACCGCACGCCATGGAAATTGCCGGCAGCACGGTGCGCGCCGGGTTCGCGGTGTGGGACCTGCTGCTGCTTTCCCTGGTGATCCAGGCGGGGATGCTTCCGCTCCTGGCGTTTTATTTCCACCGCGTGGCGCTGGCTGGACCGCTGGCCAACCTGCCGGCATTGACGCTGACCGGGGTGATCGTGCCGCTGGGATTCCTGTGCCTGGCCGTGGGCAGTGTGGCGTTGGCGCTGGCGGCGCCGCTGGCCCTGTTGCTGCGGGGACTTGTGGCGGTGTTGCAAGGGACCGTGGCCGGATTCGCCGCCATGCACCATCTCTCCTACCGGATCCCGGGGCCACCGGGGTGGCTGCTCGCGGTTTGCGGGCTGCTGTTTGCAGGATTGGGAGCGTGCGTGTGGCGGGGCGCGGCGACTCCGGCGCTGGCCCAGTTGCCGCGCAGCGGCGGGCTGCGCGCCGCTACCTGGGTCTTCGCCGCGCTCACGGCCGCGGCGCTGGTTTGCGTGGCGACCTTTCCATTTGCGCCGCGGCTCGCGCGGGGACGGCTGGAGGCCACCGTACTGGACGTGGGCCAGGGCGATTCCATTTTTGTAGCCTTTCCGGATGGCCGCACGCTGCTCGTGGATGGCGGGGGGAGCGCGCTGGCTCCATTCGAGCGACAGAATGGCCGACCGGAGTTCGACGTGGGAGAGCAGGTGGTGGCCCCGTATCTGTGGGAGCGCGGATTGAAGCAACTGGACGCGGTGGCCCTGACGCATCCGGACCGCGACCACGTGGACGGGCTCTTCGCGGTGCTTTCGGATTTCCATGTGCGCGAACTCTGGGTGGGACGGGAAACGGCCGCTCCGGCCCTGCGCGCGCTGGAGGAGGAGGCCAGGGGCCTGGGAACCCAGATCGTCCACGAGCATCGCGGCAGCAGTTTCGATTGGGGCGGCGCGCGGGGCGAATTTCTGTGGCCGGAGGACGCACCGTCCACGCGGAAGGCCTCCAACAACGATTCGCTGGTGTTGCGGCTGGAATTGGCCGGCACGCGCTATCTGCTGACCGGAGATATCGAACGTCCCACGGAGCGCGAACTCCTCTCCCGGGGCGACGACCTGCACGCGGATTTTCTGAAAGTGGCGCACCACGGAAGCAAGACGTCCACCACGCCACCGTTTCTGGCCGCGGTGGGACCGCGCATCGCAGCCATTTCTGCGGGCGCGGAAAACCCCTACGGGCATCCCAGCGCATCCGTCCTGGAGGAGTTTCACGGCAGCGGCACGCGCGTGGTGCGCACGGATCGGGACGGAGCGGCCACCATCAGCACAGACGGACACACCCTCAGCCTGCGCACCTATGCGCAGGAACACCCGCAACCGTAAACGCGGCAGGTGGTAAACGTCTGGGGAGCAGGAGAAAGTGCGGGGCCGGATTGCGGCGCAGTTCCTGAAGAATCAGCTCTCGCGGCCGGGCGGCTCGCTCTCTTCGGTGTCCTCTTCAGCGGATTCAAGCTCCACACCCTCACTGGAGTTGAGGTAGTCGGCGATGATGCGCCGGGCGTCTTCCGCCTGCGAAGACAGCACCACGATGTCGCCATCGGTCATCCCCGCCGGCGGGGTGTGCATGGGAAAGGGCGCGCCGGGAGAAAAGTCAGGGACCTTCAAGCCGGCACTCTCCAGCAATCCGCGGATGACCATGGCTTCCGTGGACGTGGTCGCGCGGTGGACGATGACCACCGCTTCCTGCCTGCCGGGGTCAGCCATGCGTGGCCTCCTCCCTGCGGAGCGTCTATAATAGACCAGACAGGCCCCAATGGAAGCAGAAAGCCCCACGACTCCCTCCCCGGAAGAAATCGACGAGGAAAGCCGCCGCATCCGTCGCCTGCGCATTGCCGTGCATCTGGCGCTGAGCTGCATCGCGCAGGGAGGGATGTCGCTGGAAGAGGCGCGCGCGCTGGAAGAGGCCACTCGCGTCGCGGCGCTGAAGCTCTTCCCGGGAAAAGGGCGCACCTTCGACCTGATCTACGCCCCGCAATTCGAGCGCATGATCCAGGAAGTTTACCGATATCCGTAATTCGGCCGCCCGCACTCTAATCGCGGGATCCTGCTAGCGGCTTCGCCAGTACATGAGCCCGGCAAGAATCGCAAACGCCGCGAGCGTGCCAATGAGCGCCTGGTACTCGCGATTGCGCCGGTACTGTTCCCAGGAGAATGCCCGGGGAGCCGCTGGAGCTGCGCCGGGGGGACGTGGCCAGAACAGGGGAACGCCCCGCGCGTACTCATTGAATTCCTCGCCATACTCGGACCGCAGCTCTTCCTCTTCCCTGCGAATCACCCCCGGGTAGAAAACGGCCAGGTAGACGGCCATGAAGACCGCAGCGAGCGACGAAGCGGCAGCCAGCAGGAATCCCGCGGCCAGAAACAGGCTGCCCAGGTAGAGCGGGCTGCGCGTCCAGGCGTATGGGCCGGAGGTAGCCAGGGATTCGTGTTTGCGCAGGTGGCCAGCGGCGGCGGCACGGATGGCCAGTCCCACCGCGGCCAGTGCCGCACCGCCTGCCAGCGACCAGGCCTGGGGACGCGCCAGAAAAAAACAAACCAGGGCCACAGGATAGCCCACCCGAACGCGCCAGCGCGTGCGCCAGGGCGGCGGGAGCGAGGCGCCGGGAGTCACCGGGCCGCAGCCTCCGGCACCCCCGGTGTGCCCGCGGCAGCCAGGCGCCGCAGCGAGGCTTCCTCCACCTGCCCCACGCTGATGGCGAGCATCGCCGGAGAATACCGCGCGCCGCGCTGGTAGGTGGTTTCGTGCGGCTGCGCATGGCGCACCACCACATCGTCGCGCGAGTAGGGACCGGTCTGCGTAGGATCGGTCGGCCCGTAGAGTCCAACCACAGGCGTTCCCAGCGCCACGGCCAGGTGCAGGGGGCCGGTGTCTCCCCCGACAAACAACTCCGCGCCGCGCAGCGCGGCCATGAGCTCCGGGAGATCCAGATCCATCACCAGCGGCGGCGGAGAACCGGCGGCCCGGAGCAGGTCCTGCGCCAGCGGCAGTTCGCCGGGACCGAATGAAATCAGGCCGCGCCAGCCGGTCCTGGCGGCGAGGCGCCGATGGAGTTCGCCGAAACGCGCCGCGGGCCAGCACTTCGACAGCCAGCCGGCTCCCGGATCCAGCACGAAGAAGCGGTCCATGCGTTCCGCGCGCAGCATTCCCCGCACGCGCTCTTCCGCATCCGCGGCGATTTCCAGCGGGAAGAGCTGCGCCAAGGAAAGATTGCGTGGCGAGAAACTCGCCCCCAGCCGCGCGGCGAGCGCCAGGTTCTTCTCGATCCGGTGGCCGTGGGGGGGAGAAACGCGCGCGGTATAAAAAAATGCGGCGCCGCTTTCGCGCGCGAACCGGCGATCGAATCCCACGCGCATGGGCGCGCCGGAAAGCCGGGCGAGGATGGCGGACTTGTAGAGACCCTGCACGTCCAGGACGCAATCGAAGTGTTCGCGGCGGAGGCGCGCGATTCCCGAGCGCAGCCCGCTCCAGGAATCCCGCGGAACGGTGAACACCGCGTCCAGACCCCGCACCCGTTCGACCAGCGCCCGCCAACGCTCATCCGCCAACCAGGCAATGTGCGCGGCGGGAAAAGCGGCACGCAGCGCGGCGGCCACGGGAACGGCGTGGAGGATGTCCCCCATGGAACCCAGCCGCACAATCAGGATGCGGCGAGGTCCCACTTGCGGCCGGGCTTCGATGGCGGGCCGAGGGGCGGGCGTGGCCGGCCGGCGCAGCCCGGCAAAGAGTGCGGAGGTGGAATGATCTTTCGGGTCGCCGGCGATGGCCACCCGAATCCCCAGCCGCGCGGACACCTGGCGTTCGGGCACGGTCTCCGCCGTATAGTCCGTGCCTTTCGCGTGCACGTCCGGCCGCAGGAATTCGAGCAGGGCCTCGACGTTCGATTCCTCGAAAATCACCACGAAGTCCACGTCCCCCAAAGCGGCCACCAGCTCCGCGCGCCCCCGCTGCGGAAGCACCGGCCGGCCCGGGCCCTTCAACCCTCGGGCACTGGCATCCGAATTGACCGCCACCACCAGCACGTCGCCTTCGCGTTTGGCGCCCTGCAGATAGCGCACATGCCCCGCGTGCAGTAAATCGAAAATGCCATTGGCCAGAACGATGCGTTTGCCGGAGGCGCGAGCGGCAACGAGCGCAGAGCGCAGGTCTTCTCGGCTCAAAATCTTATCGCGGGTGTTCATGCAAAATTGCGGCGCGAGCGGTTGGAACGGCGCGGCCGTGCCGCCGCGCCCGGTGGGGGTGGCCCGGCAGCCGAAGGCGGCGCCGGTTCCCCGACGATTTCCCCGCGCAGCGCGGCCAGCAGCTCCGCCTGGGTCACGGTGGCCGTGCCGCGCTTCATCACCACGATGCCGCCGGCGATATTGGCCAGACGCGCCGCCTCCAGGTGGGTGGCGCCCGCGGAAAGCGCCAGGGTAAACGCGGCGATCACCGTATCACCCGCTCCGGTCACGTCCACGGCTTCGGAGGGACCGTGAATCGGGATGTTTTCGGTCTTGTGTCCCGGTTCGAAGAGGGCCATGCCGTCTTTCCCGCGCGTCACCAACAGCGCGCGCAGTCCCAGTTGGCGCAGGGCGCGGCGTCCCAGCCGTTCCAGTGCCGCGCGGTCGTTGCCTACACGGGTGTGGTAGAGAGCTTCCAATTCCGGCTCGTTGGGTGTGGCCGCGGTGATGCGCGCGCCGCGATAGGAGAGCAGCGCGTAGCGCGAATCGAGCGTCACCGGCACACCGGGATTCAGGCGCAGGAGCCGCAGCGATTGCGGAGTCACGGCTCCGAAGCCGTAGTCGCTGGCCAGCACGGCATCCACCCCGCGGGCGATGCGTTGCGCGCGGGCGCGCAGGCGCTCCGCGACCGTAGCCGGGAGCGGGGTGCGCGGCTCGCGGTCCACGCGCAGCACCTGCTGGCGGGCGGTGTGCGTGAATCCGGCCAGAAAGCGCGTCTTCGTGGGCGTGGTCCAGCCACGGGCCGGGAGGATGCCGGAAGTGGCGTGGCCCTTGCGGCGAAAGTAGTCCAACAGCGCGCTTCCCGCGGGATCATCGCCCACCGCGCCCAGGATGTGAATCTGGGCGCCCAAATCCGCCAAATTGTTTGCCGCGTTCCCGCCGCCTCCCGGCGCCAGGCGGGTCTCCGCATGGCGCAGGATCAGGACCGGCGCTTCGCGGGAGACGCGGGAGATTTCACCGCCCACGAATTCATCGGCCACGAGATCGGCGAGCACGAGCACACGCCGGCGAGGAAAGGACTCGACCAGCTCAATCAAGCGGACCAGATCCGCGCTCATCGGACACCCAGGGCAGCACGTGGCGCGGCCCCGCCCAAGGGCGCGGAACCGGCGAAGCGGCGGCTGGACCGCCGGTGGCGCGAGGTCATGGCTGCCCTGCCCCGGCCGCGGCGCGCGGAGCCGCCAGCCATTTGCGGGCCGCTTCCAAAACCATCTCTGTCTCCAGGAATTTCATGCAGCGATGGTCAATGGGACAGTGTCGCAGAAAACAGGGGCTACAGGCCACTTTTCGCTGCACCACGGAGAGGCGGGGAGTGAGCGGGTGGCTGCCGGCCGGATCCGTGGGGCCGAAGAGGGCCACCACCGGCGCTCCCACGGCCGCGGCCACGTGGGTGGCCCCGGAATCGTTGCCGATGAAGAGAGAGCAACGGGAGAGCAGGGCGGGAAGTTCGCCAATCGCGGTTCGTCCCGCCAGATTGATCACCCCTGCGCCGGCGCCCAGCTCCACCTCATTGGCCACCGCGGCATCGGCGTTCGATCCGAACACCAGCACCTGCGCTCCGCAGTCCCGCACCAGCCGCTGGGCCAGCTCTGAAAAGCGATTGGCCGGCCAGCACTTCGCGGAGCCGAAGGCCGCGCCGGGCCCGATGGCCACGCGCAGCGAGCCGGCAGGGGATCCTGCGCGCTGCAGGAGCGCCTCGGCGCGATTCGCGTCTGCGGCGGAGACATTCAACCGGGGAGGAGTGAGCGCCTGCTGCGAATCGGCCGCGTCGAGCCAGCCCGCCCCGCGGAGCAAATCGAGGTAGTAGGTTGCCTCGTGGCGCGGCAGAGAACCTGGAGGCGGCACAGGAACGGACCTGGTGAGAAGCGGGCCACGGCCGTCGCGCGCATAGCCGATGCGTTCCGGAATGCGCGCCCGCCAGGCGATCCAGGCGGCCTGAAACGCGTTCTGAAAGAGCAGCGCGGCATCGAAACGCTCCGCGCGGAGTTCATGCGCCAATCGCTCCAGGCCCAGGACTCCGCGATGGCGGCCGCGGGAATCGAAAGGGATCAGCCGGTCGGCGAATTCCTGCCCGCGGTAGAGCTCCAACACCCAGGGACGGCCCAGCACGGCGATTTCCGCTTGCGGCCTGCGGGCGCGCAGCGCGGCCAGCGCGGGAATGGAAAACATCGCGTCGCCCACCCAGTTCGTCGCGCGCACCAGCAATTTCATGCCGTCGCTCCGCGGCGCCGGGCCGAGTTCGGCGGGCCATCGCTTCCCGCGCGGCGGGCGGCGATACTCCAAATCGCGCGCAGCAACGCCTCGCGATCCGCGGGAACCAGCCGGATGCGGCAGGCATAGAGCGGCAGGCGCGTGGTGAACCGGGGCGGCAGGTTGCACGTGTCCTTTTCGGTGCACAGGAGCGCGGTGGAGCCGGAATCGAGCGCGGCGCGTTCCAGCGCGCTCAAATCCTCCGGGGTGTAGGCGTGATGATCCGGATAGGCCCGCTCCCCGGTGATGGACCCGCGCAGTTCTCCGGACCAGCGCCGCAGGTCTGCGAAGAAGGCTTCGGGATTCCCGATTCCGCAAAACGCAAAGTAGCGCGGTTGGCCGTTGGCCTCGGAAACGGCCGGGGGAGCGGCGGAAGACGCGGAGGCGGGAACGGGCGGTCCCGAGGCCGCGCATTCTGCGCATCGCACCGCCACCAGTTGATCCCAGGCGGTCTGCGCATAAAAGATGGGTGCCAACGAAAATCGCCGCAGAGCCGCCTCCAGGCCCGGCGCGTGCGCGGAGCGCGTGATCACCAGCACGTCGGCGCGGCGCAGCGCGGAGCGGGGCTCCCGCGCCCTGCCCGCCGGCAGCAGTCCGCCGCCGAACGGATCGGTGGCGTCCACCAGCACCACGTCCACGTCGCGATGGAGTTGCAGGTGCTGGAATCCATCGTCCAGAAGGAGGCAATTCACCGCGCCCGGGGCAGCAAGCAGAGGCTGGGCGGCGCGGAAGCGGTCCGCACCGATCACCACGGGGATCGCAGGGGGCAACCGCGCGCGCAACAGCGCAGCTTCATCCGGAATCGCCCCGCCGACCTCCGGGGTGACGCCGTCTGGACCGGCGGATCCACGGCCGAAGCCGCGATAGCCGCGCGAGAGCACGGCCACGCTTTGGCCTTCCAGCATCACCTGCTCCGCGAGCCAGGCAACAAATGGAGTTTTTCCCGTGCCGCCTACGGTCAGGTTTCCCACGCTGATTACGGTCGCCGGCAGCTTCCGCGCGCGCAAGATTCCACGGCGATACGCCGCGGCGCGAGACCATGCCAGGAAGCTATACACCGGCACGAGGGGCCGCAAGAGCACGCTGCGGACCGGGAGCGGCCGCTCCACGGGTGGCGGGGGCGCGGAGAGCAGAGGAGCGAGCGCTTCAAGCGTGCGATTTGTCGCCCCCTGATTGCGTTCCACCAGTCCGCGCGCGGCGCAACCCGCCTCCGTCATTTCCGGATTGCCCCGCGGCGATTCGAGAAGCCGGAGCCAGGTGCGGCCCAGTTCGTCCGCGGAGGCGACCTCGAAGCCAGCACCCTCGCTTCGGAATTCCGCGGCCATCTGCCGGAAATTCTCCATGTGCGGGCCAAAAACGGGCGGACGACCGAAGGCCGCGGGCTCGAGGATGTTGTGGCCGCCCGCAGGAACCAGCGAGCCGCCAACAAAAACGGCGGCAGCCACGATATAGACAGAGGCGAGTTCGCCCACGGTGTCCAGGACCAACACGGCGACGTTTTCCGGAAGCGGCTGGGCAAGGTCCAGGGCGCTCCGGCGGAGGTAACGGAATCCCGCGCGGGAGACGATTTCCGCGGCGGCGTCGAAACGGTCTGGTTTGCGCGGCGCCAGCACCAGCAGCGCCCCGGGATGCTGCTGCCGCACCGCCGCGAATGCATCCAGCACCGCCGCCTCTTCTCCCGCAACGATGCTGCCGGCGACCAGAATGGGCGCGCGGCGCTCCCCGGCCTGTTGCAGCCAGCCCACCAGCGGGCCGGGAGCAGGCGGGGCGACGTCGTACTTCAGATTTCCGGTCACGCGCACGCTGGCCGGGTCCGCTCCGAGAGCGAGGATGCGCTGCCGGTCCGATTCGCTCTGCATCAGGAAGAGCCGGGCATCGCCCAGCACGCGGCGGAAGAATCCTCCAGCCAGCCACTGCCAGCGGCGGGTGCGCGCGAACGAGCGCGCCGAGATGCGGCCGTTCACAAACACCACGGGAACACCACGGCGCTCCGCCTGGCGGAGAAAGTTCGGCCAGATTTCCGTCTCCACAACGGCCACCAGCGAGGGACGCACGGCACGAAAGGCGCGGGAGACGGCAAACGGCCAGTCCAGAGGAAAGTAGAAGACCGCGCCGGACCCGGCGATGGGCGCCAGGCGTTCGCGAGCCAGGGCCTGCCCGGCGGGTGTGGTGGTGGAGATCACCAGGCGGCGGCCCGGGAAGCGCCGATGCAGCTCAGCGACAAACGCGGTGGCCGCCAGCACTTCGCCCACGGATACGGCGTGAATCCACACCGCCTCGCCGGGCGGCCCGGCCGCGGCGCGGAGCGTCCCGGGCAGAAACCCCAGGCGCTCGGCCAGCCCGTGGAAGTGTTTTCCCCGTCGCCAGCGCAAAATCGCGAAATAGGGAAGCAACAGCAGCGTCCCCAGCGCCGTCAGAGCAGTGTAGAGCGGATACATGACCAGGCTTCGCGCCGCGGCAAAATGCCCGCCCCGCCGGTGGAGCGCGATTCTCTATTATAGTGTCCGGCAGAGAGGCGGCGGGGATGGAATCGAAAATCGTGCGGAACGGGATGCGCCATGCCGGCAGGGCGCTGGCGGTGCTGGCGGTGGTGCTGGCAGCAGCCCCGTGGATGATTCCGGGGACCGGCGGGCAAACGCGCGCGCCGGAGGTGGATCCGGCCAAACTACCGGCACACGATGAGCATCAGGGCCTGCTCATCGCCGCGGACCCCTATCTGTCCGCGGAACGCTGCGAGGCGAGGTTCGGAAAGAAAAATCCGTATGCGGCGGGCCTGCTGGCGGTGGAAGTCTATCTTCGCAACAATACCGATGGTCCGATCCAGGTGTCGCTCGATCCCATCGAACTGAGCGTCTCGCCGCCCGGCCAATCGCGGCAAAAAATCGAGGCGCTCACCGCTCTGGAAGCGGCTTCGCGGATCATCCATCCTGGGGGACCGAATCCCACCGCGCGGCGCCTGCCGGTTCCCGGGGCGGCCGGCGGCTCAGATAAAAAGGCCAAAGAAGTGCAGAAACTGGGTGCAGCGCTTGCTCCACAAATGCTCGGGGATCTCGTGGGGCCCCACGGGACCATTCAGGGGTTTTTGTTCTTCGACCTCGGCGCGCAGTTTGATCTGGTCGCCCGCTCCACCATCTATTTTCCGGAGGTACGCCACGTGAATCCCCAGGAGAGGCTGCTGTTCTTTGAAGTGGACCTGGCCCCCGCAACCAAATAGCCGGCCGGCGTTGCCGCAGCATTGGGGGCGATTTGCCGGGAATGCCGCACTCGACTACAATTCATCGCCTTACATCGGAAGACAAACACCTGCATGAGTCTGCTGGAAAAACTGAACCCGCAACAGCGGGAAGCCGTGACCACAACCGAGGGCCCGTTGCTGGTGCTGGCCGGCGCCGGAAGCGGCAAAACGCGGGTGATCACGCATCGCGTGGCGCACCTGATCGGCGGGGGCGTGGCTCCCGGAAGCATCCTTGCGGTCACCTTCACCAACAAGGCCGCGGGGGAAATGCGCGAGCGCGCTTCGCGGCTGGCCGCGGACAGCGGCAGGACGGCCGCGGACGCCTGGATTTGCACCTTCCATTCCTTTTGCGCGCGGCTGCTGCGGCGCGAGGCGCCGCGGCTGGGACTTCCCCGGAATTTCACCATCTTTGACGAAGAGGACCAGCTCTCCGCGGTGAAGCTGGGCATCAGCCAGCTCGGTGTGGATGAAAAGCTGCTGACGCCGCGCGGCGCGCTGGAACTCATCAGCGGAGCAAAAAATCTGGGGGTATCTTCGGCGCAGATGGAAGCGGAGGCGCGCGATGCCCGCGCGCGGGCCGGGGCGCGCATCTACGCGGCCTATGAGGCGCGGCTGCGCGCCGCCCAGGCGCTCGATTTCGACGACCTGCTGCTGCGCGCCATCGAAGTGCTCCACGAACACGCCGCGGCGCGCGCGGCCTGGAGCGCGCGGTTTCGCTACCTGCATGTGGACGAATATCAGGACACGAACAAGCTGCAGTACCAGATCCTGCGGCTGCTGGCCGCGCCGGCCGGCCGCGAGAATCTGTGCGTGGTGGGTGATGAAGACCAGTCCATTTACAGTTGGCGCGGGGCGGACGTGGGCCACATTTTGCGCTTCCAGCAGGATTTCCCCAGCGCGCGGATCGTCCGCCTGGAGCAGAACTACCGCTCAACGCAGTCCATTCTGGACGCCGCGGGCGCGGTGGTGGCACACAACCAGGCGCGCATCGGCAAAACCTTGCAGGCCACGCGCGGTCCCGGCGTGCCTCTCCGTTTCTTCGAGGCCCAGGATGCCGCCGGAGAAGCGGAATGGGTGACCCAGGAACTGGCGCGCATTCTGCGGGAGGATGGCGCTACGCGCCTGGCCGTCTTCTATCGCACCAATGCGATCTCGCGGTCGTTTGAAGAAGCGCTGCGCCGCCAGAGCATCTCCTACCGGCTGGTGGGCGGGTTCAGCTTCTACCGGCGCGCGGAAGTGAAAGACGCGCTGGCCTACCTGCGCGTGGCCCGGAATCCGGGAGACGATGTTGCGCTGCTGCGCATTCTGAATATTCCGCCGCGCGGAATTGGAAAGACCACCGTGGAATCGCTGCGCGCGCTGGCGCAGCAGAATTCCAGCTCGTTCTGGGACGCGATCGGCGCCGGCCTGGCAGCCAGCGGGCGCGCCCAGGCGCCCTTGCGGGAATTCCGCGCACTGGTGGAGAGCCTCAACTCGGAATACGCCCTGCTGGCCGCGCGCGGCGAGCCCGCCGCGGCGGGCAGTTCCGGCGAAGGCGATGAGCTTCGTGCCGGAGAGGGAGGGACGCCGGCATCGGGCGCGTTTCTCGAGGCCGTGCTCCAAAGGACCGGTTACCTCGAATACCTCCAGCAGGAGGACGCGCAGGGGGCCACCACGCGCAGTGACAATGTGCAGGAACTGGTGAGCGCACTGGGCGAAGCGGAGGAGGCCGGAGAATCCCTGGAGCAATTCCTGGACCGCGCGGCGCTGGTGAGCGATGCGGACAGTTTCGACGCCAATGCCCGCGTCACGCTGATGACGCTGCACAGCGCCAAGGGCCTGGAATTCGACCACGTATTTCTGGCCGGGCTGGAAGAGGGCCTTTTTCCTCACGCGCGCTCGCTCAAGCGCGAGGCGGAGATCGAAGAGGAGCGGCGGCTGTGCTACGTGGGCATGACCCGCGCGCGGGACACGCTGACGCTCACTCGCGCGGTCTACCGCCCGGGATACCGCGGCGCAGAGGACGGTGAGCCGCAACCCTCACGCTTTTTGTTCGAGATCCCGGAGTTGCTGATTGAAACCGCGCCCGGCTCGCTCTCCGGCGCGGGAGAGGCGCGCCGCTACGTGCCCGACGCAGAAACGGTGGAGCGCCGGTTTCTGCATCGCATCCCCATGCACGGGGAAGGCCGCGGGCGGCGCGGGGCATCTCCAGCGGACGGCGCCGGCCGAAGCGCCGCGGCGCCGCGCGCACGTGGAGCATCCCGGGGGCAAAGATCCGGCGGAGCCAGCCACCCGCTGCTGGGTGTGCGCGTCCGGCACAAGAAATACGGCGTGGGCACGATTATCGAAGTTGAAGGCGATGACGACGATCGCCACTTGACGGTGAGCTTCCTGGACCACGGCACCAAGAAGCTGGTGGAGCGCTACGCCAACCTCGAGCGCGTCTAGCCGCGCTGTTGCTGTGCGCGGGCGTGACCACCTTCCATTGCCTGCCGATTCCCCGCCCCGCCTTGCGCCTGTGCTCACCTCCAAGGTACAGTTTCGCATCCTGCCATCGGGGGATGCGTGGACTCACAATTCTTCTGCACCAAGAGCATTGACAAGCTGCTGGCAGACGCCGAGGAGCCGGACCGGCGATTGCGGAAAACGCTGGGGGTGCTGAGCCTGACCGCCCTGGGCATCGGGGCCATCATCGGCACGGGCATTTTTGTGCTCACCGGCACGGCCGCGGCCGGGGAGGCGGCGCAGAAAGCCTCGGTGCTCAAAGCCCCGCTGCTCACCGTGCTGCTGCACGGCGGGCACGTGGAGATGACCGGGCGCCCCGGGGCGGGGCCGGCCATTGCCTTGTCGTTTTTCCTGGTGGCGGTGGCCTGCGGGCTGGCCGGACTGTGCTACGCGGAACTGGCCTCCATGATCCCCATCGCGGGGAGCGCGTACACCTACACCTATGCCACGCTGGGGGAACTGGTGGCCTGGATCATCGGCTGGGACTTGATTCTCGAGTACGCCGTTTCCAACATGGCCGTGGCCGTGGGCTTTTCCGCGTACATCAAGGATCTGTTCGCCGGATTCGGAGTGAACATCCCGCTGGAGCTGGGAACGCCGGCCTACACGCCGGAGGGCGGATGGACGCTGCACTTCAACGTGGTGGGATTCGTGGTGGTGATGATTCTCACCGTGCTGCTGGTGCGCGGAATCAAGGAATCGGCCAGCGCCAACACCTTCATGGTGGGCGTGAAGCTCGCCGCCATCCTGCTGTTCGTGTTTCTGGCCTCCAAGTACATCCGCCCGGTGAACTGGCATCCGTTCATGCCCAACGGCTGGCAGGGGGTGATGACCGGCGGGGCCATCGTCTTCTTCACCTATATCGGTTTCGATTCCGTGTCCACGGCCGCGGAGGAATGCAAGAACCCGAAGCGCGACCTGCCCATGGGCATTCTTTTCTCGCTGCTGGTGTGCACGATTCTGTATGTTTCCGTAGCCGTGGTGCTCACCGGCATTCAGCCCTTCCAGATTTTCCGCGGCGATGCGGCGCCGGTGGCCACCGCGCTGCACAACATCGGCCTGGAGGGATTGCGGCGCTGGGTGACCATTGGCGCGCTGACCGGAATGATTTCCTCGCTGCTGGTCTACCAGCTCGGGCAGGCGCGCGTCTGGTTTGCCATGTCGCGCGACCGCCTGTTGCCGGACGCCTTCTCCTCGGTGCACCCCAAATTCCGCACGCCGCACGTGGCCACGTGGATCGCCGGGTTGTTCGTGGGGATTCCCGCGGGAATATTTGATATCGGCACGCTGGCGGATCTTTCCAATATCGGCACGCTGTTTGCCTTCGTGCTGGTTTCGCTGGCGGTGATGATCCTGCGCAGCACGCAGGCGGGGCGCCCGCGATCCTTTCGCGTGCCGCTGGTGTGGATCGTGGCGCCCGGGTCGGTGGCCTGCTGCCTGGTGCTGATGATGGGGCTGCCGGTGGAAAACTGGCTGCGCTTTATCATCTGGCTGGTGATCGGCCTGCTGCTGTACCTTTCCTACGGCGTGCGGCGGAGCGCGAGCGGGGCGGAACTGGCGCAGGCGCACCGGCAGGTGTGCCTGGTGAAGGCGGATCGCGCGCTCATTGGCCTGGCCGGTCTCCTGGCTGCTCTGGGCGTGGTGCTGGTGGTGCTGCTGCTGCGCGGCGGGCTGGAAGCGGATACGGCGCACGTGGCCCAGGCGGGGGTATTGCTGGCGCTGGGCGTGCCGTTTGCGGCCGTGGGCCTGCGCAATCTCCGAAAGGATGCTTGATGCGTGGAACGGGAATTCGCGGGGCCGGCCGGGCCGCCATCCTGGGCGCGGCGCTGATCCTGCTGCCCGCGTCGCTCCCGGCCTGGGGACCCAATGCCCACCGCCTGGTGGTGAACAAAGCCATCGATACGCTGCCGCCTGAGCTGCGGCCCTGGTTTGAAGCCAACCGTCCCTATCTCTCGCAACACGTCACCGATCCTCTGAACGCGCTGGCCAAGGACCCCACCGAGATACGTTTCCAACGCATCCAGTTGGACAAATTCGGCCGCTTTCCCTACGAAGCGCTGCCCCGCGACTACAATGCCGCGGTCAAGAAAGTGACGCGGGCGGCCCTGGAGTCGGCCGGACTGCTCCCCTGGCAAATCGGCCGCTACAGCAAGAAGCTGACGGACGACCTGCGGGACCACAACTGGAATGAGGCGCGCCCGGACGCGGCGCTGCTGGCGTTTTACGTTTCCGAGGCCCACGACCCGTTCAGCACCACCGATAATTTTGACGGCCACCTGACGAACCAAACGGGCGTGGACTCGCGATTTGACACCAGCCTGGTGGACCGCTTTGCCCTGTTCATCTACGTGCGACCCAACGATGCCATGTTCGTCTCCGACCCCACGGACCGGGCATTCGAGGACTGCCTGACCGCGCATTCCTGGCTGCAAGCCATCCTGCTGGCCGACCGCCGGGCGCACGCCGATCTGCCGGACTACACCGACGATTATTACGACCGCTTTTACAATACGGCGGGGGCGCTGGTGATCCGCCAGCTCTCCGATGCCTCCACCGAGGTTGGCTCCTATTGGCTGAGCGCCTGGACCAACGCCGGCAAGCCGGCGATGCCGGCGCGGTGATTGCCTTCCGTGGACGCCGCGCTCTTACGGGCAACGATCCACCTCAAAATGCCAGCCGGTGTTTTACGTGGCCCGCACTGAGGGCACCTGCGGGACGCGCATGCCAATGGAAGCGCTCATAGACACCGTCCGCCGCTGGCCCAAAGCCGAGCTGCACCTGCATCTGGAAGGTTCCATGCGGCCGGAAACCGTGATGGCGCTGGCCACGCGGCAAGGAGTCTCCCTGACCCGGCAGGAAGTGGCGGCGCGTTATTCCTACCAGGATTTCGACGGATTCATTCAATCCTACATCTGGGCGACTTCCTTTCTGCGCCAGCCGGATGACTATGCGTTGATCGCGCGGCGGCTCTTCGAGGAATTGCGGGGACAGAACGTGGTGTACACGGAGATCACCCTTTCCGTGGGCGTGATGCTCTGGCGGCAGCAGAATCCTTCCGCGATTTTTGCCGCATTGCGGGCCGCGGGCGAGGAAGCGGCGGGCGCCGGGCTGCGTGTCCAATGGGTGTTCGACGTAGTTCGCCAGTTTGGCGCGGAAAAAGCCACGGAGGTGGCCCGGACCGCCGTGCGCCACCGCGATGAAGGCGTGGTCGCATTCGGCATGGGAGGCGACGAACTGGCCGTGCCGGCGGAAGAGTTCCGCCCGGTGTACGATTTTGCGCGGAGCCACGGACTGCATTCCCTGGTCCATGCCGGCGAAATCGGCGGGCCGGAGGAAGTGCGCCGCGCCATCGAGTTGCTCGGCGCGGAGCGCATCGGCCACGGCATCGCCTCTGCCCTGGATTCCGCGCTGATGGCCCTGCTCGCCGAGCGCGGTCTTCCGCTGGAAGTCTGTCCCGCCAGCAACCTGCGCACCGGCGCGTTGGGCAAGCTGCGGGGCAATCCCCGCGCGGGCCTCCGCGAGCATCCCGTGGCGGAACTCTTTCGCGCCGGAGTTCCAGTAACGCTTTCCACGGACGATCCGGGAATGTTCGATACCAGCCTGGACAGGGAGTATGGCGCGGCCGCGGAAGCGGGGCTCGGCGTGCAAGATCTGGCCAAAATCGCGGAACAGGGGTTCCGCTACGCGTTCCTGCCGGAGAAGGAGAAAGAAGCGCTGGCCGCGTCCTTGCGCCGTGCGCTGGCCGCTCAGGGACTGTTATACTCGGAGCAGGAAAACAAATGAAAGCTCACGTCTGGGTGATGCCCAAACAAACCGTGCTGGATCCGCAGGGCAAAACGATTCAGCACGCCCTGGCCTCGCTGGGCTACGCGGCGGTGCAGGAGGTGCGCCAGGGAAAATTCTTTGTGCTGGACCTGGACGGCATGTCCCGCGAAGAAGCCCAGAAGCAGGTGGAACGCATCAGCCGCGACGTCCTGGCCAACCTGGTGATCGAGGACTACCGCTTCGAGATCGTGGAGTAATCTCGCCCGCCCCATACGCACGCGCGCCATTCGTCGGGGCGCGGACTACGCCGCCCGCATCCGCGACGTGCTCCTGGCATGACCTTAGGGGCGCTGCTTGCTGCGCCCTCCGGTCTCCCCTCTCTGCCGCCCCGCCCTGCATACCACCGAAAGAGGGCGCAGCGAGCAGCGCCCCTACGCCGTTACGGCGGCCCCAAGTCGTTACGGCTCGGCGTAAAAGCCGGCGCGGGCCTGCACGGTCGTATCCTTCTGTTTCGTGCGCAGCGTGAGGTGGTGATAGCCGGGGGCGGCATCCGGCCCTACGGGCGTGTATCCCAGGCTGTACTGGCTGCGCAGTTCCTGCTCGATCTGGGCGTAGATTTGATCGATGGGCAGTTTTTTGGAGACCTCAAACAGGCGCGCTCCGGTTTCCGCGGAGAGCTGCTTCAGCACCTTTTTCCCGTCGGGACGGTCTTCCTGGGGATAGCGGCGGCCGCCGCCCATGCCGCCGTGGTAACCCCCGTAGCCGCGCCCCCCGGGATAACTCTGCTCACCCACAAACAGGATGGAGTAGACCAGCGTGTCCGCGCGTTGTGCGGATTCGATGGCGCCGGAAAGGGTTTCCTTGCTGCCGTGGTCCACGCCGTCGGAAAGAATGATCAGCGCCTTCCGCCCGGCCTGCTTTTTCATCAGCTCGTTCGAGGCGAGATACACCGCGTCATAGAGCAGTGTGCCTCCGCCGCCATGCCCGCGCCCGCCGCGCGAAGCTCCGCCGCCGCCCGCTCCGCCGCCTCGCGAGGTTCCCCCACCGCCCCATTCCGGGGTGGTGAGCAGGGAGAGCGCGTGCTCGAGCTTGTCCCGCGACGCGGTCAGATCCTGCAGCAATTCCACCTCATGGTCGAAATGGATCAGGAAAGCCTTGTCCTTCTCCGGACGCAGCAGATGGTCGAGAAAACTGCTGCTGGCCTTGCGCTCTTCCCCCAGCACCGTGCGCTGGCTCATGCTGGTGTCCACCAACAGCCCCAGGGTGAGCGGCAAATCCAGTTCGCGGGCGAAATAGGTGATGGCCTGCTCGTGGCCGTCTTCTTCGAGCAGGAAGTCGCTCTTGTCCAGGTTGAACATGATGTCGCCGTGCTGGTTGCGCACCGTGGCCAGCACGTTCACCACTTTCACCTCGATGGATATCTGCGGCTTTTGCGGGGCCGGCGGGTTTTGCTGACTGCGGAGCGGACCTGCGGCGAGAAAACTTCCAGCCAGCGCCGCGGCGAGCCACGCGCCGGCGCGGCGCGGGTGGCTGCGAAGCATAAAGGGCAACCGGCGCAGCACGTGTCGGGAGGTGGTCATCGCGCTTCTTCCGTGTATTCGCGCGGGAGGGCGGATTTGTTCCCTGGCGCCTGGCCCATAGGATGTTGGCAACGGCGCCGGGTTTGCCTGGAAAGGAGCGCCTAGCGCACGGCCACCGCGGTGGCCGCCAGATACGCGGCGTAGTTATCCTTGAAGTCCTCCACCTTTCCGCCTTCGATGTGCCAGATGCGCGTGGCCACTTCGTCAATCACGTCGTGGTCGTGGGTCACCAGCAGCACCGTGCCCGTGTAGCGCTGCAGCGCGATGTTGAGCGCCACGATGGCTTCCAGGTCCAGGTGGTTGGTGGGCTCGTCGAGCACCAGGAAGTTCGGCTTCTGCAGCATCAGCCGGCAGAAAATCAGCCGCGCGGACTCGCCCCCGGAAAGCGCCTGGGTCTGCTTGAGCGCGTCCTCGCCGCTGAACAGCATCTGCCCCAGCAGGCCGCGCAACTCGCCCTGCGTGGCGATGGGATCGAACTGGTGCAGCCAGTCCAGCACGGTCAGGCCCGGGGTGATGGAATCGGTGTGGTCCTGCGCGAAGTAGCCCACCGAAACTTCGTGGCCCCAGTGGACCGAGCCGCCGGTGTGCACGAACTGCCGTTCCGCCTCGTCCAGAAAGCCTGGAGCATTGCGAATCAGCGCCTTGAGCAGCGTGGTTTTGCCGGCCCCGTTGCGCCCCATCAGCGCGATTTTTTCTCCGCGCTCGATGCTGGCCGTAAAGGGCTGCAGGACCTTCAGTTCGCCATAGGACTTGGAAAGCTTCTTGAATTCCAGGGGGTGGCGCCCCGATGGCTTCTTCTGATCGAAGCGGATGAAGGGCCGCTGAATGTTGGATTTGGCCAGCACCGAAGATTGCAGCCGCTCCACTTCCTTGCGCCGGGAGGTGGCCTGGGCGGAGCGCGTGCCCGCGCCGAAGCGCGCGATAAATTCGTTGAGCTGCGCGATCTTCTTTTCGCGCTGCGCGTTCTGCGCCTCGATGCTGGCGCGAATCTGCGTCTTGGCCATCACCATCTCGTCGTATCCGCCGGTGTAGAGGATCACCGTCTGGTAGTCGATGTCCGCGGTGTGCGTGGAGACGCTGTTTAGAAAGTGCCGGTCGTGCGAAATCACAATCAGCACGCCTTCGTAAGCGCACAGGTAATCCTGCAGCCAGTGGACGGAATCGAGGTCCAGGTGGTTGGTGGGCTCGTCCAGGAGCAGCGCCGGGGGATTGCCGAACAGCGCCTGGGCCAGCAGCACGCGCACTTTCTGTCCGCCCTGGATCTCGCGCATCTTGCGCTCGTGCAGCGCGGCCTCCACCCCCAGGCCGTCCAGCAGCACCGCGGCGTCCGCCTCCGCCGTGTAGCCGTTCTCTTCGCCGACCACGGACTCGAGTTCCGCCAGGCGCATGCCGTCCGCGTCCGTCAGCGCCTCGTGCGGCGTGGCGTGCAGCGCCTCGCGCTGCTCCAACGCCTGCCACAGCCGCGGATTGCCCATGATCACCGTGTCCAGCACGCGGAATTCGTCAAAGGCGAACTGGTCCTGGCGCAGGATGCCCAGCTTTTTCGGCCGGGTCACCGTGCCCTTGGTGGGCTCGAGTTCCCCGGCCAGAATCTTCATCAGCGTGGTCTTCCCCGCCCCGTTGGGACCGGTGATGGCATAGCGCCGCCCCTCGAAAAAGGAGCACGAGACGTCTTCGAACAGAGTTCGAGCGCCGTACCGCATGGTGATGTTGTTTACGGAGAGCACTGGCCCTTCCAGTATAGCGGAGATGCGGAACCGGTGCATGCGCAGAGGCCCACCAATTTCCGGGCGTGTCCTGCCCCCCTCCGGGTGAGGTTCGCGGGGAGCGGCGGCGACCGCGTACAATAGGCGCGGCAGTTTGCGGGCTTCTCCGCCACTTGTGACCCACACCTTCGACGTCGTGATTCTGGGAGCCGGCGCTGCCGGATTGATGTGCGCGATCGAAGCCGGAAAGCACGGCCGGCGGGTCGCGGTGGTGGAGCGCTCACCCCGCATCGGCAAAAAGATCCTGATCTCCGGAGGCGGCCGCTGCAACTTCACCAACCTGCATTGCCGCCCGGAAGACTTCCTCTCCGCCAATCCCGATTTCTGCCGGTCGGCCCTGGCGCGCTACACGCCCGCGGATTTCATTGCCCTGGTGGAAAAGCACGGGATCCCCTATCACGAAAAGACGCTCGGCCAGCTTTTCTGCGACCGCTCGGCAAAGGAGATCGTCACGCTGCTCGAGGCGGAATGCGCCGGCGGCGGCGTGCGGATCTTTACGGGCGTGCAGGTCCGGGAGGTCCGGCACGGCCCGGGCTTCCAGATGGACGCAGGCGAGGTGAAGTTTTCCGCGCCAACGCTGGTGGTGGCCACCGGCGGCCTTTCCATCCCGAAATCCGGCGCGACCTCGTTTGGCTACGACCTGGCCCGGCAATTTGGAATCGCCATTCGCGAGTGCCGTCCCGGGCTGGTCCCTTTTTCATTCGCCGAAAAGGACCGCCGGGCGTGGTGCGACCTGGCCGGAGTTTCTGCTCCGGTGAGTGCCTCCTGCGGCGCCGGGCGCTTCCGCGAGAGCCTGCTGATTACGCATCGCGGCCTGAGCGGTCCTGCCATCCTGCAAGCCTCTTCCTACTGGCAGAAATCGGAGCCGCTGGTGATTGATCTGGCGCCGGACCGGGAGTGGACGGCGCCGCTGCGCCACGCGCACGCACGCCGCGATCCGGCGGCAGCGAGAAGCGCGCTCCGCGAACTCCTTCCCCAGCGCCTGGCCGACCGCTGGCTGGAACTGCATCCCCCGGTGGATTGGACCAACCACTCCCTCGACGCCCTGGAGCGCGAACTGCACCACTGGAAGGTCCTGCCCGCAGGCACAGAAGGCTATGAAAAAGCCGAGGTGACCGCGGGCGGTGTGGATACCGCGGAACTCTCGGGAAAAACGATGGAAAGCCGCAAAGTGCCCGGCCTGTTCTTTATCGGCGAAGTCGTGGACGTCACCGGCCATCTGGGCGGATTCAATTTCCAGTGGGCCTGGGCGTCGGGCTATTGCGCCGGACAAGCCCTTGCAACTCGCCCGATCACGGTAGCAACGAGCACAAGCTGAACGCCAACGGTCCTTGCTTGACCACTCCACGCCGATTGATGGGGTTGGTCGCCTTGATATGGAGTGCGGCGTCTAGACGCCGCTTTTGCGGTGGACAGGACCAGCCAGGCCCGCCTGCGCAGGCACGCTCGACGCCGGGCTCCCCGTATGCCGTAATTGCGTGTATGAAGCTTTTTCCCCGGCCTTGAATTTGTCCCGCGGAGCTTCTCCACCCCAGAAGACAGACCGCCAGCCGCCACACAGTTTTCCCACAAACCGCAAACGAACTGCTGGACGGACGCCCGGGATCTCCCTCACAACCCGCCGCTGAAAACTTGAATCACAATCCCAGAGTTCAGGGGGGGACCATGCATCCGAGACTTGTAAGCACGCTCTGTGCGATGAGCTTTGCGCTGGTGGCGGTGCCCGGCGCGTGGCGGCCGGCCCGGGCGCAGGACGCCAAAGCGTCCTACCCACGCATGGCCCCCATCGAGCAATACCGCATGGAGCGCGATGCAGAAATCGCCCTGGCGCGCACCGCGGCCCCCGCGTCCATCTCGAATGATGCCGGCGTCCTGGTGCTCGGGGAGCATGGTTACGAGACCGCGGTCACCGGCAAGAACGGCTTCATCTGCGTGGTGGAACGCGCGTGGAATTCCCCGTTCGACTCCCCGGAGTTCTGGAACCCCAAACTGCGCGGTCCGGATTGCTACAATCCGCAGGCGGTGCGCGGCATCCTGCCGCTCATCCTCAAAAGGGCGGAGTGGGCGCTGGCGGGACTTTCCAGAGACCAGATGTCCGAGCGCGCCAAAGCGTTATCCGACAGAAAGGAACTGCCCGCGGTCGAGCCCGGAGCCATGACCTTCATGATGTCGAAAGAGGCGTACCTGACCGATGACGACGGCCACAACATGTCCCACCTGATGATTTACCTGCCGAAAGGTACGGATTGGGGCGCCGGCCTTCCCGGCTCCCCGGTGATGCAGGGCCACCGGGACATTGAAGGCACTCCCGAGCC
>DATIYQ010000165.1:0-6515 GCA_035517515.1 Binatia bacterium
AGCCGGACCGGGAGTGCTGCTGCTTTCCGATTCCGACCTGACCACGCACTACTACATCAGCGCTTGCGATACGCTGCGCATCGAGATCAGCCGGCTGACGCGCTCGGACCGCGGAGGCCGAAGCCGTGGGCGCAACTGGGAGAGCGAGGCCGCGCTGCGAAGCCGGCTGGCGGAGCACCTGGAGATCAGCGAGTCCCAGGTGGCGAAATATTTGGATACCCATTGCGTGGTCCGCTGGCTCCAGTTGGACGAGGGGGCGCCCCGAGTGGCCCACTTTGCCATTGGGGTGCTGGAACCGATCCTGAACGAATAGGGTCGCAGAGGCGATCCCTCCGCGCCTCTGGATTCCGAGCGGTCAGCCCGCCTGGGCCAGGCCTCCTGGTGTCCCCGTTCGCTGCTGCCAATCCCCGTTCAGCCTTCCAGAGCAACCGTTTGGCAATTTCGGGTGGACGGGGACGCCGAAAGCGGGCAGGCTGGACCACGGGTAAGTCTAGCTTTGTGTGCGCTTTGGCCCTGGGCAGGGGGATGCCTCCGGGCAGCGCATGGCAGCCGTGGGGCCCCTGCATGCGGCAGGGAGGAGAGGACTTTCATGCCGAGGAATGCTGGCGTAGCGTCGCGCGTGTTGAAGGTAACTGACTTTGTGGTGGCCAAGACCGCGGGCGCGGCCTTTCGCTCCATCCGGTATTTCGCCGAGCGCAATCGGAAACCTTCCATCAAGCCCAGCTGGACGGACAAGCCGTTGCTGAAGTCCTGGGAGAAGTCCAAGCCCACGCTGGGCTGGCCGCGGGAGACCGACTCGCTGTGCCCGGACTGTGTGAAGGAAGCGCGCAACGCGATCCTTACCGGCAAGAAAGACTGGCGGGACCTGCTGGACGAGAAGGTGGGAGAGATCAAGGCGCACATCATCGAGCGGGACGGCGAGGTGTGGATGGTGAAGGAGTGTCCGATCCACGGCCGTTACGAAGACATGATGGCGGTGGACTCGAAGTTTCTTTCATGGATTGAGAAGAACTTCCCCGGGCGCGACCTGCCGGCGCACTCCGACGCTTCCCTGCATAATCACGGGAGCAGCACGATCCGGTACGGACGCGGCTCCGTGCTGACCGTGGACCTGACCAACCGCTGCAACATGATGTGCGACCCGTGCTTTATGGACGCCAACCAGGTGGGGTACGTCCACGAGCTGAGCTGGGAAGACATCACCGAGATTCTGGACAACGCGATTTCCATCAAGCCGAAGCGGCAGATGAGCGTGCAGTTTTCCGGGGGCGAGCCTACGCTGCACCCGCGGTTTGCCGATGCGGTGCGCTATGCGCGCAAGGTGGGATACAACAGCGTGCAGGCGGCGACCAACGGGATCAAGTTCGCGCAGAGCAAGGAATTCTGCAAGGAAGCGTTCGATGCGGGGCTGCGCTACGTGTATCTGCAGTTCGACGGCATCGGGAACGACGCCAACAGCCACCGGCAAGTGGGCAACCTGTTTGACGTGAAGCTGCGCGCCATCCACAACCTGCACGAAGCGGGGGTGGAGATCGTGCTGGTGACCACCATCGTCAACAACTTGAACAACGATCAGGTGGGACCGATCGTGAAGTTCGCGATGGAGAACCCCAAGAAAATTTCGTTTGTGAGCTTCCAGCCGGTGAGCTTCACGGGCCGCGACGAAGACATCACACCGGAGCGGCGGCTGAAGCAGCGCTATACGCTTTCGCACCTGGCCAAGGACGTGAGCCAGCAGGTGGGCCATATCCAGCCGACGCGGGACTGGTTTCCCATCTCCCTGATGGGCGCGTTCAGCGATTTCGCCGACCACATGAAGGGCCAGGACGCGCAGTGGGGCCAGTTGAACTGCGGCTGCCACCCGAACTGCGGGGTGGGCACGGCGGTGATGATCAATAAAGAGACCAAGGAATGGGCTCCGGTACCGGCCTTCCTGGACATCCCGCAATTGACCAAAGACGTGCAGGCGGTGACCGACGCGGGCCGCGGGCGCAAGCTTTCGGGAGTGATGATGGCGCTGGCGCTGCTGCGCAATTACCGGCCGTTCAAAGCGCCGAAGAGCTTTGCGCTAATCGACCTGTTCCGGAAGTTCGACAAGTCGTTCGCGCTCTCCAAGGACGCAGACAAGAGGTACGGCGCCTCCAGCCCGCAGCGCACCTACGAAGACGCCATGAAGCGCCGGCAGGACCCCTGGAACTTCCTGTTCATCGCCGGGATGTGGTTCCAGGACCTGTTCAATTACGACTTCCGGCGGACGGAGATGTGCATCATCCCCTACGCGACGCAGCAGGGGGAGATTTCCTTCTGCGCCTACAACACCGGGATCGGCTGGCGGAAGATCATCGAAAACATGCACAAGAACGCGACCGTGGCCCAGTGGTACAAGGAGCACGGGAAGCACGAGATTTTTGCCAAGGGCAAGGCCGTGGACCTGGGCACCTACGAGCATTCGCTGAAGATCAACGCGGACGACGCGGCGCGGGTGCGGGCGCATTCGGACGATGACGTGCCGACGTTTGCCGCGGAAGAAGACCGCGCGCGGCGGAAGAAGGCCTGGGAAGAAGCGCAGAAGGTTCGCGCCATCTACGAAGAGATGGTGCTGAAGAAGACTCCCGAGTCGCTGGTGCAGATCGGCGGTCCGACGCACGGAATCGCTCCGGCACCGGCGGCAAGCGCGGCCGCGGCATCGGCACGGCCGGCCAAGGCGCCGCAAAACGAACTCGTCGCCGGCGACTAAGCCGAACGGGCATTCCGGCTCGTCCTCTTCTTCTCAAACGCCGCAGCTCTGCCGTCCGGTTGACGGGCGTGGCAACGCCCCGTGCCGCGTCGTTTGACAATTCCCGCGGGCCACTCTCCAATATTCCTGCGCACCCGTGAACAGACAGAAGCTGCTCCCCGTGGCCGGCTGCCTGCTGCTGTTTGTGCTGGCGGTGATGGCCTATCCGGTGGGGTATCACTCGGAGAGCCGGCTTCGCGATACGGGATACGAATCGCTGGCGGTGGCGGATTCGCTCGCCGAGCACGGCACCTTCGCGGATCCCTACTACCCGCTCAAGACCGGCCCCACGGCGCTGATTCCCCCGGCCTATCCCGCATTTCTCGGCTTGTTGATCCACTGGTTCGGCGCCGGACCGCGTGGCGCGTTCGCTCTGCAGTGGTGCGCCACCCTCTTCATGGCATTGCAGATTGCGCTGTTTCCCTGGGCCGCGCGGCGGCTGGGGATGGGATATGCCGCGGGATTTGTGGCCGGATGCCTGTGGCTCGCGGCGGGGATTCCCAAATTCGATCTGTGGGATGCGACGCCCTACGGACTGGTGACGCTGCTCCTGGCTTGCGTGAGCTCGCCCTCAGGACCCGGAGAGCCCTCGCAGCGCCGGATGGTGCTGAGCGGGATGCTGTGGGGCGTTTCCTTGCTGTTCAATCCCGCGGGCATTGTGGTGCTGGGGGCGCTGCTGGCGTGGCTCTATTTTTCGCGCCGCGCAGCCGGCCGCGGAATCCTAACGCTGGCGCTGGTGCCGCTGGCGGTGGTGGCGCCGTGGGTGGTCCGCGACTATGCGCAGCTGCACCACGTCATTTTCGTGCGCGATAACCTGGGCCTGCAACTGGCCATTTCCAACAACGATTGCGCCAGCTATTCCTTCGAGCTGGACCGCTACACGCGCTGCTTCGCGCCGCAGCACCCCAATGAGAGCCTCTCCGAAGCCCAGAAGGTGGTGGAACAGGGAGAGGTGGAGTACGACCGGACGCGCTTGCGGCAGGCCGTGGAGTGGAGCGCCGGCCATCCCCGGCGGTTTTTGCAGTTGACCGCGGAACGATTTGAGACCTTCTGGATCCCGCGGCTGATCCGGTATCCGTGGGAGCAATCGGGGGATGTGCCGCGGCGGCGCCTGCTGGTGAGCGTGCTCACTGTGCTCAGCCTTCCCGGATTGTTCCTGCTGTGGAGGAGCGAGCGCCCGGCGGCGGTTGCCTGCCTGCTCTGGCTGGTCTTGTTTCCGCCGGTGTACTACTTGACGGGATATCAGGAGCGGTTCCGCAATCCCATCCTGTGGGCCACGTTTCTGCCGGCCAGTTGGCTGCTGGTGGAGGGGGCGCGGAGGTTTCTCCAGAAGCCCGCGGCCAGCGCTTGAGCCGCGGGGCGGCGCTGGTTGCGGAAATCCGCGTCCCCTTCCTGATAGAATACGTAGGGGCGTTGCTCGCTGTGCCCTCGGTGAGGGGCGGAGCAAGCAGCGCCCCTACGAAGCCGGGTCCATGCACGCTGGAATCGCGGATTGAGCGGAGAGACAGCCCGTGCCCATCTACGAATACGTCTGTCAGGATTGCGAAAACACCTATGAGCATCTGGTGCGCTCCAGCGCGGAACGCGTGGAGTGTCCCAAGTGCGGCAGCGGGCGGAAGAAGCTGCAGTTTTCCACGTTCAGCAGCCCGAAGCCGGCGGGCGCGGCGGAGAGTTCCACTTCCAGCGCCAGCTCCTGCGCCTGCACACCTCGCTCCTGCGGCTGCCACTAGCCACGGCGAGCAAGCCGCGGGCGATGAGAACAGCCTGATTCAGGGCCGCGTGCCTAGATTTGCCGCGGGCTGGGCCTCCGGCAAGAACCGGTAAAGATACAGGTCATACTGCCCTTCGAGCTGCGGCCGGTTGGCGGCAGCTTCACGCGCGGGGAAATCGTCCAGCAGGCGGATTTCGCTTGGTTCAAATGCCGCGCGCATCACCAGTTGAAATCGCACCGCGGCTTGCCGGAGGGTAGGCTCCCAATCTCCCTGCTGGCGGCCGTAGTACCCCGCCACGATGAACACCGGAGCCGCCGTCTGGTAGGTGAAGGGGTTGGGCCGCTCGCCCATATACGCCAGGCTGTTGGTGCAAAAGGTGGTGAAGCCGGCCTGCTGAAAATAAAAAGCCACTTCCGGAGCGGTGTCCACAAAGATCACGCTGGATTTGGGAACCAGCTCCGCCATTTTCGAGACGGCCTCGCGCCCACCGCCGCGCGGCGGCCACAGCCACGGCTCAGCCGGCCTGATCGTCCACAGGGCCGCTGCCGTGGCCAGTGAGCCCAGAGCCAGAAGCGCCCTCGCTTTCGTGGCCGAGCGATCGGCAGCCTGACCGCCCTGGTCTTGCGGGTTTAAGAAAGAAAGTCCCGCGGCGATGCCCGGGCCGGCAGCGACGGCAGCAAGCAGGGAAAACGGCAGGACCAGGCGCGCATAGGGCGTGTAGCAGGGAATGAGGATGAAGAACGCCGCCAGCGCGATCAGCAGGAGCCGTCCAAACGGTTGATCGCTGTTCCAGAGATTGCGCGCGCCCAGAAGCGCCAGGGCGAGACAAGCTCCCAGTTCGCCCGTGGACGCGCCCAGCGCCAGCAGAATCAGAAACAGAGCAGGAATCACAGTGAATCGCGCAATTCTGAGTTTCGGAAGAAACGCCAACACGACGAGAAAACCGGCCGCAGGAGCCAGGCGGCTCAACCAGCCGGCAAAAAAAAGCTGCATCCCGGCCTGCTGGACCAGATTGTGAAGCCAGTGGAAATCCAGGTAGCGGGTGTGGAATTTTTCGATGGTCAGATAGCCGCCCAGGGAGCGGTTGCAGTACACCACCCAGGGCAGGAAGCAGGCGGCGGCGGCCGATACCATCAGCGCCCAGCTCAGCAACAAGCGCTTCCGCCGTTCGCCGTCGCCGCGTGAGCGGAGCACCTCCAACGCCATCACCGCCGAGGCCAGCGGAATCAGGAGCCAGCCGTGATACTTGATATTCCAGGCGGCGCCGATGGCCAGGCCGGCAAACGCGGCGTGCCAGGGCCGGCCGGTCTCGATGGCCATGGCCGCGAGCGCGAGCGCCAGAAGGAAAAAGAAGCCGAAGGAAGTGTCCGTGAGCGCGGTGCGCGAAAAAGCGATCTGGAACTGGCTGAGCGCCACTACCCCGGCAGAAAACAATCCGGCGGCAGCCCCGAACCACCTGCGGCCCATCCAGGCCGTCAGCCAGACCGTGGCCGTGCCGAAGAATATGTTGATGGCGATTGCCGCCAGGTCTGAAGCGCGGCCCAGCAGGCGAAAGACCACTCCCACCAGCAGGAAGTAGCCCGGAGGAGAGAAAAATTTCTGCCAGGGATAAAGCAATCCCTGTTGTGTCCCGCCGAGTGACCAGAAGCCGCTGAGCGTGTACACCCCTTCGTCGTAATGCGCAAGACCCAGCCGCGAGAAGCCCCACACGCGCAACAGAAAGGCAAGCAGCACGATCGAGAGGAGGAGCACGCGGTATCGAGCCTGCTCAGCGGATGGAGGGGCGCCCGGCGCTGCGATCCTTGCCGACTGGGTTGGCTGAGGGTTCATGGCTCTCGCCGCGTCTCGGCCCCGGCCGATGCGGTGATCCCGGCCCCTGGTGATTCGCGGCGCGGAGGTGCTGGGAACATGGGCTGCCGACGATTCTGCGGGAGGCGAAGCGTACTCATCCCTTCCCGTCCATCTTAGAGGAGCGCAGGCGAAGCCGGCGCCATGCGGCGGATTCCATTGCAAGGACTGCAACAAGT